>NZ_LT622816.1:0-504614 GCF_900099485.1 Corynebacterium sp. MC3
TTTTTTTTAATGAGCCGGCGACCACCGAGATCTACTCTGTTTCCCTACACGACGCTCTTCCGGTCTTCGCATGGTTGAACAGCTGTCGCGTATACCCATCTAGATGTGGAGAAGGGACAGCGCCGAGATGGGGCACATCGACGTGATCGTTGCCTCACCGCAGGCGCGTGCCCAGCAAACCGCGCAGGCCTGCGCGGACGCGCTCGGGATTGCGCACGAGGACATCGTCACCGAGGAGGGCTTCCGCGAGGTGGACTTCGGCGACTTTGAGGCGCTCAGCAGGCAGGACGCGCAGCAGCGCTACCCCGAGGAGTTCGAGGCGTGGCAGGCCTCCGCCGCCACCGCGCCGCCGAACGGGGAGTCGCTGGCATCGCTGCACCGCCGCGTCACGCGTGCCCGGCTGCGCGTCCAGGAACGCTACGAAGGCAAAACCATCCTCTTGGTGGCGCACACCACGCCGATCAAGTCGGTGATCCGCCAGGGTCTGAACGTGAGCGCTGAAGTGTTCAAGCACCTGTTTCTGGACTTGGCGTCGATTTCTGTGGTGGAGTTCTACGGGGAGATGGGCGTGGTGCGCTGCGTCAACGACGTCGCCCACCACCGAAAATAAAGCGCACCGGCCGCTGTGTTGTAGAGTGGCACAGTGCGAATGAGCCGGCCGGGCAACCGCGTCGCCCCGAACCGCCACACGCGTTGTGGCTGGCGGGGACCGAGGAAAGTCCGGACTCCACAGGGCACGGTGGTTGCTAACAGCAACCCGGAGCGATCCGCGGGCAAGTGCAACAGAAAGTACACCGCCAACCCAGGCAACTGGGTAGGTAAGGGTGAAAGGGTGCGGTAAGAGCGCACCGGCATGCACAGTGATGTGCGTGGCCAGGTAAACCCCACCGGGAGCAAGGCAAGAACCGCAGCCGCAAGGCTGGGGTCGTCGGACGTGATGAGGCTGCCCGCCCAGTCCGAAGGTAGCTGCTTGATGCGCCCAGCGATGGGACGCACAGATGGATGGTTGCCGCCCGCGCCTACGGACGTGGGTACAGAATCCGGCTTATAGGCTGGCTCATTCGCCTTACACTTCGATCCTGCCAACCTCACCCGTCGTGACCGGGATGACCAGCAGGTTCTCCTCCATCCGGGAGGCAAAGTTTTCGGCTTTCGACGCCGGCACCAGCGCCAGCACCGACTGGGAGACCCCAGGTGCGGCTGGTCTTGCGACGCTCGCTCCGCACTCGCACGCGAGCTGGCTCAGCAGCGCCGGGGTTGCCAGGGCCTCATCGGCGGCGTCACCCGCGTGGGGGCTTAGCGCGTTGACCAGCGCATCGATCTGCTGCGAGCGCAACGCCTGCGCCGCACCCAGTGCGCGTGCCGTTTCGTCCTCACAGCGCTGCAGCACTGCGCGTGCGCGCCTCGGATCCGGTGCGGAACTATCGCCAACGGTGTGGCGGGCCTCCACCCACTGGACCACGCGCGCGGTCGCGTCCGGTAGTTGGCGCAGCGAGGCCACGCCGAAGTTTGCAGCTGCCGTCTCGATGAACTCCTGGCGTCGCCGCATCGACTCCGCGAACGCGTCCGGCTGCGCCGCCTGCTCCTTGGCCACCACGAACATTCGCAGGCCAAGGCGCTCCGGGTGGGTGATCTGCGTGACCGAGCCGTCTGCCTGTTCCACAAGGTTCAGCGTGGTGCCGTGGCCGCGAAGCGCCGCGGTGTAGCGCGCCTTCAGCGGGCTGGACGTGGCGTACGCGGTGGCGGACTGTGCGCAGACCTCCGCAAGCTTCGTGCGCAGGGGAGGGGCGTCGATATCGTCGTGGGCGCCGGCGCACGCCAGCGTGATGGCGGCTTCTGCCGCGGCAATCTCGCCGAGGCCAACTCCGTGCGGGACGTGGGAGACCACCGAGATGTCCATTCCCGTGGTCTCGCGGGAAAGCACCTGGCGGTGGATCAGCGTATGGATCAGCCCGGTAATCCGGTGCGCGAGCTGCGCTTCCTCGGTGCCCGCGGTAGGGGCGTTGAGTGCCGCCAGCGTGCTGGTCGCGGCGAGAATCCGGCCGTCGGCACGCGTGAATTGGAGCGAAATGACATCGTCCGACCTGCGGCTCACCGCGGCACACACCCGCTGTGGGCCAAGCCCGATGATGCTCGCCCCGCCATAATTATCGACGCCATCACCAGCCACCACCACCGTTGCCGGCGCGGAAGCGACGTGGTCGGGGGCGCAGCCAGCATGGTGGGCATGTGCAGCACGCATCTCCTGTTGGACATTCATAGGGCACAACCATACCCGTGGCGCTAAGGTGGGCGCCATGAGCGGAAACTTCTATTACAACCCGACCACCGGCGAGATCACCGAGGGCAAAGTGCAGTCCTGGGAAAACCGCATGGGCCCTTACAAGACGCGCGAGGAAGCCGAGGATGCGCTGCGCATCGCGGCCGCGCGTAACCAGCAGGCGGACGCGGAAGAGGCCGCCGAGGACAACTGGGGCACCCCACCTTCCTGGGAGAAGTAGCCCCTACTGCGCGAACAGGACTTACAGGGCTTACAGGGCTTTCTGTGCTGCCTTCTTTACTTCGCGGATTGCGCCGAAGTAGCCGCGCAGTGCCTTTTCACCGTCGCGGAGTTCGCGTTGGAAGCACATGCCGTAGGCGAACACGTCCTCGTCGCGCTGGCGCGCCAGCTTCGCAAGCACCAGCAGCTCCTCGCGCGAGGTCGCGCAGTCCTGGAAATCACCCAGCATCGATTGCAGGCGCTTGCAGGCCTTGATAAGGCGCTTGAACTTCGGGTCGCTGGTGGCTGCCGCTGCGTAGCGCAGCCGCTTGGCTGCCTTGCGCACGTCGTGTACGTAGGCCTCGCGCTTCGCGCGCGGCAATGACGTGTCGTGGTAGCGGTCGTCGACCTTGGCGTGGCGCTTCATCAGCTTCTTATATGCCTTGCGCACGTGGCGCGCCAGGGCTTCGTCGTTGTCCTTGATGCCCTCGCGCACCTGGGGAGGGTTCGCGATGAGTTCATCGATGGCGTCGAGAAGGTTGAGGTAGGCGTCGCTGTTGCACATGTTGACGATGTTGCGGTGCGCGAGCTTGTACACGCTGTGCATATCCTCGCGCAGGTGGGCTGCGGCAGCATCATCCATGCAGCCGGAGTCGTCAGTGTCGAGCAGCTGCAACCACCGGGCGTGCACCACCTCAGCGTCTCGCGCCACCCCGAGCACGCCCGCGACGTGCTTGAGTTCCTTCTCGATCTTCGAAAACGCATCGCCCTGCACGAGCCCGTCGAAGGTGCGCAGGATGGAGCGCAGCTCCCGGATTGCCACTCGCTGCTGGTGCACCGAGTCCCACTGGTCGGCGCGTACGGCGCGGTCGCCGTGGACGATGGTGTCACGAAGCGTGCGTACGGAAGTTAACAGCGAATGCAGCGGGGAATCCGCAGGCAGGTGTGCCTCGGTGAGGTGCGGAGGCAGCGGAGCTTTCGCCAACGAGTCCCCGAGCGCGGACGTCAGCTTCGACGGCGAGGAGGACGGGCGAGCGCCGGAGGAGAGCAGGTAACGCTCCGCCTGGCGCAGCAGGGACGCACCTGCGTTGGTGCCCGCGACCTGCTCCGTGAGTTCGAGTTCCCACTCGCGCCAAGTGGTGTGCGAGCCCCCTGGTAGCAGCGAGCGGGCGGAGACGTGGTCGTCGCAAAACTCGGCGACGGGCTGGCCTTCCTCGTCGGCGAGGATGGTTTCCACGCGGTGGTTGTCCACCTGGGCGATAGGCTGCAGCGGGTGGCGGCGCACGATGGCGCGGACGGCGTCGACAAGCTCCTGCGGGACCGTGTGCGGGTCCTGCAGTGGGCAGCGTAGCTCGGTGCGGCCTTGACCTGCTGGAATCTTCATGTGCCAGCCGTCGTCCGGGCCTCCCGTGCGGCGGCGCAGCGTGATCTTCTCGCGCGTCAGGCGCAGGTCAGCCGTGTCGTAGTAGATTGCGGAGAGCTGCTGGTGGCTCGTGCTCGCGAGCGCGGACACCCCCGGCAGCTGCCGCATGTCGGGGACGGCGGTGGAGTCGTCGACAGCTAACTTGATCTCAATTTCTATGTACTCATGTGGTGCAGCCACGGCGAAGCCCTACTTTCAACACGAAGCATGTGCGGTCACCGCAAAGTCTAACGCGTTCGCCCACTTTCGCGGCGGCATGAGCGCAGGCGCAGTAGGGTACAACACTATGGACACGCAACAGGAAAACGTACTTCGCATGGTTGAACAGCGCGACATCGCGTTCATCCGCCTGTGGTTCACTGACATTTTCGGATCCCTGAAAACCGTCATGATGAGCCCCGCCGAACTTGAGGCCGCCTTCGACGAGGGCGTGGGCTTCGACGGCTCCTCCATCGAGGGCTTCTCCCGCATCTCCGAGTCCGACACCTTGTTGCGCCCGGACCCCTCCACCTTCCAGCCGCTACCGTTCGACGAAGGCACCGGCCTGCAGACCGCCCGCATGTTCTGCGACATCACCATGCCGGACGGCGACCCGCTCTACGCCGACCCGCGCCAGGTACTGCGCCGCCAGATGACGCACGCGCGCGAGCTAGGCTTCGAGTTCAACGCCAGCCCCGAGATCGAGTACTACGTGCTCAAGCAGAACATGCCTGGGGAGGACCCGGTGCCGGCGGACAAGGGCGGCTACTTCGACCAGGCGAAGCGCAACGAGGCGCCGAAGTTGCGCCGCCAGGCGATCGCCGCGTTGGAGTACATGGGCATTGTCACCGAGTTTTCCCACCACGAGGCCAGCGCCGGCCAGCAGGAGATCGACCTGCGGCACACCGACGCGCTGACCATGGCCGATAACGTGGTCACCTTCCGCTACATTGTGAAGACTGTCGCAGAGGCCAACGGCGTGCACGCCACGTTCATGCCAAAGCCGTTCGCGGACATGGATGGTTCCGCGATGCACACCCACTTCTCGCTGTGGGAGGGGGAGACCAACGCCTTCCACGACCCGGACGATGAGATTTCGCTGTCCAAGACGGGCCGCCAGTTCATCGCGGGCATCATCGAGCACGCCAACGAGATCTCCGCGGTGACCAATCAGTGGGTCAACTCGTACAAGCGCCTCCAGTTCGGCTCGGAGGCGCCGACCGCGGCGACGTGGGGCGTTTCCAACCGCTCCGCGATGGTGCGCGTGCCCACCTACCGCCTGCACAAGGCGGACTCGCGCCGCATCGAGGTCCGCTCGTTGGACTCCGCCTGCAACCCTTACCTTGCGTACGCGGCGGTGCTGGCAGCAGGCCTGCGCGGCATCGAGGGCGAGTATGAGCTCGACGAGCCAAGCCGCGATGACGTATTCGCGCTGACTCGCCGGGAGCGCCGCGCGATGGGGTACCGCGACCTGCCGAACTCGCTCGACCAGGCGCTGCGCCACCTGGAGCGCTCCGAGTTCATGGCAGAGGTGCTCGGAGAGCAGGTCTTCGAGTTCTTCCTGCGTTCGAAGTGGGACGAGTACCACGCCTATACCTCCCAGATCACCCCGTGGGAACTCGAGCACGGCATCGACCTTTAGGCCTCAAAGGAGCACCATGTCTGCAGCAGCACCCCTGCCGAACCCTGCGAAGCTCGGGCTGACCAGCCCCCGCGCCGCCGAGGACTTAGCCACGCTCGGCATCACGGATGCGAAGGTGCTCGCAGCGCTTGCCGACGCCGGCGATCCAGACCTGGCGCTCAACACGCTCTACCGTCTCTTCAGCGCGCTTGACGACGCCCCATCCTGGCAGGACGTGCAGTCCCACCTGGCGGCCGACGGCCAGTTCCGCACCCGGCTGTTCGCGCTGCTCGGCGGCTCCACGGCGCTGTCCGACCACCTGGTGGCGCACCCGCAGCGCTGGTGCAGCCTGCTCGAGCCGCTCCCAGGCAGTGAGGAGCTCTTCCGCACGATGCTCGCGGCCGTCGACGCCGCGCCGGCGGGCCTCGAGGGCGACACAGCAAGCGAGGACCTGACCACCCCCGGCACCTACCGCGCGGGGCAGGAGTGGTCGCGCCACGCCAGCGCCACCGCACCGCTTCGCGAGCACTACCTCACCCTCATGATGCGCATCGCCGCCTCGGACCTCGCAGGTGAGGTGGGCTACCGCGAGGTGACCGAGTACGTCACCACGCTTGCCGACGCCGCCCTGACCGCAGCGCTGGCCGTCGCCATCCGCGAAACCTACGGCGACGACGACCCCGACTCCCGCCTCGCGATCATGGCGATGGGCAAGTGCGGCGCCCGCGAGCTGAACTACATCTCCGACGTCGACGTCATCTTCGTCGCCGAACCAGCCACTGCCCCGGCCACCAAGACCGCCAGCACCGTGATGCAGCTTGGCACCGCGTGCTTCTTCGAAGTCGACGCCAACCTCCGCCCCGAGGGCAAGTCCGGCGCGCTCGTGCGCACCGTCGACAGCCACCTGGCCTACTACAAACGGTGGGCGCAGACCTGGGAGTTCCAGGCGCTGCTCAAGGCACGCCCGATGACAGGCAGCGCCGAGCTGGGGCAGCGCTACATCGCGGCGTTGCGCCCGCTGGTCTGGGAGGCGTCGCAACGCACAAGCTTCGTCGAGGACGTCCAGGCGATGCGCAGGCGCGTGCTCGAGCACGTGCCGAAAGACCTGCGCGAGCGCGAACTCAAGCTGGGCAGCGGCGGGCTTCGCGACGTCGAATTCGCCGTCCAGCTGCTCCAACTCGTGCACGGGCGCATCGACCCAAGCATTCGGGTGAAGAACACCGTCGACGCGCTCCAGGTGCTTACCGACGGCGGCTACATCGGCCGCGAGGACGGCGCCAAGCTGATCGACGCCTACGAGTTCCTCCGCCTGCTCGAGCACCGACTGCAGCTCACCCGCTTCAAGCGCACCCACCAGCTGCCCAAACCCGACGACGCGAAAGCGCTGCGGTGGCTCGCGCGCACCTCAGGCTTCCGCACCGGCCCACGCGCGACCGCGACCGAGGCGCTGCGCACCCGCCTCAAGCAGGTCCGGTTCACCGTGGCCAACCTGCACGAACGCATTTTCTACCGTCCGCTGCTTAGCGCGGTGGTGAACCTGAGCTACGGCGAGGCTACCTTGAGCGCCGACGCCGTCAAGGCCCAGCTCGCCGCACTCGGCTACCGCCACCCGGCGCGCGCCCACGACCACCTCACCGCGCTGGTGAAGGGCACCTCGCGCCGGGCGAAGCTGCAGGCGATCCTGCTGCCGTCGCTCATGCACTGGCTGGGTGGCACCGCGGACCCGGACGCGGGGCTGTTGAACTACCGCAAGCTTTCGGAGGCGGCGGAGGATAAGAGCTGGTTTTTGCGCATGCTGCGCGACGAGGGCGTGGTCAGCCAGCGCCTCATGCAGATCCTGGGCACCAGCCCGTACGCCTCCGAACTGATCATCGCGGCCCCTGAGGTGGTCAAACTCTTTGGCGACGGCTCCTCGGGTCCGCGCCTCATCGAGGCGGCGCCCGACCAAGTGGAGAAGGCGATCGTCGCAGCCGCCGGGCGCTACGAGGACCCGGACCGCGCGGTGTCGGTGGCGCGTTCGCTGCGTCGGGCGGTATCTTTTTCACCTCACGATGTGTTCATGCGACAGGGTGCGGGGGCAGGGGAGCTTTCTCTCAAGAGCATCCGAGGGCGCGGGTCGAGCTTGCAGCCGCGGGGGACAGGTCGGGGCGGGGTGGGGATAGGGAGTCGGGAGGGAGGTGTGTAGGGCGATAGGGTTGGGTTTCGCTGCGTCGGGCGGAGCTCGCGCGCATCGCCGCTGCCGACCTG
Source organism: Corynebacterium sp. MC3 (assembly GCF_900099485.1). NCBI lineage: Bacteria > Bacillati > Actinomycetota > Actinomycetes > Mycobacteriales > Corynebacteriaceae > Corynebacterium > Corynebacterium sp. MC3. The sequence continues at coordinate 7,750 of NZ_LT622816.1, forward strand.
CTCGGCTTCATGGAGGTGCGCCAGGTCTGCGAGGAGCTCACCTACGTGTGGGACGCCGTTCTGCGCGCCGCGCTCGCCGCAGAGATGCGCGCCCAGCACCAGGACCCCGAGCGCCCAACGCCGGCGCGCATCGCTGTGATCGGGATGGGCAGACTCGGCGGGGCGGAGCTCGGCTATGGCTCGGACGCGGACGTGATGGTGGTTGCCGCAGCCAACGAGGGCTACAACGACCACGAAGCAACCGTGTGGGCCGCCAAGGTCATTGAGGCGATGCGCGCGCGCCTGGCCAAGCCGAGCGCCGACCCACCCCTCGAGGTCGACCTCGGACTGCGCCCCGAGGGGCGCTCTGGCGCGGTGGTGCGCACGGTGGAGTCCTACGAGCGTTACTACACCGAGTGGGGCGAGGTGTGGGAGCGCCAGGCGCTGCTGCGCGCCGTCACCATCGCCGGTGACCGGGACCTCGGTGCGGACTTTCTGCGCGTCATCGACCCGGTGCGCTACCCGCCGGGGGGCGCCAGCCAGCGCGACATCAGGGAAGTCCGCCGCATCAAGGCGCGCGTGGACAACGAGCGCCTGCCGCGAGGGGCGGACCGCGCCACCCACACCAAGCTGGGCCGCGGGGCGCTCGCCGACGTCGAGTGGACCGTGCAGCTGCTCACCATGATGCACGCGCACACCCACCCAGCGCTGCACACCACCTCCACGCTGGAGGCGCTCGACTACCTCGTCGACCCGGACGACGACCTACCGCAGGTCATCGCGCCACAGCAGGCACGCCAACTGCGCGAGGCATGGCTGATGGCCACCAGGGCCCGCAACGCCATCGTGCTCGTCACCGGCAAGCGCACCGACCAGCTGCCCGCGCCGGGCACGCAGCTCGGCCCCGTCGCAGGCTCCGCGGGCTACAGCCCGGAGCACCAACAGCAGTTCCTGGAGGACTACCGGCGCACCACCCGCCGCGCATACCGCGTGGTGGAGGAGGTGTTTTGGGGCGAGACCCCGTCGCTTGAGTTCGAATAACTTATGCTGGTGCCCATGGCTGTACAGATTGCAATCGACCTTGAACACGCAACGTTCGCGGACCTCGTCGCGCTTGTCGACGCCGCCCGCGTCGCCGGCGTCACCCCCGACACCGAACTCGAACTGGCAGATTCCACGCTGAGCATCGCCGTGGAGCCAGAGAGCGCGGATGCACACCAGCAGCGCGTGCCCGAGCGCACCCGCGAAGGCGAGGGGCCGACCACGGTCTCCACGCCCGGATCCTCGGCGCTGCCGCAGCTTGGCGACGCCGCCATCCGCTCCGTCGTTGACATCCTGACCGGGCGCCAGGAACCCCCGCGGCGCTAGTTTGCCTTCGTTGGTGGCGCTTGCTCGACGATCTTGAGTCGGCGCATCTGCGGCTGCGCCTTCGCCCGTGCCACGAGCAGGCCCACCATCAGCAGGATTGCTAGCACGTAGACCGCGATCCAGGCGTACTGGAAGTCCTCCCACGTGTACTGCACCGAATCTGCCGAGTGGTCCAGCAAAATCCCCACCGCCTGGGCTGCGACCATGGAGGATGTGAACCCGCCCATATTGGCCAGGCCGGTGCCGGTCGCCACCATGGCGGGCGGCACGTGCTCGCGCACGTTATCGAAACCGAAGTTGGACGCGGGCACCACCGTGCCCATCACGATCACCACCGCCAGGATCGCGCCGAAGCCGCGCGGAGTGGACGTCGAAAAGAACCACAAAAACATCAGCGGCGTCAGTGAGCACAGCACGATGACCGCCATGTCGCGGCGCACGCCCAAGCGCGCAGAGACCGCACCGAGCACCGGCGATGCGACGATCATGCACACCGTCAGCACGATGAGCACCGTGCCGGCCTCCTGCTCGTTCAGGCCCATGCCGAGCGTCATCATCGGCACACCCCACAGCAGGGTGAAGGTGATCATCGGGAAGATGGAAAATCCGTGGATGAAGAAAGCCTCCCAGCACACCGGCGAGCGCACCACCGTCGAGAGCGTGGTGCGAAGCGGCACCTTTGCACTTTTGGCCACAGCCTCCTCGCCAGGCTTCGCGGGAGCGTCCGCTACCGCGACCACCGCGGCGAGCGCCACGAACACCCCGACCGCACCGAGCGAGACGAACGCGACCTGCCAGCCCTTCGCGTGCAGCAGCGCCAAGAACGGCACCGCGGACAGGAACTGACCCATCTGCCCAATCGCAGTGGACAGCTGCGTAAACAGCGGCGTCTTACGGGGCGGGAACCAGCTCGGCAGGATACGCATCACTGCCAGGAACGCCGTGGCGTCGCCCGCGCCGATGAGTACGCGCGCCGCAAGCGCGACAGGGTACGAGGACGTAAACCCGAGCAGGATCTGGCCCACCGCCATCACGAGCGCGCCGACGATCAGCATGAAGCGCGGACCCTGCCTATCGATGAGCACCCCGGTCGGGATCTGCGCCAACGAGTACACGCCAACCTGTACTGCGGTGAACACGGCGATGCGAGAGGCGTCGATACCAAAGCGGTCGATCGCCTCAACTCCCGCGACGCCGAAGGACGTGCGGCCCAAGATGGCGACTACGTACACCGCGACTGCGCCGAACCACACAAAAAGGGCGCGCCGGGTGACGCGCTGCTGTGGATCGTTGGTCTGGGAGACAGGGGAGTTGGAATGGGGCATGCGGTACAAGGTACTCCCTCGGCTGCGCAATCCGGCATGCGGGTCCGGTGCGTCACGTAGACTGTGCAACCGTGGATTACATTTCAACGCGCGATACCGCAGGCACAACCTACAAGTTCACCGACATCCTGCTCACGGGCTTAAGCCCGGATGGCGGCTTGTTCCTTCCCGTGGAGTACCCGCAGCTGAGCCCCGAGCAGCTCGACAGCTGGCGCACGCTGCTCGCCGAGCGCGGGTACGCGGCACTCGCCGCCGAGGTGCTCAAGCTCTTTATCGACGACATCCCGCACGCCGACATCGAAGCGATCACCGCCCGCGCCTACCGCACCCCCGTATTTAACGACGCCGCCATCGTCCCCGTAACCAAACTCGAGGACGACCTGTGGCTGGCACACCTCTCCGAGGGGCCAACCGCGGCGTTTAAGGATATGGCGATGCAGCTGCTCGGCGAGCTCTTCGAGTATGAGCTTGGCCGCCGCGGCCGCCACCTGAACATCCTGGGCGCTACCAGCGGCGATACCGGCTCCTCTGCCGAGTACGCGATGCGCGGCCGCGACAACATCCGCGTGTTTATGCTCACCCCAGCTGGTAGGATGACGCCATTCCAGCAGGCCCAGATGTTTGGCCTGGACGATCCGAACATCTTCAACATCGCCCTCGACGGCGTCTTCGACGACTGCCAGGATGTGGTCAAGGCCGTCAACGGCGACGCCGACTTTAAGGCGAAGTACGCCATCGGCGCCGTCAACTCCATTAACTGGGCACGCCTGTTGGCCCAGACGGTTTACTACATCTCTACCTACCTGCGCGTGACCGAGAACAACTCGCAGAAGGTGAGCTTCTCGGTGCCGACCGGCAACTTCGGCGACGTGTGCGCGGGCTACATCACCAAGCGGATGGGCCTGCCAGTTGACCGCCTGATCGTGGCTACGAACGAGAACGACGTCCTCGACGAGTTCTTCCGCACCGGCCAGTACCGCCCGCGCAGCGCGGCAGAGACCCAGGCAACGTCCTCGCCGTCCATGGATATCTCGAAGGCGTCGAACTTCGAGCGCATGATGTTCGACGCCGTCGGGCGAGACGCCGCGCTGACCAGCGAGCTCTTCGGCACCAAAGTGAACAGCGGAGGCTTTGACGCCGAGGACTTCGGCGGCGCAGACGTCCTCGACCGCATCCGCGACGCGTTCGGCTTCTGCTCCTCCTCGTCCACCCACGCTGACCGCGTGGCGACCATCCGCGAGGTCCACGAGCGCTCCGGCGTGCTGATTGACCCGCACACCGCCGACGGTGTCCACGCCGCCCGCGCCGTGAGTGGCGACGTCGATACCCCGGTCGTCGTGCTTGAGACCGCGCTGCCGGTGAAGTTCGCCGAGACCATCGTCGAGGCCACCGGCACCCAGCCGGAGGTGCCCGAGCGCTTCCGTGGCATCATGGACCAACCACGGCACGTCACCGAATTGCCGAATGACGCAGACGCCGTGAAGGCCTTTATCCAAGACTCCATCGAAGGGAAGTAGCACATGGCACAGGAACAGTTCGCAGGCCCGGAGTACTTCACCGAGTTCGACCCCGAGAAGTTCATCCGAGACATGAAGATTCAGAAGGAAGAAGCTGCCAAGGGCGACCCCGCCTTCGCTGACGATGAAGCGGGCGATGAGCAGTAGCGGCGACCTCGCCAAGAAATACCAGCCCGAAGACGGGCAACAGTGGACGTTCCCGGAGCCGGTCGCCCCGCTAGGGCAGCCGGCGCCTCGACGCGGGCTGGGTGGTGGCGCGTGGTTTACCGTCATCGTCACCGCGCTGTGCTTGGTCGGGATGGTGGTGTGGCTGGGCCTGCACACCTCTGAAATAGATACGCGCACCGCCGAGGAACGCCAAGCCCAGGAGGCCGTCCAGCGCCCCGGGGAGCAACCGCCTGCCGCGGCAACGGGCAACCGGATCCTGGTGCCCGAGTTCGCACCGTGGGCGCCGGGCTCGCTGATCCAGTCCACGGACCACTACCCGGAGCCGGGGGAGCGCTTCACCGCGCAGTCCTGCACGGTCGCCTTCACCTTCTCGGGTTCCGACGGCCGCTCCTACGCCGTCACCGCCGGGCACTGCGGGCGTGAAGGCCACCTCGTGTGGCCGAAAGGGGCCTCGGACACGAACGACTACTCGCAGGAAGTCGGTAGGTTTATCTACTCCGGGCTTTACACCCCTGATGTAGAGGACCCAGAGGCGGAGCGCATCGACGTCGGCATTATCGAGATCTACGACACGGATCGCGCTGTGCCGCTCGTCGGCGACCCGATCCCAACCGGCATCGGCGCCGACATCGGCCCCGTTGACCGCGTCTGCAAGACCGGCGGAACCACCGGCTACACCTGCGGCCACTTCGAGGCCGCGAGCCGCGTCCAGATCGTGACCGCCCACGACGACGAAGAACAACGTGAGTCCCGCGGCGACATCGCAGGTGTGTGCGCCTCCTCCGGCGACTCAGGCGGCCCCGTCTTCGCCGATGTGAACGGGCGGGCCACCATCATCGGCGTAGTCTCCGGGACGGAGGCCGACCGTTCAGGGGAGGAGTGCTGGGAAGGCATGGAGGACCCGATCATGATGTCCTACTCCAACGTTGATCAAATTCTGAGCGTCATCGAGCGCGTCGTGCCGGACGCCCAGTGGGTCGAACAGCAGTGGTGAGCTACTGCGTATCGGGCGTCGGGTTCGTCTGCAGGTCGTGCTTGCCCTTGTCATCAATCTCGAGCGTGGTCACTTCGCCCGCCCCATAGGCCTGGTAGATCACCTCGACGAAGCCGTCGGGGAGGCCAACTTCCTCCCACATTGCGATGAGGCTGTCGCGATCAGTCTCGTCGGCCACGTTCATCCACGTCACCTTGGTCTTCTGCCCGAACGGGTAGTGCAGGAACCCGACGAAGTCGGCGTCGTACCCCACAGCGAGGCGCATGAGCTGCGCAATCGACTCCGGGGCAGGAGCGTCGTTGCAGTAGTCCCACAAACTCACGTTGAGGTTGCTGCCCGTGCGCAGCTCAACGCCGGGGATGCAGTTTTGCTGCAGCAGGCGTGAGAGGTGCCCCGAGAACGAGTCCACATCCTGCACCGCGGTATCCGTGATGTTGCCGCGCAGCGCTGCGCCGCGATGCGCCTCGCGCACCTCTGCGTCCGCGATCAGGTACGGCCGGATGCTCGCTTCTATCGACGCGATGTCGGCCTGCGGTGCCTCGGGCTGAAACACTAGTTCGCGCTGCAGCCGAGTCTCCTGCGGAGCGTTGTGCTGGTAGGCGTACAACGCGACTGCCAGCGATGCCAGCACCACCACGAGCGCTCCGTACACCGCCACAAACAGTGCAGTTGGCACCCGGCGAAGCAAAGCAACAGACTGTGCGGAGTCATCAGTGGTGGTGTGCAACATGCCGTAAATAGTAACCGAAGTACACTTGAACCCATGCCTATACCCGAGTTCATCGTGCAGACCCGAAAGAAGATCGGAACCGACCCAATGTGGGTTCCCTCCGTATGCGCTGTGGTGCTGCGGGACTCCACCGCGGACACCCCGTGGGCAGTCCCCGAAGTGCTCCTCGTCCGCCGCGCGGACAACGAGAAGTGGACGCCTGTGACCGGCATCGCCGACCCGGGCGAGGACGCCCACGATGCCGCGGTGCGCGAGGTGCTCGAAGAGACCGGCATCAAGGCCACTCCGGCTGCGATCCTCGGCGTCGGCGCCATCGGCCCCGTCACCCATGACAATGGGGACGTCGCAAGCTACATGTCGACGCAGCTCCGCCTCGAAGCCGTCGACCCCTCCCAGGAGCCCGTCGTCGGTGACGACGAATCCATCGACGTCGGCTGGTTCCCGCTATCCCACATGCCAGTCACCGATGCGAAGTGGCGCCTCGTCATTGGCGACGCCGCCGCTCAGCGCAAGCGCCCCGAGGGCTTCCAGCCACGCATGGGCTTTAGCAAGCGCAACTAATGCGGTTCGGCGTCGACGTATCCGAGTACCAGGCAGGCTTTGACTTCACCGCCTGCCCACTCGACTTCGTCATCATCCGCACCACCGACGGCACCTACCAGGACCACGCGTTCGCCGACTTGTTTGTCGACGCCCACTCCGCCGACCTCAACGTATCCACCTACCACTTCCTGCGCAGCCCTTCCGAGGGAACCACCATCAATGAGCAGGTGGAGGCCAGCGTCGAGGTACTCCAGCGCACCCCCGGCGCTATGCAGTGCCCGATGTGGCTCGACGTGGAAAGCCCCGCTGGGCTCACACTTGCCGACGTCCGTTCCGCCTACGACACCTTCCAGGGGTTTGGGGTGCGCGTTGCTGGCGTCTATACGAATGCCTGGTACTGGCGCCGATACATGCGACTAGCCAGGCCATCCCAGTTCGGAGCCCTCTGGCTCGCCGACTGGGGCTCCAACAATCCAGCATTCCCAGGTGCCGACGCCTGGCCAGCCCCGCTCGGCATGGGCACCCCCGAGGTGTGGCAGTACACTTCCCGCGGCACCATCGGGGGATTCACGGTGGACCTCAACGCATGGAGGGACGTCGCATGAACGCTGTGCGCGCTGCGTTGGCAGCCGTGGTGTGCGCTGCGTGCGTTGTGGTCCCGTCTGTGGCACCGCCAGCTCAGGCGCAGTTACTGGGGAAAAGCGATAGCGAGCCCTTGCCTGCGGCTCCGCTCGAGGCGTACGAGCGCCACATTGCCGCCGCGCCGTCGCGCTGCACCGATTTCGAGCTTGTCATCGCCGCTGGCACCGGAGACTCTAACCAGGGCGACGATCCGCTCCGCGTGCGCGGCCTGCGGCCCGGATCGACCCTCATCGCAGACGTCGAAGCGGCCGGCGGGAGCGTGTCTGCCTGGCAGGTGCCGTACACGGCGTCAGTCGGAGTGCTCGGGACGCTGGGGGAGACCAGGACGAACATGGCCCTGCCGTACGGGGTGTCGCTGAATACGGGCAAGCGCGCGGTTCGCACACACCTGGCCGCACTCCACGACGCATGCCCGGATACGAAGGTGCTGTTCCTCGGGTTTTCGCAAGGGGCGGGCCTGCTCGGGGACCTCGTGGCTGAGGCACCTGACCCGAGCCTTGTCGCCGCCTACTTGATCGCCGATCCCGGGCGCAGCCGCACCACCTACCGCGCCGCGGAAACAGCCACCGGCGCGCGTGGCGTCCGCGGCGAGAACGGGGAAATCCTCATCCCGCTTGACGGCGTACAGCTTGCCAGTGACGTCTCCGGCCTCACAGGGCCGCGCCGCACCGGCTTCCACGACGCCGAGGCTGAGGTACTCACGTTTTGCCACAGCAACGACCTCGCCTGCGCCACGCAGCACGACGGGTTGGCGCAGCGCGTCGGCGTGCGTCTCGCCCAGCCCGCCGCAGCCCCGCTGCACAAGCTGGCGGGGCGGGGCTTCAAGGACTTTGGGCACAACCCCATCGCTACGCTGCTTGCACTGGCGTGGGAACTTGCTGCCGTGTCGAATGTGGTGCGGGGCTACGAGGGGCAGACCGCGCCGTTTTCTGGCGAGGACATCACGGGGTTGGGCGTGCTGCTCCACGTGGCCGCGCAGGAACTGCTGCCGATGGCCGCCGGGCTAGGCGTTCCTCAGATCCCGATGCCACTGATTGACCTCATCCCGCACGTGATGAACATGATGCCCCACCACCTGTCCTACTTCGAGGGCGGCGACCACCCCGCGTGGACCATCGACGGCGAGTCAGTGGAGTCGTGGATTGCCCACGACATGGTCGCCCGGATGCAGGCGAGCTAACTATTCCTTGTGGTGTACGTCTTACCTGGCACCGGCTGCGGCACCATCTGATCCAAGCTCGCCGGCCGCAGCCCCTTCGCCCGCAGGCCGTCGATCACGCACTCCACGGCTTGGGCCGTCGTCGGGTGGATGTCGTGCATCAACACGATCGACCCGGCCCGTGCCTGGTCAACCGCAGTCTTGCACGTCCGCGCCGGGTCGCGGTGCTTCCAATCCAGCGTATCGACGTCCCACAAGACCACCGCCTGACCCTGCACCCGCGCTGCCTCGGACACCGTCGCGTTGAGCGCCCCATACGGCGGGCGGACAAACCGCGGGGAAGCACCAGTGGCATCAGCAATCGCGCGGGAGCCCTCCTCCACTTCACGACGCACCTCCGGCTGCGAAAGCTTCGTCAAGTCGCGGTGCGTGGCAGTGTGGCTGGCTACCGTGTGACCGGCAGCCCGCATCCGCTGCACGGCGCCCGGGTTTGCGCGCACCTTCGGCGCCAACACGAAAAACGACGCCGTGGCGTGCTTGCGCGCCAGGATATCCAACACCTGATTCGTGGAGGCAGCCGGACCGTCGTCGAACGTGACGGCCACGCAGTTGGAACAGTCCGCAGGTTGATCCTGGGTCGGAGCCGGCGCGCTAGGCGCAGGTGCAGGAGCAAGCTGCTGTGCCAACGGATGGTTGCGCGCCTGCGGCGGCAGCGCCCGGTAGATAGCCGTGCGGAGCTCCTCACCAGCCTGGGAACTGGATTGAGAGAACGCCTGCGAGCTGCCCGCGAGCGGGTTCGCGACCGCGTGCGGCGCAGTACACAGCACCGCGGCAGCAACGAGTGTGGACATTACTTTGCGCATTGCTACACCACCATCCAGAGTCAGTACCCGTGTCAGAGTACCCGGTCTTCGGATTGTGCGAAATTGTGCCGCAAATACTCTGCTGCGGGCACCACCTTAAACTCTTCCAATTGTTGGCCGTGCTCGCCACGGTAGACCACCCAGCGCTGCGTCGGGTCAATGTCCAACTGGCTGCCAACCGTGGCGAGGTTTCTCCCGTGGCGCGAGCGAAACGTTGCGGAGGATTTTATTTCAACAGCGCGTGGCTCGTGCGTCATGTCGAGGAGATCCACTTCAATCTTGCTGTCATCGCGATAGAAATACAGGTCAGGGGCTATCCCTTGGTGGTGGTAGCACTTGGCTGTTTCTGCCACGATGAGGTTTTCCATCACCGCGCCGAAAGCCGGGGAGTTCACGAGGTCTACTTTTGTGCGGATACCCAGGAGGTGGCAGAGCAGTCCAGTGTCGTAAAAGTACAACTTAGGGGTCTTCGTCAGCGTCTTGCGGGAATTGGTGTGAAAAGGACGCAGTGTGAACACGATGAAGCTGGATTCCAGGATGCTTACCCAGTTCTTCACGGTCGCAAACGCGACGCCGAGTTCGCGAGCCAGTCCAGTGTAGTTGATGAGGTTGCCGGCATTAAGGGCCATCAGTTTCATCATCATTTGAAAAGCGTCCGTGTTCTGAACATTGAGTAACTGTGTGACGTCTCGTTCGACGTATGTGCGGAGGTAGTTCTGGTAGTAGATCTCCGGCGGCATATCTACTTGATAAAGGCGCGGATACCCACCGTGAACCATGAAATCTTCAGCGCTCGTGTCGGGTCGTGCGGTGAGTGCCTCCCGAAAAGAGAGTGGAAGCAGGTGGGTGATGCCGACTCTTCCGGCTAGACTTTGCGAGATCTTCTCCATTAAAAGGAAGTTCTGCGAACCAGAGAGCACGTATTGTCCAGGTGTGCCTCGTTCGTCCGAAATGACCTGCAGGGACGAGAATAGCTCGGGCGCATATTGAGCCTCGTCGATGATGAGGGCAGAGCCACGATCACGGATAAAACCCATGGGGTCCTCGATGGCGAACGCGCGTAGCGTTGGGTCTTCGAGATTGAGATAGGTGAAATCAGGGAACTGTTCACGAATCAACGTCGATTTTCCGCTTTGCCGTGGTCCGGTCACGCTCACGATCGGAAACCACGAAGCCAGTTGCTCAAGATGCTGGCCCAATTCCCTCGGAATGAACACTATTTCACCAAATCCCTAAAGTGCGACTTACCAAATCCCTAAAGTGCAATCTACCAAATCACTAAAGTGCGACTTACCAAATCCCTAACATGTTGACTGTTATCGCTGGTCGTGGTGGTAGTGGTGTCGTCGGTGGAATCGGCCTACATCTGTTGCAACGCGCGCTGAGCCCAGTCAAAACCAATCCTTTCTTGTTCGATTCGCAACCACGTGTTGTCCGCATGGGTATGAAGGAATTCAAGCGTGGCTTGCTCATCGTCGCTGAGCGTGATGGGTTCGAAGCGTTTGGAAGTAGTCTCTTCTACGCCGTACGCGGCATGCGCACGGGCGGTTGCGAGGTCCATGAGTACTGACCGTGTGCGGGGGAGGTTCATTCGTACATGGTCGAGAATGTAGAAACCGTTGGAGTCTAAATCTCCCCAGTACAAGACCTCCCTGTCGTGAAGCCAGGTGGCGTCGCGGGAAAGCGAAATCGCGTTCATTCCCTGCCCATAGATCGCAATGGTGTCCGGCATTTCCGGCAGAGCTATATAGGTCTGGTAGTTCTCTACGATGATGGCTCGTGACCCTGGTAACTGGTGGTGACGGACCTCATCGAGCTCACAGCAGACTCGGTGGAGCCCGAAGAGATCGCAAGATGGGTCGAGGCTGCGCATGTCCATCATGGCAGGGGCCTGTTTGAATTTCAGCGGTCCTGTGAGCGACTCGATGAGGGAGCGGTGCTGGGCTATCCATTTACTATCGATACCGCGAATCGGAAGCTCCCGCTCGTAGAAGCATGAGGTGTCGTTTGCATTGATCCAGGTGACCGTGTCGATGAACTGCGTCGCTGTTGTGTCGTCGAACTCCTTCCACGCTTTTAGTCGTAGCGCCAGCGGGGCCCGTACGTGCGTGCCAAGTGTCGTCTCAAAGCGGTCCACCAAGGCATTTATTCGTTGCCATTCCTTCAGCTTGCCTGCAGCGCGAGCGGCCACCACAGGGGAAGACAGGACTACTGCCGACGGGACCGTGTGGGTGCCGTAGACGTCCAGGCGTTTGACTGTGGTCTCAGGGTCTAACCAATGCCGTTCCCAGGTAGAAAGCCACTCGCGTACTTGGGAGCCGTCGTCTTTGGAGACTTCTGCAGCAGTGGGTGGGCTCAAGCTGATGCGTAGTGGGCTGAATTCACCGGCTAACCAGCTGCGGTGGTTGCGCCTATAAAATGTCAAAGCTCGATTGTGTACGTCAGACGGATACTTCACTGTTCGTCCTCTTCTGCAGCAGGGGAGAGTGATGCCGCGACTTCCTCGAACTTCAACTGCGCGGTGCGGGAATGCTTACGATCCGGGCAGTCGACCTTAAGGATGCCGCCGATGTAGTCTTCCACGGTTTGGAGGAGCTTGAGCGGGGTGGCCAAAATCATGTGGAAGCCGAATCGATGGAATGCCTCCATCGCGGCACGAGTGAACTCCGCGTCGGCGCGGTCGAAAGCCTCGTCCAAAATAACTGAGCCGAACTTGGGATAGGTCGCCCCGTCATGCACCACCGTGGCACGCTTTGCCTGCGCGGTGGTTGTTCCAATTCCAGTCAGACGGTATCGCAGCGCAGCAGCCAGGCAGAACGAGGATAGCTTTTGTGCTTGCCCGCCTGAAAGCCCTTCCGCAGAGTCGTAGACGGCGCCTCGCTCACCATCCGGAGTTACTTCCACTCCAAGAAATTTCACGTGTTCGCGGGTATCTAGACGCTGGATGCGCTGTCGGACAGTAGTTGTGTCGTTCACGGTGATGTCATCGATGACTGCCTTGAGTTTGGAAAAACGAGCTTCGCTGGCTGCCTGGTCGTCGTCGTGCAGGGACCCTTCCAGCGCGTCGTTGAGTTTTGCGATGAACTGGCGAGCCTCAGCGGGCTGGGACTCTTTGACCTCGATCTGGAGGAAGTTCGGGCCGTAGAAGCTGACTTCGGACAAGGATTCGTTGACAGGCCCGATGGAACTGCGGGTTTTCGCAGTGGCTTCCGAGAGTAAACGCCGCAGTCGACCCAAGTGACGGTCGGTTTGTTCACGCAGCAGCTCCCGGAAGTCAGCTTCAAAGCGGGGGAGGTCATCGTCTTCCAGGCGGTCCAGCTCGGCGAGAAAGTCCCCACGCCATTGCAGGTCAGGGTGGAGATCTCCGCGACGCTCCGGCCACCTATCCACGTACTTCTCCATCGCAGTGCGAATGGTGTTCTCCAGACGAACGATTTTTGATTGCAGACCAGAGATTTGTTTATTCAGTTCTTCCTGCAAGGTTCGTTGAAGCTCATCGATGTTTGAACGTTGGGCGCGTCGAGTGTGGCGATCAAGGCGTGCTGCGAGCCGTTGGATAACGCTCGAGTCCAGCGGCTCGGTTTCGTCCAAGACGTGCTGTGCCTGGGCATACTCTTGTTTGGCTCGCTGAAGCTGGCTGCTAAGGCCGCCAATTCGCTGGTTGAGGTCCGTCACGCGCGAAGAACAGTCGTTGATCCGTTGCGCAATAACCTCGAGTTCTTTGCGCAGTTGGGCCAGTTCCTGGTTCCCATCAACGAGGCGGTCGAGCGCTGCTTGCGCGGCGTTGAGGCTGTTTTCAGCAGAGGGGACGTCGATAGCAGAGAAATCCTCGGTCTCTAGCAGGCGTTCGCAGATGCCCACGCGGCGCTCCAGCCGCTTAACGTGTGCCTCAAACCGGGTGCGCTGTTCCTTGAGCTGCTGGAGCTCGGACTTCTTTCGCACGATGATAGCGGTGAGCTCGTCGATCTTATCGTCGACGTTGCCAGACAACACCCAGCGAGAACGATCGTCAATGCGCCGACGGTCGTCTTTTGTATGCCGAGTTTTGTTCTTGACCTGACCATTGAGGGTTACGGCTTTGGAAGCTGACCGGAACTCGTCAATCGTTTGTACACAGGCATGGTCGAACCGATCCGAGAGCTGGGATTGTAGCCAGTCATGAAAGCGGCCGCTGCGTACGAAAAGTTTTGTGCCAAGAGAACCTTGTACAAACGGGCGTGGCGTCGAGTGCTCCATCGATGAGGTCACCCGCACGTAATCAAGCCGGGCATCGAGGTGCGTGGAATCCACAGCCTTACTCACAGCCTGATAATGCTCTTCTGGGACGATCAACGTCCTGGCGAACCCGCCCACTATGCGTTCAGCAGCCGGTTGCCACTCAAGGTGATCTGGGTGCATATAGATTTCATCGGCCACGAACGGGAGCTCTTTGAGCGCGATGCCAGTGATATCTGCAATTCGCTGGCGGGCGCGGAGCAGGCGCGCATCCATGGAAGAGCGATACTTGCGGATGATTTGAAGCTCATCACTTGCCCGCGCGATGGCTTTGTCAGTTTCATCAATCTGCGGGTAGATCACCCCACGGCGTTGTTCTTGGGTAGCTACCTCGTCGCGAATGTCTCCGGCCTCACGGCGTAGCGAATCCCGGACGAGTGAAAATTGTTCGCTCGTCGTCGGGATTCCGGTGCCGTCGCCTAAGCGATCAAGCAGGCCTTCGTAGACTCCGGCCTGCTGTTGCACAGCCTGCAGGCGAAGTTTGGCATTGTCTCGTTGATTTTGTGCTGCTTGAATGCCTGTGTCACCAGTGCCATGGATCTGGGCGTGAAGCGAATCCTTCTCGGTATTGAGGCTATCGAGGATTGCTTCCACTTGGGTCCGCTCGTCCTCCACCGCATCTTTTTGTGCGTTCAGCTGCTCGACGTCTTCTTGGGCGAAGCTCGCTCGTTTCTCAGCGATGAACCGCTCGAGCCCAGCTTTATCTGCGTCGGCCTCATCGAGCTGGCCGAGAAGCTGAGTCGCTTCATTGATGGATTCGCGCATGGGAACCAAGTGCGCAATCTGATCACGGGCAGTAAGTACTGTCGAGTGCGCGGACTTGAGCTCGGTGAACATAGTCGCTGCGGTTTCCGCGACGGCAAAGGTTTCCGGTTCGGGCAGCATGAAGGTGCGCATCAGGTGGTTCAAGTCCCCGAGAGTCTTTGCGGACTGGGTGCGGTGCAGCAATGCCAAAGCACCATCGTCAGGAATCCCCAGCTGTTTTCTCAGTGCGGCGATAAACGGACGATGGCTTCGGTTGATTGCGAAGGCATCTTTGTAGGTGCGCTTGGCCAGGCCGATATCGGCCTCCTGTACAGCAATGGGTTCGAAGTCCGCTAGGTTCACTTGCCCTGGCAGCGCCAAGAATAAGTTCTTCACGTCGGCAGCAACATGGGCGTTGGCACTCAGATACATCAGGTAGACCGCACTGACTTCTCGACCAGCGCCGTCTGAATAGGTGAGATTCACGCCTGACCATGTAGCGCCTGTTCGTAGGAATGAACGGGTGAGCTCGTCGACCTCTACGGAGTGCTCCCGACGCCACGCACCACGGCAATAAGTAATGAGGTCGCGGCCTGAAGCTTTCGCAGTGTCGGAAGCAGCCGCGTTGAATTTCCGCTTTATTGGAGGGACCAAGATCGTCGATACAGCATCGATGAGTGTCGATTTACCCGAACCGGACGCACCTGTGATGAGGAATCCCTTGCGTGCAACGTCTACTGTGTGCAGGTTGTTAAACGTTCCCCAGTTGTACACCTGGATGCGTGATAACCGGAATTGGCCTGCGATCAGATCAGTCATGCGTTGTCCTCCAGAACCTGTTGGTAGCTTGCGGTAACTGCAGCAATTTCTTCGGCAGAAAAGAGGATTCGCAGCACCGGTGAAACTTCGTAGCGGCCAGTCGTCGGGGTCTTCACCACGATGGAGTTCTTCTTGAACTTATTCCATGCAGCATCGAACCGTTTGCGCTGTTTCGTGTGGTCAGTGCCCTCTGCAGCTTGATATGGAAGCGTGGCTTCGAAGACTTCGTTTTCATCTACGATGGTGCGTTCATTGGGGTTGGTGTGGATCAGTGCTTTGCGCAGATGCAGCAGTACGACAGTGTCGACAAACTTCAGCGGCAGTGTGCGCAGCATCGCACGTTTATCAGGGTGATCAGCTTCCCACGTCTTCGTATAGGCAACGCCGGCATTGTCGTCGATAATCAAGGTCAAGAACAAGTTGTCGAGCTGTTGCGCTAGCACTTCCCGCGAGGAGGAGACGATGCTAAAAATTTCCGGTGAGGTCAGCATCGACACATACGGGCCGCGGATGAGCTCCGCGAGGGCTCTGCGCTGGCCGGAAGTGAGCGTTCCGGTGTCGCCCTCGTACAGAGTGGTGGATTCATTGTCATGCATGGTGGTTTCCTCTTAGTTGGTTCCTTCGAGAGACTGGTCAAAGACATGAGTAGGGAAGCGGGCTTGCCAAGGGTGTCCACTAATCGACGTCCACCTCAGGAGTTCACTGCCTTCAGTCCGCCGACCATGTTTTTCTGCCAACACAATGACGCCTACTACGCTGGCGACTCCTTGCGTGGCAGGGTGATCCTGCAGTACCTCGCTCAACGTGGCTACACCACGGCGGTGAACGGACGCGTTAATGGCATCGGTGAGCTCCTGCCAGTCAATCTCCGATTCTCTGATCTGTCGGCGCAGCTCCTCGAGGTCTATCTCCCCGATCTCAGCCTCTTCTACCGTGGTCTCGATCCGGTAATCCAGCGGGTCCCACAACCTCCAACTAGAGACGGACTTTGCCTGGTGCGTGCTCAGCTCCAGCTCAAGGTAGACGCGTTGCCCGGGGGCTGCGTCGGCGCGCGCAACTTGTAGAGCACATGCGTTGGCGTCATTAATCGCTTTCGTGAGTGCTTGTTGGGACTCGGCTTCCCTCGACTGTACGAAGCGCCGCAGTGACCTCGATAGGCTGGTCATGGAATCATGCACTTGCCCGGAGGAGGCGTCGAGCGTGCTCATGAGCAGGTGCAGCTGGAGGCGCTCCTCGGGAGTCAGCTTGGTCACGAAATCGCGCGACATGACCGCTTCCAGTGTGGCGTCGAAACGATGGGATTGCTCCGGATCCAAGAACAAGTCATAGAATCCGCCGAATGCCTTGCCTGCATCTGACTCGTTGATGAGGTCTACGCCCCGGAACACGTTGTCCAACACGTCTGCGGCGCTGCGCTCATCCTCCACGATGGATTGACGCAGCTCTACGTTTACTTTCTCCACCTCAGCCTGTACACGTGCAAAATCGGCAGGCAAGTCACTGACTAGATTGAGAATCTCGCGTGCTCGTTCCACAGCTTCGGCATCGGCGAGAACGTTGACTCCGTGCTGACTAATCGCGTCGATCTGACGCTGCAAGCTATCACGCTGGGCTTCCAATCGTGCGATCGCAGTGGCCTCGTCCGGGTCAGTCTCTGCAGCTAGCGAATACAGTGACGCCATCAACGTGCCCAGGCGGGACTTCGTGACCGTGTGCTGGGGGTTAATCAGATGCATCGCATAGTCCAGCGCCGAGTGCGCATCCGGGGAAAGCTCATATGTTTCATCGTGCAGCTCTTTCGGACTGCGACGAACCAGGTACCCGGCCTTCACCCAATCATTCACGTACGCGGTTGCAGCCTTGGGTAGTTCCTCGTCTGTTTGCTCTCGGATGTCAGCAAGCAGGGGCTCGACAGCGGAGATGAAGTCCTGGCCGGCAATGGGTTTATCCTCACCCTTAAACACTGCGCTGAGCACCGTGAGGATAGTCGGAGCATTATGCGCGCGCAGCAGCGTCCAGGCAGGGGACTGCTTGGCGAGACGTGAGAGGGTAAAAACATCGGCCAGCGACTGAGCTCGGGTCATGTGCAATTCTCCATACTGCTGGATCATCTACTAGGCCCGATCTTAGAGACGGGGTCCGACATAAAAGAGGCGTTGGCGTACGTAACCAACCAACATTAGAAAGGAGATTCGATTGAAGTGCTTGCCGGAGCGAGAACGACCAGCGGAAAGTGCTACCTCCAGAAGCTGGTCATGCCACGCTTGGTGGCAATCTGGTAGTCAATGAGCTCGCCGAGCAGCTCGAAGTTGAAAGGGGAGCCCCAAGGCTGGCGGATGATATTCTTCGTGAAGTCTGCGCCCAGGGCTTCGAGCTCTGGCTGGAAATGCGTGATCGTTGCTTGCTCAGGTGCGATGGCCATGTGTTTCGACGCCACCGAAAACCCAACGATATACGTGCCGCCGAGCGTAAACATCGGCTGGCTCCATTTGATCTGTAGCTCAAGATCCGGGTAGTTGCTGTGCACCCAGTCGATGACGTCGGTCATCCGGGCGCGCTTGTCACCTTCGGGAACGGTTGCTAGAAATTCGTCAAGTGTTTTCAGCGCCACCAGACCCAACATAGGCGATAGCAGTGCCGTGCACGACACAAGTCCGCCCAGCAACCACCCAAGCAGGGTCAGGCAGGCAGCCTGCTACACAATCCCAATCCAAGAGACCGCTGCGTCACGGGAGTACCCGACGCGTGCTTACCTACAGGCTTTCAAATACCAGGGTTGCCTGCACGCGGTCGCCTCCGAGCAGTCCTTTACTGCCAGATGAGGTGGTGGTGATGGTGTGCAGGCGATAGCCTTTCGCGCACTGGGTGTTGATGACGTCTTCGAGTTCGGAAGGACTTCTGGAGGCAGTGCCCATGAGCTTTTCTTTGAGCACCACTTGCAGTACAACGTAGGTTGGATTCGTGCACGTAATCCTAATGTGATTAGCTCGTGAGTTTTAGGCATTTCGGGGGGTATCCGAGCGCCGGAGAACACAGCTTCACATAACAAGCCTTCGTTCTAAGAAATCAAAGCGATCCCGGTAATTAGGCATCGAACTCGGGCAGACGAAGAATATCTGCGACCACATGGGTGCGAAGGTACTCGCGCAGATAGGGGAGAGCGAAGTCTGCGGTGCCGCGGTCGTAAGTGATTAAGTCGGCTTCGCTAAGGCGGCGTCGATAGTTGTACGCTTGTTGTTCGCTCACTTCGAGACGGCTGGCGACATCGCTGATTTTCGAGGCACCATCATCGAGCGACATTGCAGCAAGGAACCTACGATCCTCCGCAGAAAGATCGTTGAGCGCTGGTTCATGAACAAGTTGCCCGAGTTTCTTCCGTGCACGAGTAATCGCCTTCTCCGTAGCCTCCAATTGAATTGTGTCAGAGGATTCAAAGCGCCAAGCGAAGTTGCCAATCAACTGGATCATGAACGGATAACCTCCAGTAGCTTGGACAGCTGACACAAGGGCTCCCTCGTCCCACGAGCGTCCGGCCTGTTGGACGGGAACTGTGAGCCCCTCACGGACCTCTGTACCTCTGAGTCGGCCGAGATCCACGCGGTTTGCACGCCTTAAGAAAGTGATTGGATTGCGCCCTTCGTCACTGGCAAGCAGAGGTCTCACCGAACTTGGAATACCGGCCATTACCACGGCGATTTCCCTGTTTTCTCGAACGAGGTGTTGAATAGCCGTCGCGAACTCAACAATTTCATCATGATGTACGAAATGAAGCTCATCGACCGTAATTAAGACACCACTGGCAGAACGGTTAAACCTGTTGTGGTTCGCGAGCGTGTCAAGGACCTCCGTGAGTAGAGTACGGAGTGAACGTGGCCTTTGAGCAGGCCGTTCGAACTCATGCTTGAGGCGCAAAGCGCTCGGACCAACTTGAAAAGAGGTTCGGGTCGGCGCATCGCTCTCGAGAAACTCTGTAAGCTGGTCTCTCAACTTATCGACGAACCCCTCAGTCGCCGTTTCGGAAAACGTTAGCCACCCAGCGTTTATTGCGGTGTCTTCTAACTCGTTGAGTAGGGCTGTTTTTCCAATACCTCGTGCGCCAACGAGGAGTGAGATGCGTTCGTGTGCACCTGGTCCTTCTTCAAGCCCGAGTCTGAAGTCATCGATTACTTCGTCGCGGCCGACTAGGAGCGGCGGGCTAGTCCCAAGCGAAGCACGGAAAGGGTTTTGCGTGGTCGTCATAGTTACACATTAGCGCTCTTGTGTGGAGATGTGTGGTTTGTGTGGAGATGTGTAATTTGTGTGGAGTTATGTATAGCGGGGATGTCGCTGGTTCTTGCGAGTGAGCTGTGCACCACAATCCGTCCGCGGACTTCGGCCACCTGGGGAAATACTCAAGTTTTTCTGGGAGAAATGGGAAATTTGGTGTCCTGGCCTGAGATGCAGTGACAAGGGACGCAAGTTTGAACTTCGACCTCCACGTTCCCGCAGGTCACAAAAGGGCTAGATGTTATGTGTTGTGTCTTTTGGCACTGGCACGAAGCGGCCCGCACCAGATTCCTGGGTTTGGGAAGGGGACGTCGGCAAATGCGCAGGTCGCCGATTTCGCGTGAGGGAATGTGGTGCAAAAGTCCGCTGCACAGGAAGAAGACAAAGAAAAACCCACGGCAACCGTGACGGAAACCGTGGGCAAGAGGCCAGGACGAACCTGGGCTCAGAATCTAGCAGTCAAAGTAGAGCTCAAACTCCAGCGGCGTCGGGCGCAGGCGCGCCGGGGTGATCTCGCTGTCGTACTTCAGCTTCACGTACGTGTCGATGAGATCCTCGGTGAACACGTCGCCTTCGGTAAGGAACTCGAAGTCGTCTTGCAGAGCCTGCAGTGATGCCTCGAGCGAGGTCGGTGCCTGCGGGATGTCCTTGGCTTCCTCCGGTGGCAGCTCGTAGAGGTCCTTGTCCACCGGAGCGTGCGGCTCGATGCGGTTCTTCACACCGTCGAGGCCTGCCATCATCATGGCAGCGAAGCCGAAGTACGGGTTGCCTGATGGGTCCGGTGCGCGGAACTCAATGCGCTTCGCCTTCGGGTTGGTGCCGGTGATCGGGATGCGGATCGCGGCGGAGCGGTTGCGCTGGGAGTACACCAGGTTGATTGGGGCCTCGAAGCCGGGGACGAGGCGGTGGTAGGAGTTCAGCGTCGGGTTGGTAAACGCAAGGACAGCGCCGGCGTGTTCGAGGATGCCGCCGATGTACCAGCGGGCGATGTCGGAGAGCCCGCCGTAGCCGTTCTCGTCGTAGAACAGTGGCTTGCCGTCCTTCCAGAGGGACTGGTGGGCGTGCATTCCGGAACCGTTGTCACCGGCCAGGGGCTTCGGCATAAAGGTGGCCGTCTTGCCGTACTGGGTGGCGGTGTTCTTGATGATGTACTTGAAGTCCTGCAGGTCGTCGGCTGCGTGCAGGAGGGTGTTGAAGCGGTAGTTGATCTCCTGCTGGCCGCCGTTGCCTACCTCGCGGTGGAAGCGTTCGATTTCGAAGCCGGATTCGCGCAGGTTCTTGACCATGGCGTCGCGTACGTCGACGGTCTTGTCGTGTGGTGGGACGGGGAAGTAGCCGCCCTTGACGCGGTTGTGGTAGCCAAGGTTCGGGCCGCCGACTGCGTCGGTTTCCTTGCCGCGGTTCCACCAGCCTTCTTCGGCGTCGATCTCGTAGAATGCGCGGTGGCCTTCGACCTCGTATCGGATGGAGTCGAAGAGGTAGAACTCGGCCTCGGCGCCAAAGCTACAGGTATCGGCGATGCCGGTGGAAGCCAGGTACTGCTCCGCCTTGCGCGCAACGTTGCGCGGGTCGCGGGAGAACGCTTCGAGGGTGAATGGGTCGTTGACGAAGAACTTCACGTTCAGGGTCTTCGCTGCGCGGAACTGGTCCAGCTTCGCGGTGGCGAGATCCGGCATGAGCGTCATGTCGGACTCTTCGATGGTGGTAAAGCCACGAATCGATGAGCCGTCGAAGGCGAGGCCTTCTTCCATGACGGTTTCGTCAAACATGGAGGCAGGGATAGAGAAGTGGTGCTCGATGCCGGGGACGTCGGTAAACCGGACGTCGACAAACTCCACGTTCTCGTCCTGAATGAACTTCTTTACGTCTTCGATAGTTTCGAAAGACACGACCTTTTCTCCTTCGGACGGCGTTGGGAACTTCGCACAATTCTAGCGTGTAGCTCCCGCTCTGTAACAGCTTTTCGGGAAAAGAGGATAGGCTATGTCGCATGTCTGCACCCCAAGGAAAACGATGGCTCGACGGCCCGGAGCTTCCCGGCCAGTTCAAAGGCGATGATGCGATCCCTGACTACCCGGGGCAGTTTCTTGGGCTGCCGAAGGAGGGCGCGGGCGCGCAGGCGTCGGTGGCGCGACGCATGGGAGGCGTCGCGATCGACTGGGCAATTGCCTGGGCGGCTGCAGCGATCATTCATGCCAACACCACCGTTTTCGGTGGCACGTCGACGTTGACGTATCTGTTGTGGATCGTGTTGGGCATCATTTGCGGTTGGCTATTTGCACGCACGCCGGGCATGGCGATCCTCGGGATGGGGGTGGCCCGCGTCGACGCAGAAGAGCCCGTCGGGCTGTGGCGCGCGGCAGTGCGCACGCTGCTCACTGCGTTCATTCTGCCCGCAGCGCTTGTCGACGCCGACGGCCGCGGCATGCACGATCGTGCGACCAACACGACCGTGATTCGGAGCTAGGGCTCCTCCAACGGGCGGAATTCCACGGTGCGCTGGAACGCCCAGTTCTTGTCAGTGAGCAGACGGGCCACCGTCAGGCCTCCAGAGAGGAACAACACCGTGAGCACGACGGCGGTAGTCGAGTCGATTGCCGCGGAGATATTGCCGTTCGTGATCTGGTGCAGTGCCGCGTAAATGGTGGGGCCGGGGATCATGACCACGGCTGCGGGGATGGTCACCGTGGTGCGCGGCACCCTAAAGTGTTGGCCCAGCCAGGACCCAAGAATGCCGATCACAAGGGTCCCCAGCAGGCAGGCGAGGAAGTATTCCACGTGGGCGTCGACAAGCATGAGGCGCAACACATTGGCGACAGTGCCGAGCGTGGCTGCCAAAAGTGTCATCCTGCGTGAGGCATTAAACAAAATGGCGAACCCTCCCACGGAGACGAAGCTGGCGAGCGCCGCAGCCCCGTAAAACGCAGGATCCGGGGTTGCGCTGACCGTACTGGGGGCGGGTGCATCGGTGACCATCGCGATGACCGCGACCGTCAGCATCATGGTGATGACCACTTCGAGCGCGAAGAAGAGCCTCGGCAGCCCCGAGGTGAAGTCGAAGCGGGAGAGATCCATCAAAGAAACGAACAGGGGAAAGCCCGGCACCAGGTACAAAATAGCGGGGACGAAGCCCGCGGAGAGCTCAAATTCGGAGTGGGGAAGCGCCCACGCGAGCGCCAGGAACAGCAGCGTTGACACCAGCGCCGCTGCCATCACGACGCCTAGCTGCAGGAGGTGTCGACGCCCCAATCGCAGACGGACGTACTGGCCCACACCAGCCGCAATAATCACGAGCAACGCGGTGAAGTAGGAAAAATGGTTCAGCACCGCGAAGCCACCGCACGCAAGGCCAGCCGCGCAGCTGGAGGTCAGCGGACCCCAACGTGGAGTAGGGATCGCCTCAATCTCGTCGATGGCGGCGTTGATTTCTTCCGCAGTGGTGTAGCGGTGCATCTCGTGCTTGGTCAGATTCTCGAGCGCCTCGATGCGCGACGCGTTCACCCCGGGCAGCGGAAGATCAGCCACGAGTGTGCGGAAGTTGTCCCCGCGGTGCACGGTGCACGTAATCGTGTCGAAGCCGACGACGACGTCCGCGTCATCGAAGTGCATCGCACGCGCGCAACGTTTCACAGCACGGGTGACCCGGTAGCCGGGCGCGCCCGCGGACAACAAAAGAGCGCCGAGGCGCAGCGCGGTGCTGGCCTCGACGCCCATGTCGAAGGAAGACATACCTATTTGCCTTGACGCTGCTGCATTCGGCGCATACGGCGGTTCATACCCGCCATGTTCTGGGCCTGCTTCGGCAGCGGGCCGCCAGGCAGACCAGGCATCTGGCCAGGCTGCGTACGAGCGTCCATGGCCTCGAGCTTCGCGCTCATGGAGTAGACGTCATCCTTGCGGTAGTGGCGTGGCAGCTTCATCAAGTGCTTCTGCAGGTCACGTACTGCAACCTGGCCTTCGCCTTCGCCCACGTACACCTCGTGGATCGGCACGCCTGCCAGCAGGCGGTCCACGCGGCGGGACTCCTTCTTCATCAGGGTGCGTAGGCGGTTCTCGTTGCCCTCACCGACCAGGATGACGCCTGGCAGGCCAATCACGCGGTGCACGGTATCCATATGGGTGTTGGCCTGCACGCCGGTCTTGGTGATCCACACCATGCCGATGGTGTTGCGCAGGTTCTCCAACGTCCAACCGGCAACGCCCGGGGTGTCACCGACCTCGTCGTACATCGAGCGCTCCAAGCGGCGGGTGAACATCCACATCGCCAGCACGGTACCGAACGCCAAACCGAGCGCCAGCATGTACCACTGGCCGCCCCAAATGAGGCCGATCAAGAAGAAAAGCAGACCCATGCCAAGCAGGCAGGCCAGCATAATCGGGATGAGCTTCTTATCCCGCTTGCGCTGAATCTGAAACGCCTGCCAAATCTGGCTACGTGTCTGCTTTCCCTTTGCGCGCTTCGCGGCGCGCTCCTGCTTCTTCGCAGCCTTCAGGGCTGCCTTATCCTTCGACTGAGCCATGCCGTCAACTCTATGTCACGAACATGGCCGGACCAAAGTGGCCAAAGCGGGTTAGGAACGTGTTGCTACCGGGTGATCCTTCGAAGCGCCGTACTTCTCCAGGAGCGTCGAGGCTTCCTGGGCAGTGTCGCCCTTCGAGGTTTCCGCCAGGTGGCGCAGGTTTTCCGGCAACTCCAGGCCGCGGTGCTCCATCGCCTCGACGTAGAGCTTGCCCGCGCGGTATGAGGAGCGCACCAGCGGGCCCGACATGACGGCGCCGAAGCCCATCTCGTAGGCCGCGTCGCGGTACTCGATGAACTCTTCGGGCTTTACCCAGCGGTCGATCGGGTGGTACATCGGGCCGGGGCGCAGGTACTGGGTGATCGTGATGATGTCGGTGCCGGCGTCAACAAGGTCTTGCAGCGCCTGCATGACCTCTTCCTGGGTCTCACCCATGCCCAGGATCAGGTTGGACTTGGTGATCAGACCGAAGTCGCGCGCCTGACGGATGACGTCCAGAGAGCGGTCGTAGCGGAACGCCGGGCGGATGCGCTTAAAGATGCGCGGGACCGTCTCCACGTTGTGCGCGAAGACCTCCGGACGAGCTTCAAAGACCTCCTGGAGCAGATCCGGCTTGCCGGAAAAGTCCGGGGTGAGATTTTCGACGCCAGTGTGTGGGTTGAGCTCGTGAATCTTACGCACAACCTCCGCATACAGCCACGCGCCCTCATCTTCGAGGTCGTCGCGGGTTACACCGGTGATGGTGGAGTAGTTCAGGTTCATCTCGCGAACGGACTCCGCCACACGCTGTGGCTCGTTGACGTCGAGCGGCTCGGGCTTCGCCGAGTTGATCTGGCAGAAGTCACAGCGACGCGAGCAGTTCGCGCCACCGATCAGGAATGTCGCCTCGCGAGACTCCCAGCACTCGTGAATGTTGGGGCAGCCGGCCTCCTGGCACACGGTGTGAAGGGACGCGCCCTTCACCTTCTTTTTCATGTCCTCGTACTCAGGGCCGGTCTTGACCGCGTTGCGGATCCAACGCGGTTTCGACTCGATAGGGGTCTGGGCGTTGCGTTTTTCTACGCGAAGTAGTTTGCGTCCTTCTGGTGCAATAGTCACGCCGTCCACCGTAACGGACAGCCCCTCCAAAGTCGAGGTTTAATGGGAGGCTCGCCTTACATCTCGACGTTTGAGCCCCTTCGTCGGATCCGGTGCCGAACCAAAGCTGTGGTTGGCCACCACGAGCTCGCCTGCAAGGGCGCGCTTGAGGGCGTCGAGAAGCGGAGCGGTCATCTCCTCGGGTGTGACGTCGCGGCCAAGCTCCAGGCTCATCGTGGTCACGTCGGCGTCGTCGATGCCGCACGCAACGATGTGGCCGTAGTGCTCCAAGGTGTTGTCGCAGTTCAGCGCGAGCCCATGCATGGTCACTCCGCGTGTGATACGGATGCCCAGTGCCGCGATCTTCCTATCGCGGTGCGACGCCGAGCTATCCGCCGCGTCGACGGTTTTTGGAACCCAGACGCCGGAGCGGCCGTCGATACGCCCGGCGGCATGTACCCCCGCCTTGCGCACCGTCTCGATGATGGCCTCCTCCAGGCGCCGCACGTAGTCCACGACGTCCACAGGCTGGGCGAGCTTGATGATCGGGTAGAGGACAAGCTGGCCCTCGCCGTGCCACGTGATGCGTCCTCCGCGATCAACGTCGACGACGGGGACCGGGTACGACGGATCCGGCAAGTCCTCCGGCTGGGTTCGCTTGCCCGCGGTAAACACCGAGGGGTGCTGCAGCACCAGTACCGTGTCCGGGATCTCGTCTGCCGCTCGCTGCCTGGCTAAGTCCGCCTGGAGGTGCCAGGCCTCCTCATAATCAACGAGCCCCAGCTCGCGCACATTAATAGGCGCGGCTGAGGCCCGAATGGACTTGTCGGCGGGGAAGAACGGATCGCGTGGAGCTGTCATGCCTGCCAACGATAGTCGCTAGTTTTCGACACCGTTAGCGGCAGCGTACTCGTCCGCCGTCATCAGCGGACCAACCTCTTCGACCTCAACCTCGAAGAGCCAGCCAGCGCCGAACGGGTCCTCGTTGATGGCCTCGTAGGCGCCATCAATGTCCTCGTTGACCGCGGTCACCGTGCCAGTCACCGGTGCGTACAGGTCAGACACAGACTTCGTCGACTCGACCTCGCCACAGGTTTCACCCGCCGTGACCTGGTCGCCGACCTGCGGCAGCTCAGCGAACACGACCTCGCCGAGGCGATCCGCCGCAACGTTCGTGATGCCTACGCGCACCTTGGTGCCAGCAGCGTCCTCAGGGCGAGCGTTGATCCACTCGTGGTCCTCCGAGTAGTAAAAATCAGGGTTCAAAGACATGATTACTTGTCCTTTCGGGAATAGAACGGTGTGTCCACAATAGTAAACGGATAGCGGCGGCCGCGGATATCAATCTCAACATCCGTGCCAACCTCGGCGTGCGCTGGGTCGATGTGCGCGAGCGCCACCGGACGCTGCAGCGTGGGCGAAGGCTGCCCGGAGGTGACCACGCCGATGCGCGTATCGCTCAGGTAGATCTCGGCACCCTCGCGAGCAGCGCGACGCTGCTCCGACGACAGCCCAGCAATAACCACCGAGGGCTCGCGGCTGACAAGCGCGTCCTTGCCCACGAAGTCCGCCTCTTTCTTCGCAAACGCGCGGCCCATCCCGGCCTCGACCGGGGTGATCTCGCGGGAAAGCTCGTGGCCGTACAGCGGCATCGACGCCTCGAGCCGCAGGGAGTCGCGCGCAGCCAGGCCGCACGGCGTCGCGTTCGGTGCGAGCGCGTCCCAGATCGCGCGGGCGTCCTCGCGGTCGCAGTAGAGCTCGAAGCCGTCCTCGCCGGTGTAGCCGGTGCGGGCGACCAAGACGTCGCAGTCACCGAAGCGCATCGGTGCCGCCGAGTAGTACGCCAAGGCACCGGCGTCGCCGTCGAGGTGCGAAGCGATCGTCGATAAGGAATCAGGGCCCTGCACCGCAACAAGCGCGACGTCCGCGCTACGGTTCGTCAGCTCTACATCGAAGTTTGCTGCACGCTTTTGGAATGCCTCCCACACCGCGGGCGTGTTGCCAGCGTTCGGCACGACCAGGAAGTGATCGTCTGCGAGGCGATAGGAGATCAAATCGTCGATGATGCCGCCATCTTCGGCCACGATCATCGAGTACTTCGCCTTGCCAACACGCAACGTAGACAGCGTGGAAATCAACGTGTAGTCCAAAAACTCCGCAGCCTGGGGGCCGCGTACATCAATCTCACCCATGTGGGAGAGATCAAAGATGCCGACGCGCTCGCGCACCGCACGGTGCTCCGCAAGCTCGTTGTCGTACTTCAGTGGCATGTTCCAGCCACCGAAGTCCGTAAAGGAAGCACCAAGCTCCTCATGCGCTGCAAACAAAGGGGTCTCAGCCATCACAATCACTCCTTACTTTTCCGCACTCGCTGAACTTTCAGAAATATCAAACGCCTCCGGCGGCGGGCAGGAGCACACCAGGTTGCGGTCGCCGTACGCCTCATCAATGCGGCGCACAGGCGGGAAGTACTTCTCGCGCACCAAGCGCTCTACCGGGTAGGCGGCCTGCTCGCGGGAGAACTCGTAGTCCCACGCGGTGCTAGCGACGCTGTGCGCGGTAAACGGCGCATGGTGCAGGACGGAGGCCTCGTAGGATACCTTGCCGTCGATGATCTCCTGGATCTCCGTGCGGATGGAACGCATCGCCTCGATGAAGCGATCCAGCTCGTCTAGATCCTCGGACTCGGTCGGCTCCACCATCAGCGTGCCCGCCACCGGGAACGCCAGGGTAGGGGCGTGGAAACCGTAGTCCACCAGGCGCTTCGCCACATCCGCCGCGGTCACGCCCGAGCGGTCCGTCAGCTCGCGCAGGTCAAGGATGCACTCGTGGCCCACCAGCCCATGCTCGCCGGTGTAGAGCACCGGGAAGGAATCGTGCAGCTCGTGAGCCACGTAGTTCGCCGCCAGCACCGCATGCGCAGTTGCGGACGCCAACCCCTCCGCACCGCTCATCGCGATGTAGGACCACGCGATCTGCAGCACGCCCGCCGAGCCGAACTTCGCCGCGGCAACCGGCACGCCCTCGCCAACTGGGGCAGGGTCGGCCGCATGCGTTGGGTCGACGTTCGGGTCCGTCGGCAGGAACGGAATCAGGTGCTCCGCCACACCAATCGGGCCAACGCCCGGGCCGCCACCGCCGTGCGGAATCGTAAACGTCTTATGCAGGTTCAGGTGCGACACGTCGCCACCGAAGTCGCCCGGCCGCGCAAGCCCAGTCAGCGCGTTCATGTTCGCGCCATCGATGTAGACCTGGCCGCCCACCGCGTGGACCTTCTCTGCGACCGCCTGCACCGTGTCCTCATACACACCGTGCGTGGACGGGTACGTGACCATAATCGCCGCGACGTGCTCGCCGTGCTGCTCCAGCTTCGCATCCAAGTCAGCCAGGTCGATCGAGCCATCCTCAGCCGTCTTGACGACGACCACCCGAAGGTTCGCAAGCGTCGCCGACGCAGCGTTCGTACCGTGCGCCGACGCCGGGATCAAGCAGATGTCACGCCCATGGTCACCGCGGGACACGTGGTAGCGGCGAATCGCCAACAGGCCAGCCAGCTCGCCCGTCGCTCCCGAGTTTGGCTGCATAGATACCTCGGCGTATCCGGTGATTTCGACAAGCCAGGCGCGGAGCTCGTCGATAAGCTCCCTCCAACCAGCCGTGAAGCGATCCGGTGTGTACGGGTGCACGTTCGCGAATGCTGGCCACGTGATGGTCTCTAGGCCCGCGGTCGGGTTCAGCTTCATCGTGCAGGAACCCAGTGGGATCATCGTGCGATCCAGCGCGAGGTCCTTGTCGCCGAGCTTGCGGATGTAGCGCATCATCTGCGTCTCGGAGTGCACCGAGTTGAAGTTCGGGTGCGTCATGAACTCCGTTGTGCGGCGCAGCATCTCGGGCAGCGCGGACGGCGCCTCGTGAGCAACCGTGTCGACACCGAAGCCAGCGAGCAGCGCCGCGAGGTCGTCCTCCGACGTGTCCTCACCGAAGGAGACACCCACCGTGGTCGCGTCAATCGGGCGCACCAGGTAACCGGCATCCGCCAAGCGCTCGCACACTGCCTCGGAGCTGTCCACGGCGACGGCCACCGTGTCGAAGAACGCGTCGTGCTTGACCTCGATACCCGCGTCACGCAGGGACTTGGCGAAGCGCGCCGCCCAGTCATGCACCTGAGCAGCGATAGCCTCAAGACCGCGTGGGCCGTGGTACACGGCGTACATCGACGCGGTCACCGCGAGCAACGCCTGCGCGGTACAGATGTTGGAGGTCGCGCGCTCGCGACGAATATGCTGCTCACGGGTCTGCAGCGCCAGGCGGTAGGCAGGAGTGCCCTCCGCGTCCTTCGACACACCCACCAGGCGGCCCGGCAGCTGGCGCTTCATCTTCTCCTTGACCGCCATGTACGCGGCGTGCGGGCCACCGTAGAACAGCGGAACGCCGAAGCGCTGCGTGGAACCAATCGCGATATCCGCGCCAAGCTCACCAGGGGACTCCAGCAGCGTCAGCGCAAGAATATCCGCATCCACCGCGACCAAGCCCCCGCGCTCGTGCACCGCCTCGACCACCGCGCGAGGATCAACCACGTCGCCCTCGGTGCCGGGGTAGGCCACGATGGCACCCACGAGGCCCTCTCCCACGACCCCCTCACGCAGGTCAACGACCTCCACCTCGAGGTCAAGCGTGCGAGCACGCTCCGACGCGACCCGCAACACCTGCGGGTGCAGGCGCGCATCCAGCAGCACCGTCCGACCCTTGCGCACTGCGCGAGCCATCAAGCCGACAGCCTCCGCAGCCGCCGAAGCCTCATCCAGCAGGGAAGCGTTCGCAATGTCCAGGCCGGTCAGGTCCTGCACCATAGTTTGGAAGTTCAGCAGTGCCTCAAGACGACCCTGCGAAATCTCAGGCTGATACGGCGTATACGCCGTGTACCACCCAGCATCCTCGACCACACCGCGCCGAATTACCGGCGGCGTCAACGTCGACGAGTACCCCTGACCGTAGAACGCCTTGAGTACCTCATTTTTCGACGCCAGCTCCCGCAACCGATCCTGCGCCTGGTATTCCGTGAGCGGGGCGGGAAGGTCGAGCGGCCGTTGAAGTAGCAGATCGGCGGGGATTGCGGCGGCGGTCAGCGCCTCGAGCGAGTCGTAGCCGACTTTTGCGAGCATCGCCTCCGTTTCCTGCGTGTCCGGACCGATATGGCGGGTGATGTAATCCAAGATCTACTCCTTTGGTAGTTCTGAACCTGATGTCGTGAATAGTCTACGGCGCAAAACTGGCCTGGGTCGGCCAGTCAGCTGAAAATATGCAGAGGTGAAAACAGCGGTGGCCCCAACACCGTATTGGCATTGGGGCCACCGCTAAGATTCGTCATCTTGACCTGTTTTAGAGGTCCAGGTCGTCTTCAAAGTCGCCGGTTTCGATGCGGTCCTTGATCGTGGTGACGAAGCGGCCTGCATCTGCGCCGTCGATCAGCTGGTGATCGTAGGTGAATGGCAGGTAGCACATCTGGCGGATCGCGATCGAGTCACTACCTTCCTCTGTAACGATGACCGGGCGCTTCTCAATCGCCGCGGTACCCAGGATGCCTGCCTGTGGCGGGGTGAGCACCGGCGTATCCAGCAGTGCACCTTCGGAACCGATGTTGGTCACCGTGAACGTTGCACCAGACAGGTCGTCCGGGCGCAGCTTCTTGTTGCGTGCGCGGGTCGCCAGGTCGTTGATAGCTTGCGCGATCTGCGCCAGGTTCAGGTCCTGTGCACGCTTGATCACCGGCACGAGCAGGCCTTGTGGTGTATCCACTGCGACACCGATATTGACGTCCTCGTGGTAGGTGATCTCCTTCTTCTCCGCATCGTAGGACGCGTTGACGTTCGGGTGGGAGACCAGGGCCTCCGCCGTCGCCTTGATGAAGAACGCGAGATAGGTGATGTTGGCGTCGTGCTTCTTGATGAACTCCGGCTTCACGCGCTTGCGCAGCTCTGCGATGCGGGTGACGTCGACTTCCTGAACGTGCGTCAGCTGAGCTGTGGTCTGCAGCGACTCGACCATCTTCGCAGCGGTGATCTCGCGGATGCGGTTGACCTTCTGGGTGGTGCCGATCAGTGACTGCTTCTCCGGATCCACGGACTTGGTGGACCAGTTGGAGCGTGCGCCCTTCTTTTCCTCGGACTTCGGAGCCGATGCCTCGGCCTTGTCGTCGGATCCACCCTTCGCTGCAGCGATCACGTCCTGCTTGCGGATTCGGCCACCAACGCCGGTGCCCTCAACTGTGGACAGGTCAACGCCGTGCTTTTCTGCCAGCTTGCGCACGAGCGGGGTGACGTACGGGAGGGAACCGTCGGACTTGTTCACCTTGGTCGAAGCCTGCTGTGCTGGCTTGTCTTCCTTCGGCTTCTCCTCCTTTGGCTCTTCAGCCTTCGGGGCTTCCTTCTTTTCTTCCTTGGGTTCTTCCTTTGGCTCTTCGGCCTTTGGAGCTTCCTTTTCAGCTGGCTTGGCGTCAGCGTCGCCGATGCGGGCGATGACTTCGCCGACCTCGACGGTGTCGTCTTCCTCAGCGAGGATCTCTACGAGGGTGCCTGCGACAGGGGAAGGAATCTCGGTATCGACCTTGTCGGTGGAGACCTCGAGCAGTGGCTCGTCGACCTCGACGGTGTCGCCGACTTCCTTCAGCCAGGTGGTGATGGTGCCTTCGGTGACGGATTCGCCGAGCTCAGGCATGGAGACGTCGGTAGCGTCGCCGGAGGAAGGCTTGTCAGCCTTCTCTTCCTCCGGAGCTTCCTTCTTTTCTTCCTTTGGCTCTTCGGCCTTTGGAGCTTCCTTTTCAGCTGGCTTGGCGTCAGCGTCGCCGATGCGGGCGATGACTTCGCCGACCTCGACGGTGTCGTCTTCCTCAGCGAGGATCTCTACGAGGGTGCCTGCGACAGGGGAAGGAATCTCGGTATCGACCTTATCGGTGGAGACCTCGAGCAGTGGCTCGTCGACCTCGACGGTGTCGCCGACT
Organism: Corynebacterium sp. MC3; assembly: GCF_900099485.1. Taxonomy (NCBI): domain Bacteria; kingdom Bacillati; phylum Actinomycetota; class Actinomycetes; order Mycobacteriales; family Corynebacteriaceae; genus Corynebacterium; species Corynebacterium sp. MC3. Next base: position 39,736 of record NZ_LT622816.1, read on the forward strand.
TCCTTCAGCCAGGTGGTGATGGTGCCTTCCGTGACGGATTCGCCGAGCTCAGGCATGGAGACATCGGTGGCGTCGCCGGAGGAAGGCTTGTCAGCCTTCTCTTCCTCCGGAGCTTTCTTTGGCTCCTCTTCTTCCTGAGGCTCCTCGTCCTTTGCCGAGTCCGATGCCGGGGCTTCGCCTTCTTCGCCGATAATCACAATCACGTCACCGACATCAACGGTGTCGTCTTCCTCGGCCTTAATCTCGAGGATTACACCGGCGACAGGGGAAGGAATCTCCGTGTCGACCTTATCGGTGGAAACCTCCAGCAGTGGCTCGTCGACCTCGACGGTGTCGCCGACTTCCTTCAGCCAGGTGGTGATAGTGCCTTCCGTGACGGATTCGCCCAGCTCAGGCATCTCGACAGAGTGCGCCATAATTTAGTCTCCTCGCAGATACATTTTCGTAGAAGCTATACAGGTCAATAGCGTACCTGTCACCGAAGACTTTCGTGCCTTTCGGGGGCAACTAATTTGTTGAAGGCCACCAAACGCAGAATTGGGGCGTCGAGAAATATCCGTATGATGAGAGAAGTGTTTAACCTGTTCGGCAAGCGGAAGAAGCAGACCACCTTCAAACCCCCACGCGCGCCCGGCGAAACCATCCGGCCGGAAGACGCTGCCTACCTCCAGGAATGGGTTGCGAAGCGTGCCTTCGTCGAGGGGTTTGTTGAGCCGGAAACGATGGTCAACGAGATGTCTGTCGTGCTTGTCGATGAAGAGGGCAACTACACCCGCCGACGCATCGGAGGTCCCAAAGGTATTGACGCCGTCGCTACGCTGCTGAATATATCTCTTTATGACGTCGAAGAGACCGGGTACCCGGACCGGATGCGTCGCAAGATGGAGCAAGAACGCATCCTGCGGAAGCGAGCGGAACAGAAAGAACGCCGCGCCAAGTTTGAGCGCGGCGAACATCCCTTTTCCTAAGTCCGGAGACTAGTTGGCCTCAGCGATGCTGCGAAGCGTTGCAACGATCGTACGCAACGGGGCGCCGGTCGCGCGCTTCGGCGTGTAGCCGCGTGGCGAGCCACCGTTCCACGCCGGGCCGGCGACATCGATGTGCACCCACTCGGTGTCCTCGCCGACGAAGCGGGACAGGTACAGGCCAGCGAACAGCATGCCGCCGGTACGGGCATTGTGGACGTTGCGGATATCGGCGACGGGGGACTTCAGCTCTTCTTCCTGTTCCTCCAGCAGCGGCATCGCCCAGGCCTGCTCGCCAACCTCGCGGCCCAGCGCAGCGACGCGGTCGCGGAACTCATCAGAGCCCATGACGCCGGCAGTGCGGTTGCCGAGGGCGACAAGCTGAGCGCCGGTCAGCGTGGACGTCTCAATCATGAAGTCAGGGTTATCTTCAGCCGCGCGTGCCATCGCGTCTGCCAGCACGAGGCGGCCTTCAGCATCGGTGTTGAGTACCTCGCTGGTGATGCCGCCGTAGTGGCGAATCACGTCGCCCGGGCGGGTAGCGGTACCGGACGGCATGTTCTCCGCGAGTGGCAGCCAGGCGTCGACCGCAACATCCAGGTTGAGGCGGGCAGCTGCAACAATTGCGCCGAACTGAGCAGCAGAGCCGCCCATGTCGGAAATCATGTCCTCCATCTTTGCACCCGGCTTGAGGGAGATGCCGCCGGTATCGAAGGTGATGCCCTTGCCAACCAACGCGACAGAGGACTTCGACGCGGAAGGCGTCCACTTCAGGTGCACCAGGCGCGGCGCGCGGGCGGAGCCTTTGCCGACCGCGAGGATGCCGCCGAAGCCCTGCTCCTCAAGCTGCTTCTCGTCGAACACCTCGACCTCGAGTCCAACCTGCTTGCCGACGTTCTCGATGAGCTCCGCGTACACAGCAGGGTAGAGGTGGTTCGACGGCGTGTTCACGAGATCGCGCGCCAGCATGATCGACTCGGCGAGGATCACTGCCTGGTCGAATGCTTCCTTTTCGTCTTCCTTGCCTACAACGGTGACGTCGGTAAGTCCGTGCTCGCCGTCGCAGCCACACTGGCACGGGGCTTTGAAGCCCTTGTATTTATAGGCGCCCAGCAACAGGCCTTCCACGACGGGGGCGACGCCGAACTCAGTCGAGATCACCGCAGACTCCGTGCCATACAGTGTGCGAGCCAGGGAACCGACAGCGCGACGGACAGTCTCGTCATCAATCTCATCGGCGTTGCCCAGGCCAAAGGCGATGACCAACTTCCCATCAACGACCACGCGGGTGATCTCGCCGGCGGTGCCCTTCGCGCCGACTGTCTCCAGCGCCTCGAGTGCACCCTTCGGTGCCAGTGCGGTCACTGGGACTTCAACCTTCGAGTCATCCGAGGTCACGGGTAGCAAGAGGGCAGCGGTGTCGCTCGGAGCGGACGTCGAAAAGTTGAGGGAGACGGAGTCGCCCCGGACCGGGAGCAGCGATTCAGGAACCGAAAAAGTCATAAGTACATGCGCCTTTCTTAAGATTATTGAACATCGCCAAGGGTACCTGGAATAAGGGACGCGTGGCGCGGGGCAAGCTATTTGTGCGTGGAAGAAAATATGGAATTCCGGTTCCAAAGAGTGGAATCGGGGAGTAGGGTGGTCTGCATGACTCAAGGCACACCATTTGAAATTATCCCGAATCCGAACAAGGCAACTGACGAAGAGCGCAATGCAGTGCTCGCAAACCCAGCCTTCGGGCAAGAGTTTACTGACCACATGGTCTCCATCGACTGGGACGAGGCCAACGGCTGGCATAACGCGCAGGTCCGCCCGTACGGGCCGATCTCGCTGGACCCGGCGACCAACGTCTTCCACTACGGGCAGGCGATCTTCGAAGGCCTGAAGGCATACCGTCACCACGACGGCTCGATCACGACGTTCCGCCCCGAGCAGAATGCGACGCGTTTTGCCCATTCCGCGCATCGCCTGGCAATGCCTGAGTTGCCGGAGGATCTGTTCATCGAGTCGCTGCAGCAGCTGGTGACGATTGATAAGGACTGGGTCCCCGAAGCTGGTGGAGAAGCGGCGCTGTACCTGCGTCCATTTATGATTGGCACCGAGAAGACGCTCGGGGTGAAGTCCTCGAGCACCTACACCTATTACCTCATTGCATCCCCAGCTGGCGCCTACTTCTCCGGCGGCGTCAAGCCCGTCAGCGTGTGGATCTCCGAGGAATACGTCCGCGCGGCGCCCGGCGGCACCGGTGACGCCAAGTTCGCTGGCAACTACGCGGGTTCCCTGCTCGCGCAGGCCGAGGCAGAAGAAAAGGGCTGCGACCAGGTTGTCTGGCTCGACGCCATTGAGCGCAAGTACATCGAAGAGATGGGCGGCATGAACCTCATGTTCGTCGAGGGCAGCGGGAAGGACGCGAAGTTGATCACCCCAGCACTGTCCGGTTCCCTCCTGGCGGGCATCACCCGCAAATCGCTGCTGCAGGTTGCGGAAGACCTCGGCTACAGCACCGAGGAGCGCAAGATCACGGTGGAGCAGTGGCACAAGGGCGCTGAAAACGGCACCATCAGTGAGACGCTTGCATGCGGTACCGCAGCGGTGATCACTCCGGTCGGGCGCGTGCTGAGCCGCCACGGTGAGTTCACCGTAAACAACAATGAGGCCGGCACCATCACCATGCAGCTGCGCGAGCGCCTGCGCGGTATCCAGGACGGCTCGGTCGAAGACGTCCACGGCTGGAACCACACGCTCGTCCCAGCCGAGAACTAGAGGGATCTCAGGCCGGGGCGCCCTCTGGGGCCTCCGGCCCGAGCACTGTAGTAACGAGCTCAGAAGCCAGGTTGATTTGCGGCAGCGCTGCGAGCGCGCCCACTCCCTGGTTGAGCGACAAGTCCAGTGCCAGCACCGGAATGATATCGAGGGCCTGGAGCGCCAGCATCTGGGCGGGTTCCGGACTGAGCTGGCCCGCCATGATCCACTGCTTCGTGCCGGGTGCGAGGCGCTCGGCGGCGTAGGCGGCGACGGTGGCGTAGAGGCCGTCGAAAAGTACGGGGGTTCGACGAACCGCGGCCTGCGCGAACACACCGACAAGGAACGCGAAATCTGGCCCCGAAAGCTCGGCAAGGACGCGGGGGACGTCGTCACTAAAGGTGCGCACCCGGAACATGGCGTCCCGAATTGCCGCAACTTTCACTTTCCAGACGTTGTCGTCGATGCCCGAGCCGCGCCCGATGACCTTGACCGGCTCGGTGCGCGACAGCGCGCCATAGACGGCGGCGGCGACCGTCGAATTGCCGACGCCAATGTCTCCAGGAATGAACAGGTCAACTCCACTGTCTACGCCCTGGTCAACGACGCGAGCACCGTGCGCGACTGCCTGCTCGAACGCCTCGGGCGTCATGGCGGCTTGCCGGTCTATCGCGCCTGTCGGCAGCGTTAAGTAGTCATTAATCTGAATAATCGACGCGCCCGCGGCTTCCGCAGCAACGCGAGCGACGCCGCCACCTGCCGCAATCTGCTTTACAGTGGTCCAGGCGGCGTCGTGTGGCTGCGCGGAAATACCGCGTGCTGCGACACCGTGGTTACCGGCGACAAGCACGCACTGCGGCTGACGGAACGCAACCGGGCGCCTACGGTTTTGCACCGAGGCAGTCCATTCCGCAATCGTTCCCACGCGACCGAGACCTCGCCCCTCCGGGCTGCGCTGTAGTTCGCGGGCAAGCTCGCGGTGCAGGGTTTCGCTTGGATGCTCAATCGGGTCGAATGTAACAGCCATGAAACGTCCTTTGTCCGTTTAGTTCACGGTCTCGCCGATGCGCACCTGTGGCTTCGGCGAGCGCCACTTCCGCGGCTGCGACGCGCGGGAGAACGCGTACATACCAAGGCCGAAGCCGGTATCAGCCGTACCAGGGAACTTCGCGCGCACAGCGTTGTTCGCACGCTTGCCGATCAGGAATGCCTCACCAAGAATCAGCACGATAAACACCATCGGCAAAATAGCGATGGCGCCGGCGATCTCCGGGTACCAGGAGCCGATGAAGAGGATGAGGAACAGCAGGATCGCTAACGGCATCGCGTAGTTGTTCATGAAGCGGCGCGAATCTACCCAGTCGCGGACGAAGCGGCGGGTTTCGCCACGGTCGCGGTCCATGAGGTAGCGCTCGTCGCCGGCGTCCATCTTGGCTTGGACCTCGCGATTGTGCTTCTTCGCCTCTTCGCGCTGCTGCTTCTTGTATGCCTTCCACTCCTCCTTCGACATCGACTTCTTCAGCTCTTTATTCTTCTGGTACTGCTGAGCGGGAGTCGTCGCGTTGGGGTCGCGGACCACGCCGCGCTTAATCTCCTGATCAAGGCGTTTCGGCGTCGGCCGACCCTTCGGAGGGGTGTAGCCCTTCGGGTACTTCTTCGCGGGTTCCGCGTCGGTTTCGGGAGTCTCCGCTCGATTCGCTGCGGCAGCAGCGGCGGCTGGAGCCTCATCAGATTTCTGCCAAGGAAGTTTCACGCTATACAGGCTACAAGGCCGTCCCCGAAAGTGGGGAATAAGCGCCCGCTCCCATACGCTGTAGACGATGACGGTGTGATGCGAGTACGCTAGTGCCACACTCCGAAGCACGCATCTTGCGTGAAGATATTCGCTAAGCAAGGAGAAAGAATGACTGCACCTACCTCTGCCACGGGCGTGACCCTTACTGAAGCAGCGGCTGCAAAGGCGAAGGCTCTGCTCGACCAGGAAGGCCGCGACGACCTTTCGCTTCGCATTGCTGTTCAGCCAGGTGGCTGCGCTGGCCTGCGCTACCAGCTGTACTTCGACGACCGCGAGCTCGACGGTGACAAGGCTGACGTTGTCGGGGGTGTGCGCCTCGTCGTGGACAAGATGAGCGTGCCGTACCTCACCGGTGCAACGATCGATTTCGCTGACACCATCGAGCAGCAGGGCTTCACCATCGATAACCCGAACGCTGGCTCGGCCTGCGCGTGCGGCGATAGCTTCAACTAAGCAGTAGCTTTTCGACGCCAACACCCCGCGCCCACCTCATGATTGAGGGGAGCGCGGGGTGTTTCGTCTGCGCGGACTATTTACAGCCGTACTCGGTGTCGAGCCACTGCTTGGCCTCCTCGAACGGCACATCGGTTTCGACGTCGGGCTGCACCGGATCTTCGGCGAACTCCTCGCCAGTGCGTGCCTTGTCCTTCGCGATAGTCAGCATCAGCAGGCTGCCGTCCGGGAAGTCGTACACCATGTTTGCCGACGCGTAGCCCGCAGTAGGGGACCCGAAACTGCGGGAGTGCTCGAGCCCCCGGAACGACAGCATCGTGGCCTCGCCCGACGAAGCAGTGTCGCCATCGACTAAGACCGCCACCGGCGCATCCCACTTCCCGCCAGAAGTCGTGATCGGGGTGCCGCCGCCGGTCACCGAGTTCCCCTCAACCGTGACCTGGGTAGTGTTCGTCCGAGAGACGAATTCGAGCACCGCGCCATCCGGCAACAGTGAGGAGAGGCCTGAGACCATTGGACCCATGTCGCCTCCGTCGTTGCCACGCAGGTCAACGACCGCCCCGCATGCCCCGGCATCACGTGCGGAAGCCAGACCTGTTGCGAGCGTGTCTGCGTAGCCCTGCACATCATCGTGCCGATCGACGCCAGGCACGGTTGCCACCGCAACGCGGCCCTCGACGCTGACTGCGGCTTCCGACTTCTCTTCCATAGTCCAGCCGAGGTTAGGGTTACCAGGTTCAATCAGACGGGAGTGCTTCCCGCCAGCAGCTTTGACTGCGTCCTCGAGGGCGGGGTAAACGTCGTGAAGCGTATCAGCCTGCTTTGCGGCCTCCTTTGCGCGGGCCTTCGCCTCCTCGAACTCTGTCGAGTCGGCGTAGATGCCCTGCTCGGCGAGCGCGAGCACCGTCGCGCTATACCGCTTCGGCGTCTGTGTCCCCGCGAAACGAGCGGTGCCCGTCAGCATCGCGGTGAGCGTCGGACCGTAGACGAACGCCACGGCGCCAACTGCAAGCAGTAACGCGCTGAGCATCGCAACGATGGTGGTCAGTACTCGTTTCTTGGTCCACATGAGCAGGTCCTCCTTAAAGCTGAACCGGGTATTCCTTGTGCTCGATGCCCGGATCAATGCGATGCTCGACAAAAATGCCGTGCCAGATCATAAACGCAAGCACCGTCCAAAGGCGACGCGAATGATCGGAAACACCGTCACGGTGCTCCTTGAGCATCTCCAGCACCTGGTCCTTGGCGAAGATATGGTCGGTCTGCGAATCGCGGATAGTGTCCTGCGCCCAGCCAAAGAGCTCATCGCCGGCCAGCCAGTGGCGCATCGGAACAGGGAATCCCAGCTTCTTGCGGTGGAGAACATGCGGCGGAACGATCTGCTCCATCGCCTTACGCAACGCGTACTTGGTGGTGCCGTGCGCGATCTTCTGGTCGTACGGGATCGTCTGCGCGACTTCAAAGACCTCTTTATCCAGGAACGGCACGCGCAACTCCAGCGAGTTCGCCATGTTCATCTTGTCCGCCTTGACCAAGATATCGCCGCGCATCCAGGTAAACAGGTCCAAGTTTTGCATCCGGGCAACTGGATCCATCTCTGTCGATGTGGCGTAAATCGGCGCGGTGACCTCGCGGTGGTCCCACTCATGCTTCGCCCACGGCAGCACACGCTGTAGTTGCTCGAAGTTAAAGGAACGAGCGTTACCGTAGTAACGGTCCTCCATTGGGGTCGTACCGCGTTCGAGTAAGCTCTTGCCCTTCATGCCTTCCGGCAGCACACGGCTTAGCCTGTTCAGTCCCCGTAGAAGAGGCGTCGGCAACTTCTCGAACGGCGCGAGCGACAGCGGTTCCTTATAGATGGTGTACCCACCGAACAGCTCGTCGGCACCCTCACCCGAGAGCACCACCTTGACGTGCTTGCGGGCCTCCTGTGCGACGAAGAACAGCGGGACAAGCGAAGGGTCCGCGACCGGATCATCGAGGTACCACATGATCTTCGGCACCGCGTCCGCGTACTCTTCAGGCGAGACAATCTTCACGATGTGCTCAACACCAATCGCCTCAGCGGACTCCGCAGCCACATCTACCTCGGAGTACCCCTCTCGCTCGAAGCCGGTGGTAAACGTCAACAAGTTTGGATTGTGCCTCTTCGCCAGGGCCGCAATCGCTGTCGAATCAATGCCGCCGGAGAGGAAAGAACCGACGGTGACGTCCGCTCGCATATGCTTCTCGACGGAGTCTTCGAGCGCCTGAGCGATCCTGTCGTAAAGCTTCTGCTCTTGACCTTGTGGGACTTGCTGTGGTTTGAAGTGTGGTTTGAAGTAGCGCTCCGATGTGACTTCACCGCTAGGCGTCAGTGACACCGTGCAGCCAGACTCCACGCGTCGAATGCTCTCGTGCAACGTTTCTGGTTCGGGAACATACTGCAGGTCAACGTAGTGCTCGATAGCTCGCCGATCTAGGTCGAGACCAATCTCCAGCTCTGGAGCCATTTCTAGGATGGACTTTTTCTCGGAAGCGAACACAGTGCCCACTGGGGTAGTAGCGTAAAACAAGGGCTTAATGCCGAATTGATCACGTGCCGCGAACATACGCTGTGTCTCGGTGTCCCAAATGACAAACGCGAACATGCCTCGCAGGTGTTCGACAACCCTCTCTCCCCAGTGGTGGAAGCCAACAACGATTGGCTCGCCGTCCCCCGAGGTATTGAAATCGTAGCCTGCCTCCTGCAGTTCCTCGCGAAGCTCGATGTAGTTATAAATCTCGCCGTTGAACGTCAGCGCGTAGCGCTCCGGATTCTCCTTCGGGCCCCAGCGTAGGGGTTGGTGAGAATGCTCGAGATCGATAATGGCAAGGCGGTTGAAACCAAAAACGGCGTGGTCGTCGTTCCAGGTGCCGGCGGCATCAGGGCCACGGTGATACATGCAGGGCAACGCACGTTCCGCGGCTTCCACGAAGCTTGCGGCATTGCTGTTTGTGGTGAGTAGAGCCAACAGGCCACACATAGACTTGAAAACCTCTCCTATATATAAGGTGTACGCAGCCGTGCGGAGTGCTGGGCCACGAAGCATTTCTTCCAATCAACAATAGGGTTTTCTGTAGGAGATGCGCGAACCAACGAAACCAGTGCCAAAATGCGGAAATTCTTCATCCTTTATTCGGTCCCCAAAAGGGGGCCAACTTATGGTTGAGCAATTTGAGTGAAAAATAAAGCTCTTACCAGGACGTTTGTACCGTTTTATGTAAAACCCGTTGAGTGCACGGCTTTTGCATACACGGTAAAAGATGTCAGCTGACCACGAATGCTTACCTCGACTCAAAATCAAAAGAATTCAGAGGCGATGCGCCTTATCCACTATTCTGACGGAGTAACAATGCTTGGGCGCACCTGTTTGTGCGTCCTGCCGTAAACAGCGAGTGTGGACAGGAAGGCAGACACACGTGGAAAAGGTAAAGGACCGCAACTTCGCGAAGAAAATCGCAGTTGCCGGATCGCTCCTGCTGGGCGGTCTCGCGCTGACGGGCTGTGAGGTTGCACCGCCAGAGGCGCTCTCGAAGGTGCTGGATATGGGTTGGCCAGATCCTGTTACCCCTGAGGGCGAGCAGATGTACAACTTCTGGGTATGGACCTGGGTTGCAGCATGGATTATCGGCATCATCATGTGGGGCTTGTTCCTCACCGCGATTTTCAAGTGGAACGCGAAGAGTCAGGAGAAGCGCGGCAAGTCTGAGTTTCCGAAGCAGCTCCAGTACAACGTGCCGCTGGAACTTGTACTGACGATCATTCCGATCGTCATTGTTATGGTGCTCTTCTTCTTCACCGTCCAGGCGCAGACGAAGACTACAGCCCTCGGCAAGGACCCGAAAGTGACGGTTGACGTAACCGCATACCAGTGGAACTGGAAGTTTGGCTACGCAAACGTTGACGGTGAGTTCACCTCGAACGGTCAGGCATATGACGGTGTTGACACCGAGCGTCAGGCCAAGGCTGAGGCAACGAAGTACGACGACGAGAATATTAAGAACCCGAACCCAATCCACGGCACTTCTACCGGTGACCTCTCGTACCTCAATTTCAATGAGATTGAGACTCTCGGAACCACCGAAGAGGTTCCGGTGCTCGTCCTGCCAACCGATCGTGCGATTGAGTTCCGTCTCGCATCCGGTGACGTGAACCACGCATTCTGGGTTCCTGAATTCCTCTTCAAGCGTGATACCTACGCTCACCCAGAGGTGAACCAGCAGCAGCGTGCATTCCAGATTGAGAAGATCGATAAGACTGGCGCATTCGTTGGTCGCTGTGCCGAGATGTGCGGTACTTACCACTCGATGATGAACTTCGAGGTTCGTGCCGTGACCCCAGAAAAGTTTGCTCAGTACATTCAGTTCCGTATTGACAACCCTGAGGCGCCAAACTCCGATGCGCTCGCATCCATCGGCGAAGCGCCGTACGCCACCTCCACACGTCCGTTCGTGTCTGACCGCCACGGCACCCGCGACGGCAACAACACCAACGACCCTAACGCGACGGTATAGAAAGAGAAGGCAGAGAAATGGCAACTGGTTCAAAAGTTTTCTACGCAATCGGTACCTTCTTGGCGCTGATGGCAGTCTTCTACATGATCAGCACAGCGTGGATTGGTGAAGATGCTTACCTCTACGGGCTCGAATGGGTCGGTGGCGTTGGCTTGGTTCTCGCTACTGCGCTCTGCTTCATGCTCGCTGTCTACCTCGACATCACCGAGCGTCGCATGGACGTTGTTCCGGAAGACTGGGAAGAGGCAGAGGTTGAAGATGGCGCAGGCGTGCTCGGCTTCTTCTCGCCAAGCTCCATCTGGCCGTTCGCAATGTCTGGTGCGGTTATGTTCCTCGGACTCGGAATTGCATTCTGGCAGCTGTGGCTCGTCGTGTTTGGCGCAGTATTCCTCGTGTGGACCACTACGCAGCTGAATCTGCAGTACGGTATCCCGCGCGAGAAGCACTAAAGATTCGCTGACCTCCCCGCCTTCGGGAGGTGTCGGCGAAAACTGATCCCCTTCAGCTAAGGCTGAGGGGGATTTTTGCTTGCTATTTTCATCCTTTCGGTTGAACTCATTCGTAACACTTGGGGGTCATACGAAAGTAGGTCTGCAGCCGGAAACGGTAGCGGTGTAATGTGAGTCCCATCACTATTGGGAACTTTTGAAACACCGCAAAGAATCGATGAAAAAGAATCCTGGATTGCCTAAAAATCAGCCGAAAGTGAGCTGAATGAAGTCGAGAAAGTTGTGACCTGCATTGATGTAGTCGGATGAGTGGCTAGAAAAGTTCCCGGTATTGCAGAAAGTTATTTCCTTCGAGCGCTATTAGGCCAGAAAAGGCAGGTTAGCGCGAAATCTGCCGAAAAGTTTGTGGGTGAAAGGAGATGACTTTGACCCGAAAACAGGGGATAATCACATGCGTGACGACCGCAATTTCTAACCAAGGTATGGCGACACCGCAGAATCGTGTCCCGGCGCTGAACCGACCAAACATGGTCAGCGTTGGCACGATCGCGTTCCTCGCCCAAGAGTTGATGTTCTTTGCCGGTTTGTTCGCGATGTATTTCACCTCGCGTGCAAACGGTATGACCGCAGGCGACTGGGATAACCAGACGGCACACCTGAACGTGATGTTCGGCTTGATCATCACGATCGTGCTTGTGTCTTCTTCCGTGACTTCTCAGTTCGGCGTATTTGCAGCAGAAAGGGGTGACGTTTTTGGGCTCCGCAAATGGTTCACGGTAACTATCGCGCTTGGCGTTGTCTTCCTCGGACTCGTGGCTTTCGAGTGGGGAGAAATGATCATGCACGGCGTGACCATTCAGGCGAGTGTCTTCGGGTCAGTGTTCTTCATCATCACTGGCTTCCACATGGCGCACGTGACCGCCGGCATTATTGCCTTCGTGGTTGTGCTGCTCCGCGTATCTAAGTCGAAGTTCACTCCGGCACAAGCTACTGCAGCAATGGTGACCTCTTACTACTGGCACTTTGTTGACGTAATTTGGGTCGGCGTCTTCATTACTCTGTATATCGTTCAATAGGTATCTGATACGTAGAGTCGCCGTCGAAATGACGGAAGGCCATTTATCTGTATTAGACACTGACGCTCAAAGGGAACAAGATGGAAAAATCACCTAAGAAAAAGCGCAGTCGGCGCAAGGCGCAGCGCACCTTTGCTGGTGCAGCAGCCTTGACGCTCGGCCTCACGGGTGCGGGTTTCCTCGCATCGGCGCTTGCCCCGAACGCGCAGGTCGCTACTGCGCAAAAAGATGACCAGGCAATGATTCAAGAAGGCAAGGACATTTACGACGTCGCTTGCATCACTTGCCATGGCGCAAACCTCCAGGGTGTTGAAGGCCGCGGCCCGTCCCTGATCGGCACCGGCGAAGGTGCTGTGTACTTCCAGGTCAACTCCGGACGTATGCCGATGATGTCGAATGACGCTCAGGCTGAACGCAAGCGTCCTCGTTACACCGAGTCCCAAGCACTGGCACTGGCTGCCTATGTTGCTGCCAACGGTGGGGGACCGGAGCTGGTGTACAACCCAGACGGATCACTCGCGAAGGAAGAGCTTCGCGGTAAGAACTACGATGGCCAGATTCAGGCTGGCGACGTCGCACGTGGCGGCGAGCTCTTCCGCTTGAACTGCGCGTCTTGCCACAACTTCACCGGCCGCGGTGGCGCACTATCTTCTGGTAAGTATGCGCCGGAGTTGGACCCTGCGAATGAGCAGGAGATCTACCAGGCGATGCTGACTGGCCCGCAGAACATGCCAAAGTTCTCGGATCGCCAGCTCAGCGCCGACGAGAAGCGCGACATCATTGCGTTTATTAAGTCCTCGAAGGAAACCCCAAGCCCTGGCGGTTACGCCCTTGGTGGCCTTGGCCCAGTTTCTGAAGGTATGGCTATGTGGATGATCGGCGTAACGGTCGTTGCTGCCGCAGCTATCTGGATTGGATCGCGCTCATGAGTGAAGTAAACAAGAACTACACATCCCAAGATTTGGACCGCATGAATAATGCGGAGCTCGCTGCTCTGGGCACGGAACTCGACGACGTCACCGTTGCGTACCGCAAGGAGCGGTTCCCAGTTGATGGCGACCCACGCGAGAAGTCTTCCGAACTCGGAATCAACATTTGGTTGATTATTTCGGTGCTCTGCGGAATCGCGTTCCTCGGTGTCTACCTCTTCTGGCCATGGGAGCCACGCTTCCACGGCGATGAAGGACTTTGGGTTTACACGCTTTACACGCCACTGCTCGGCCTTACTTCTGGTGTCGGTTTTGCCGCCCTGGGTATCGCGATTGTCCAGTACGTGAAGAAGTTCATCCCTGAGGAGATCTCCGTACAGCGTCGTCACGACGGCCGTTCTTCCGAATTGGACCGTCGCACGACGACCGCTCTGCTGAATGATGCCTGGGAGACTTCCACCCTGGGTCGTCGCAAGGCAATGAAGGGTCTGCTTGGCACCGCTGGTGTTCTCGCCGGCCTCATGGTCGTTGCACCCCTCGGTGGCATGATCAAAAACCCGTGGAAGAAGCGCCACGACCTTAACTACTTAGGTGATGGCACGCTTTGGACTCACGGATGGACCATGCAGGAGAAGGGCGTCAAGGTTTACCTCGGTCGCGACACTGGCGCGATCGCCGAGCTGCACGAAGGTGTAGCTGGCTCGCACTACTCCACGGCAGGTGTTTCCCGCCTGGTGCGTATGCGTCCAGAAGACCTCGCTGCTGCTTCCATGGAGACGGTATTCCCGCTCTACCCGGAGGATGTCAACGATGGTGACATTTACGACCCAGAGCGCGACGTATACGAACACCACATGCACTCGCTGCATGGCCCTCGTAACGCAGTTATGCTGATCCGCCTTCGCTCTGAGGACGCACGCCGCGTCGTTGAGCGTGAAGGTCAGGAAGATTTCCACTACGGGGATTACTACGCATACTCCAAGATTTGTACGCACATTGGTTGCCCGACCTCGCTTTACGAAGCGCAGACGAACCGCATCCTTTGTCCGTGCCACCAGTCGCAGTTCGACGCACTGCAGTACGGCAAACCGATCTTCGGACCGGCTGCCCGTGCTCTGCCTCAGCTTCCTGTGACTGTTGACGAAGACGGTTACCTCATCGCCAACGGAAACTTCATCGAGCCCGTCGGCCCGGCATTCTGGGAGCGTAAATCCTAATGAGTACTAAACTTGCACAAGCCGCGGACAACGTTGATTCGCGGTACACGGTAGCCGGTTTCCTCCGGCCACAGTTGAATAAGGTCTTCCCGAGCCACTGGTCTTTCATGCTCGGTGAGATGGCGCTGTACAGCTTCATTATCTTGCTGCTGACAGGTATTTACCTCGCGCTGTTCTTTGACCCTTCCATTACGAAGGTGATCTACGACGGCGGGTACCTACCGCTCAACGGCGTGGAAATGTCACGCGCGTACGCCACGGCTCTGAATATTTCATTCGAGGTCCGCGGTGGCCTGTTCGTTCGTCAGATGCACCACTGGGCTGCGCTGATGTTCATGATGGCGATGTTCGCCCACATGATGCGTATCTTCTTCACCGGTGCGTTCCGCCGCCCACGTGAGGCTAACTGGGTCATCGGCGTTACCCTGATTCTCATCGGCATGGCCGAAGGCTTCATGGGTTACTCTCTGCCAGATGACCTGCTCTCTGGTGTTGGCCTCCGTATTATGTCTGCCATCATTGTTGGTATCCCGATCATCGGCACCTGGATGCACTGGGCAATCTTCGGCGGCGACTTTCCGTCTGACCTGATGCTGGATCGCTTCTACATCCTGCACGTTCTGATCCTTCCGGGCGTGATCCTGGCTCTGATCGCAGCGCACCTGCTGCTCGTCTGGTTCCAGAAGCACACCCAGTTCCCAGGCCCTGGTCGTACGGAGAACAACGTTGTTGGCATCCGCATTATGCCGGTCTTCGCGGTCAAGGCAATCGGCTTCATGATGGTTGTCTTCGGTGTCCTCGCTGCTATGGCTGGTCTGACCACCATCAACGGCATTTGGAACATCGGTCCATACAACCCGTCGCAGGTTTCTGCCGGTTCGCAGCCTGACGTTTACATGCTGTGGACTGACGGCGCAGCTCGTGTCATGCCAGCGTGGGAGCTCTACCTCGGCCCGTACACCATTCCGGGTGCCTTCTGGGTTGCCCTCATGTGTGGCGTGATGGTCGTCCTGCTGATCAGCTACCCGTTCATCGAAGCGAAGGTGACCGGTGACACGGCGCACCACAACCTGCTGCAGCGCCCACGTGACGTTCCAGTGCGTACCGGCCTCGGTGTGATGGCACTCGTGTTCTTCCTGTTGCTGACCGTTTCCGGTGGCAACGACCACGTTGCTCACTTCTTCCAGATCTCGCTGAATGCGATGACCTGGTTCGGTCGCATCGGTCTCATTGTCTTGCCGCCGTTCGCATACTGGTTGACCTACCGTATTTGTGTTGGTCTGCAGCGTTCCGACCGTGAGGTTCTGGAGCACGGTATCGAAACGGGCATCATCAAGAAGCTGCCTAACGGTGCGTTTGTGGAGATCCACCAGCCGCTTGGCCCAGTCGACGAGCATGGACACCCAGTGCCACTCGATTACGCTGGTGCTCCGGTTCCGAAGCGCCTCAACCAGCTCGGCTTCGCTGACTCCGAGACCATCGGTAAATTCAAGCCTGCTGAGCTTGGCGTTTCCGAGCGCGTCCGGGACACGCAGCGCGAGAACCACCATGAGGAGATCGAGACGTTGCGCAAGCTCGAGGAAACCAAACACCTCGATGACCGCAATGCTTCTGAATAGGCTCTAACACACTAGCGGTCGCTCAAGGCGCCCTGGTTGGTTGTACGAGAGTACAGCTGGCCAGGGCGTTTTTGTATGTCCGGTCGGTCCACTTTTGGAACCCAGCACCTTTATCTCACCCGTGCTATGACACGAGCCCACTTCAGGCTTCGTTCTGCTACAGCCCGCGGTATTAACGCGCCGCAATGGCTCACCGCTTCACGTCTGAAGTCGGAGGAATTTGGAGCCATTTCGAAGCGTTATGGAAGCGTTATACAGTAGAAGTGAGTAATGTCACATAAGAGTGATTTAGTGCATTCTTACCAAATCTGCACTCTGGTCGCAGGTGGGGAAGGTTGACAAAAGAGCAGGTAGGGGGTCATTTGTCTGGTTTGGCACATTGTGGCGCTCGGCTTGCAGTTCTCAGGAATATTCGCGCGAAATGGGGGAGAGGAAAAATAACGGAACGATAACGGCCGTGTCGTTGGACAAAGATGTTTCCGTTTCGTAACCTAATCGAGACATTGCAGCAACAGCCGTTGAAAGCAAACAGTAAGTACCTATAGCGCCTAATTCCCTGAGCCTTAGTGGCTTCGGGAAGCCGGGGACCCAAGCAGGATTTTCCCTCTGGGGTGAATGCGAACGAGAGCGGAGTTTTCCGTGGAAGTCGTAAGGCTGGTTCTCTAGCCCAACCCGTCAGCTAACTCGGTCGGCAAAAGAGAAGATATGGAGTTTTACAATTATGGCTAAGCACCGTCGTCAGGCACACAGCACTGCACGTAACGTCGCGGTAGTGACCGCAGCAGCTGCAGGTGCCTCGCTGCTCTCGCCAATCTCTGCAGAGGCGGCTGAGGTTCGCGTCCCGAACTCGCCGGTAGCTGTTCAGGTTCCAGGTATTGAGAACGTGCCGGGCATCGCTGCGATTCCTGGCATCGAGGCTTGGATCCCATCCCTGGCAGGTCAGAAGTCCAATGCTGATGTCCCAACGGCAATTGCACAGGTTCGTGCGGTTCCTGGCGTTAACAACGTACCTTCGTTTGGTGCATGGCTGGCAAACGTCGAGGCTCAGTTCAAGGCGCCAGTCGCGAAGGCATACTCCGCAAACGTTGCTGCGCCGGCAGTTGCTCCAGCGCCGCAGGTCTCCGCAGGTCAGCGCCTGGTCGATATTGCACGTACAAAGATTGGTGCTGCATACGTATACGGCGCTGCAGGCCCGAACGTGTTCGACTGCTCCGGTTTCACCTCCTGGGTATATGCGCAGGCTGGTAAGTCCATCCCTCGTACCTCGCAGGCGCAGGCGGCTGCGGGTACTCCGGTTCCGCTTGATCAGCTTCAGCCTGGTGACATCGTGGCTTACTACGGTGGCGCTTCCCACGTTGGTATCTACACCGGCAACGGCACTATCATTGATGCACTGAACACCAACGCTCCGGTCGCTGAGCGTCCACTGCACATGATGCCAGTGCACTCCGCTGTGCGCTTCTAAGCTCGGTATTTATCGGCCGATCCAAACGATTGTGGTGGGGGTCGGCAGAAGAATTACAGGATTGTAACTTTAAGCCCCTCTCGCTATATTGGTGATAGTTTTTCTTGCCAGCGAAGGGGCTTTAAGTGGCTAAACACTCTTTACATGCGCGTCATGTTTCAAATGGGCGTTCCTGGGGGAAGCGCGTGGCGCTGGGTGCATCGCTCTCTGTCGTTGTGGGCAGTAGCGTTGCTGCTCCGTCCGCAGTAGCGGATGATGTCGAGGAACTGATTCATCAGGTTGATGAGCTTTCGCATGAGGTCACCGCAAAGGTAGAAGAGCTCAAGGGCGTCGAGGATGATATTGCCGCGAAGTCGGAGGAACTTGAGCGCTTGCAGTCTGACGCGGCGGATGCGCGTACCCAAGTCCAAGCTGCGAAAATCGCTCGTGATGACCTCCAAAGGGAAGTAGACCGCCTCGCTGCTTCCCGGTACCGCAACGTCCAGGCCGATGTGATCCTTACAACGCTGGACTCTGGTAGTCCCCAGACTGCTATTGACCGTGCTGCGTACCTGGATTCGCTGTCCCGCAAGCAGCAAAGCGTGCTCCGCGAGTACGAAGGCGCTGCCCAGGTCGCGGCAACGAAGGCGAATGCTGCAAACGTAGCCCTTGCGGAAGCGCAGTATCTCCGAAATGACCTTGATTCAAAGCGTTCGAAGCTCGAGCGTGAGCGCGAGGCGCTGCAGGGACAGATTGAGGAGATTGAGGCGCGCGTCGATAATTTGTCGCCGGAAGCGCGTTCGTTGTGGGAGGGACGTCTGCACCCCGTTGATGCTGGCTCGCTGCCTCCGGTGGGGGACGGGGTTGTCGGTGCCGCGCTCGCGCAGGTTGGCAAGCCTTATGGCTGGGGCGCGACGGGGCCGTCAGCATTCGACTGCTCTGGGCTCATGGTGTGGGCTTACGGGCAAAACGGTAAGGCGATCCCGCGTACCTCGCAGGCTCAGCTTGCCGGTGGCATGCCGGTGAGCATGGGGGACCTGCAGCCAGGTGACATTGTCGGTTATTACCCGGGAGTGACGCACGTTGGCATGTATATCGGCGACGGCATGGTTGTGCATGCCTCTGACTACGGTATTCCGGTTCAGGTTGTCCCGTTGAATTCGATGCCGGTCCAGGGCGCTGTCCGTTATTAGGCACCATGACTGTTTTATTGGTGACGAATGATTTCCCACCGACTGTCGGTGGGATTCAGTCGTACTTGCGGGATTATGTGCAGGAGGTCGTTCACCGTCGCGGGGCGCAGAGCATCATTGTGTTTGCCTCGATGCAGGATAAGGCGGCTGCTCTCGCATGGGATGTGGAACAGCCGTACACGATTATTCGTTGGCCCTTTCCGGTGATGTTGCCTACTCCTGCTGTCCGGAGGATGATGCAGCGAATTATCAGGGAACAGCACGTCGATACGGTGTGGTTTGGTGCTGCAGCTCCTCTTGGAGTGATGGGGGGTGCTGCGAAGCGTGCGGGTGCTTCGCGGGTGGTGGCAACGACGCATGGCCATGAGGTCGGGTGGTCAATGTTTCGCATTGGTCGTCGACTGCTGCGAACGATTGGCGGTAGTGCCGATGTAATCACGTACATTTCGGAGTACACACTGGGGCGATTCAAGGAAGCATTTGGTCCGAATCCTCAGTTCGTTGCGCTTCCCTCAGGCGTATCGACGTCCCGCTACGCGCCCGCAACGCAGCAGGAGAAGTTGGAGACCAGAGCTTCGTTCCGAATCGGCGCGGAGTCTCCGCTGATTGTGTGTGCGTCGCGTCTGGTGAAACGCAAAGGGCAAGACCGGTTGATCCGCGTCCTGCCTAGGGTGCGCGAGCAGGTGCCGGGTGCACAATTGGTGATTGTTGGGGAGGGGCCGTATGCCCGTCGGCTTCACGCGATGGCGGAGGGCGTCGACGGTGTCAGGTTCACCGGGCGGGTCAGCGACGATGACCTGTGTCGAATCGTTGCGGCTGCAGACGTGTTCGCGATGCCGGTTCGTACCCGCGGCGGAGGCCTCGACGTTGAGGGCCTCGGGATTGTGTTTCTCGAGGCCCAGGCGTGTGAGGTACCGGTGGTCGCTGGTGATTCGGGCGGTGCGCCGGAAACGGTGACAGACCACAGCGGAGTGGTCGTCGATAAGAATGATGATGCACTTGTCGCGGTGTTGGTGCGTCTGCTGCGTGATCCCCTGCTGCGGGAATCGATGGGGGAGGCGGGGCGACGCCATGTGCAGCGGGAGTTTTCGTGGCAGGTGTTGGGGGAGCGGTGTGAGAAATTATTATTTTCTCAGGCTCTCGGCGACTAGCATGGTCATGTATGTCTACTGAATCCAAGCTGACTGTCGGTTTTGATATCGGCGGGACGAATACTCGCGCAGCAGTGGTTGATGACTCTGGGCGCATCGTTGCATCGATATCTACTGGTACTCCGCAGACTGGTGATGAGCTTATCGGCGTCATCGTCGATATGGTGCGGCAGCTGCAGCGGGAGTACGTGGTTGATGCTGTCGGCTTGGCTATCGCCGGTTTTCTTGACCCGGACTGCGAGATCGTGCGGTTCGCCCCGCATTTGCCGTGGCGCAACGACCAGCCGGTTCGGGCGCAGCTTGAGGAGGCTCTGGGGCTACCAGTCCGCCTTGAGCACGACGCGAACGCGGCAGCCTGGGGTGAATACCGATTTGGCGCAGCAAAGGATGCGGATATCTGGGTGTTCTTTGCCGTCGGTACCGGTATCGGCGCAACGCTGATGATTGATGGCAAGATTTACCGCGGATCGTTCGGCACTGCCCCCGAGTTCGGGCACTTGACTGTTGTGCCAGATGGTCGCGTGTGTTCCTGCGGTAAGCAGGGCTGCTTGGAGCGGTACGCCTCGGGCACGTCGTTGGTGGACTGTGCTTTGGAGGTCGCAGCGCACGGCGGTTTTAAGAAGTGCGGTTTGTACCGGAAAGTCGTCGATAAGCGGGCGACGGGCCATGACGTGATGGAGGCTGCACGCGAGGGCGATGAGCTTGGCGTGAAGGCGCTTGCGAGTTTTGCGGAGTGGCTGGGCCGTGGTTTGTCGATAGTGGCTGACGTTTTGGATCCGGGCCTGGTGGTTCTTGGCGGTGGCGTGAGCGCCGACGCAGACCTCTTTATTGAAGATGCCAAGGATTCGTTGCGTCGTAACATGGTTGGCTCCGGGTACCGTCCTGTTCCGGAGATTCTATGCGCAGAGCTGGGCCCGCAGGCAGGTATGATCGGTGTCGCAGACTTGGCTCGTGAGGATCTAGAAGGGAGACAGCGTGCATAACAAGTGGTATTCGGCGTTTAAGGCGTTGCTAGGTCCAGCGCTGCTCGTGTGGAACCGGCCCACGATTGAAGGCGCGGAGCATGTACCGGACGAAGGCGGCGTCATTCTTGTCTCGAACCACCAAGCGGTGATGGATTCGTTCTACCTGCCGCTGATGCTGCGTCGGCAAATCAAGTTTCCGGCGAAGAGCGAGTACTTTACGCAACCTGGCTTGAGGGGCAGGTTCAAGCGGTTTTTCTTTACCGCTGTTGGTCAGATCCCTGTGCATCGCGGTGATTCGAATGCGGGCGCGAACCTGCAGCAGGCTGCGCGCGAGGTGATTGTTGATCGCAACGACGTGTTCGGTATCTACCCGGAAGGCACGCGTTCGCCGGATGGTCGGATCTACAAGGGGCGCACCGGTATGGCTCGTGTCGCGATGGACACGGGAGCGCCGGTGATCTTGGTGGCCATGATTGGCACCCGCGAGGCGAACCCGATCGGGTCGGTGCTTCCGCGCCCGGCGAAGGTCCGCATCAAGCTCAGCGAACCTATTGATCCGCACGCTTGGGCGACGGAGCACGGATTTGATCCGCACTCGCGGGAGGTGATGCGTCCGTTTACGGACTTCGTGATGCATAAGATGTCTGCGTTGTCCGGGTACCCGTACGTGGATGTGTATGCTTCGGACGTCAAAAAGCATCTGGAAGAGACGGGGCGCTATCCTGAGGGCGCCGAGCCCGAAGAGGATTAAGTAAGGACGTTAGATGGACCGGGACCTCGTTACTCGCATTGTGCTCGTGTGCTGCGCGGTGGGAGCGTATCTCGTCACGAGTGAACTTGAGATAGCCAGGAATGTGATTTCGCCGCTACTCGTACTGTTCGTTGCAGCAGTGATGTTTTGGCCACGCAAACCTGAGGGCCCGGAGGGTGAGGTGAACTAGTGCGTTACTTTTACGACACAGAGTTCATCGAAGACGGCTCGACCATTGAGCTAGTCTCCATCGGCATCGTCGCGGAGGACGGTCGTGAATACTACGCGGTGTCCAATGAGTTTGACGCCGCGCGTGCGAATCAGTGGGTGCGCGACAATGTATTGGATAAACTGCCCGGTGCTGGTCACCCCGCATGGAAGTCGCGGGAGCAGATCCGCAGCGAGGTCTACGATTTCTTGACGACGCCCCGCTCCGCCCCGGAGCTTTGGGCATGGGTGGGGGCGTACGATCACGTTGTGCTGGCGCAGCTGTGGGGTGACATGACCGGGTTGCCGAAGAACCTTCCGCGCTTTACTCGTGAGCTGAAGCAGTACTGGGAAATGGCGGGGCGGCCGAGGCTGCCACAGGTGCCGCGCGGGAACCACGATGCATTGGTAGATGCGCGCCATAACCTGAAGAAGTACCGCGTATGCGCGGAATATTTGCCGCTTGACCGGCTTGGCCGCGCGTCTAGATCGTGAGACGCGCGTTTCACACTTTGAGTCTGTGCAGGTATTCGCACCGCAAAGTTGTGGTATTCGTCGCAGCTTCGTGCTAAACATTAAGTGTGAGTTGGACAGTAGATATCCCCAAAGAAGTTCTCCCCGATTTACCACCGCTCCCGGGAGACCTCAATGCACAGTTCCAGGACGCGTTGTCGCGTGACGCAAAGCAGCAGCCGAGCTGGGACCATCATGAGGCTGAGTATGTGCGGAAGATTCTCGAATCTGTACCGCCGGTAGTTCTTGCCCCAGAGGTTGAAGAGCTCAAGCAGAAAATGGCGAAGGTCGCTAACGGTGAGGCATTTTTGCTTCAGGGTGGTGACTGCGCGGAGACATTTGAGTCCAACACGGAGCCTCATATCCGCGCGAACGTGCGTACACTCCTGCAGATGGCGGCGGTGTTGACGTACGGAGCGTCGATGCCCGTAGTGAAGTTGGGGCGTATCGCCGGGCAGTACGCAAAGCCACGTTCATCAGATCTCGACGGTAACGGCTTGCCGAATTACCGCGGTGACATCGTCAATGGCGTCGAACCGACTCCGGAGGCGCGTCGCCATGATCCCGCCCGCATGGTCCGCGCGTACGCAAATGCGTCTGCTGCTATGAACCTGGTTCGTGCGCTTACTGCGTCCGGTACCGCGGACCTGCACAACATCAACACTTGGAACCGCGAGTTTGTGACCAACTCGCCGGCGGGTGCACGCTACGAGGCGCTCGGCCGTGAGATTTCGCGCTCGCTTGCGTTCATGGATGCTTGTGGCGTGAGCGACGAACACCTCCGGACCTCGGAGATTTACGCCTCCCACGAAGCTCTGCTTGTGGACTACGAGCGCGCTATGCTGCGCCTCGCCGAAGACGATCAGGGGGAGACGCGGCTGTATGACCTGTCCGCGCATCAGCTGTGGATCGGCGAACGCACCCGCGATCTCGATGACTTCCACGTGAACTTCGCCGCGATGATCGATAACCCGATCGGCATCAAGTTGGGGCCGACGACCACACCAGAAGAGGCCGTGGCATACGCGGATAAGCTCGACCCGAACTTCGAGCCTGGCCGTTTGACCATGGTGATCCGGATGGGCCACGACAAGATTCGCGAAGTCTTGCCAGGCATCGTCAACGCTGTCGAGGCATCTCGCCATAAGGTGATTTGGCAAAGCGACCCGATGCACGGCAACACGTTTACGGCGTCGAATGGTTACAAGACCAGGCACTTTGACAAGATTCTGGATGAGGTCCAGGGCTTCTTCGAGGTGCACCGTCAGTTGGGCACGCACCCGGGTGGCATCCACATCGAGCTGACCGGTGAAGAGGTCACCGAGTGCCTCGGCGGTGCGCAGGACATCACCGACGTTGACCTGCCAGGCCGCTACGAATCCGCCTGCGACCCGCGCTTGAACACTGAGCAGGCGCTCGAGTTGGCCTTCCTCGTAGCGGAGATGTTGCGCTACTAAGATTGCGCGCGGCGGTGGCGCCTTAGGGCATCGGTAGGAGGATCTGCGGAATCTCGCCGTACATGCCGGACCCGAGCCACCAGCCGCCCACCGCAACCAAACCTGTGCAGATTGCGCTGAACACTAGGAAAACTGCCAGGCCGATTCCCGAGCGGTTGCTCACCGGCTTGCGAGGTCGCGCCGGGGAAGGCGGAGCTTGCGGTGGAGCTGGGGCTGGCACCTGTGGTTGCGGCGGCGCAGGTAGCGGGGGCTGGACTGCCGGCGCATCCACACGTGTTCTAGGGGAATCATCTGTTGAATTTGGCCGGAGGCGAAACTGCGTGGGGTGAGCAGCGGCACGATTCGCTGCGGAATGCCTTGGTACGGGTACCGCGTAGGGCGGTAGCTCAAGCGCGTCCGCTACGTCGTTGAGCGCAGCGAGGAACTCCGATGCGTCATGGAAGCGGTCGTGGGGGTCGGTCGCGGTGGCGGTGGCCACGAGTTCGTCGAAAAGCTTTGGTACGCCTCCGATCCGAGAGCTGGGCGCGGGCACCACATCATGTAGCCGTGCGAAGGCGTGCGCGATGGGGGTATCGCCGTTGAAGGGCTGTTGGCCGGTGAGCAGCTCAAAGAGCACGATGCCTGCGGAATAGACGTCGGAGGCCTGTGTGATCGGTGAACCGTCCACTTGCTCGGGGGAGAGGTAGGCGACCGTACCTACGATCTGGTCGGTGGAATGCGTGATGTCTGAGACTGCGCGCACAAGGCCGAAGTCCGCAAGCTTGACGCTGTGATCGCTGTTAATCAGGATATTGTCCGGTTTGATATCGCGGTGCACCATTCCTTTTTGGTGCGCGACCGCGAGGCCAGTGAGCACAGCCCGCATTACCTCGGCGGCGGCGTGCGGTGGCATGGGACCGCGCTCGGCGAGCAGCTCACGCAGTGTTCCACCGGTGATGAGCTCCATAATTAAAAATACTTGGTTCGTGGGTTCGCCTTGGGCAGCGAAGTCGTACACGTTGACCAGGTTGGGGTGGGAAAGCTGGGCCATCGCCCGAGCTTCCCGACGAAACCTCTCACGAAACACGCTGTCATGCACGTAGGACTCGTGCATCACCTTGGCGGCAACCTCACGGCCTAAACGCGTATCGACGCAGCGGTACACCGTCGCCATGCCACCGCGTGCGATGGGGCGATCGATGATGTACCGGTTGTCCAGCGTGTCTCCAACTGCGAGCTGTGCCATGCGCTCCAGTATGGCCCAAACGTGCTCTCGACGCGTAAACTGTCGGTCGTGAGTGCTCAACAGACTATTGATTCTTTGCTCGAACACGATGAACTGCTGACCTTTCCCGAAGTTGCGGAAACACTCGGCGTTCCAGTCACAAAAATCCACGACTATGTTCACGCCGACAAGCTCCTCGTTTACCGCAAGGACGGCGTGAATTACATTCCTGCGCTCCTGCTGGCGGATGGCGAGATGTCGAAGTTCATCAGCGGTGCAATCACCGTGCTTGCGGACGGCGGCTTTTCCCCCGAAGAGTCGCTCCAGTACCTATTTACCCCCGATGAATCACTGAGCGGCCGTCCAATCGACGCGCTGCACGGCCATGGTGCCCGCGAAGTTATTCGCCGAGCACAGGCGATGGCGTTTTAGCCTGCTTGAACGGCCACACCGCAAGCACTGCTGCAAAGGCCACGAACGGTGCCGCGACGAGGAACCAGGCATCGTAAAAGCGGTGGTTACCGCCGCCTGTAAACGCCAGCACGATGATCACGCTCGCACCCACGGCGACCTGTTGCACCCACCGCGGTGCCCGGAAAGTTCCCACGAGTGCCAAAATCGACGCGTAGTACCAGGGGAGCGTGACCGCATTCGTGATGAACGCGGCGACGTACGCGGCGGTCGTGCCCTGGACAGCGCGCACGTCGTTCGCTGCACCCGGTTTCGGGCGGAACCACCACCACACAACGGCTAACGCCACCAACATCAGGATGGAAGCGGCCGCGCGCACGACAACGAGCAGGCTGTTGTAGTAGAAGTGGTCGTCGAAAAGCTGGAACCCGGGAGTGAGTATCTCGGTGACCAGCGTGGGCCCTGCCAACGGGTTGATCACCTTCGAGTTGCCGGAGATCTCAGCCAGCCAGCCCCACGACGCGCCAGACGCCGCGGTGACAACATAAAGCACCCCGCCTGTCAGCGCGATTGACCAAGCCGTGGCAAGGATGAACACGCCGCACTTCTTAAGCACAGATGCTGATGCACCCGCGAAATGGGCGACCATCAGCCACACGATGAAAGGCATCGCCACGGCAGCCGTGGCCTTGAGCGAGACCGCGACAGCCACCACAGCGATTGCGCCACTAAAAGTGGCGAAGGTTGCTGGGCGGCGTAGTGCCCACACGATGCCGACGCTGACGAGCCCCACCATCACGGCCTCGTTGTGCATGCCGCCAACCATATGCAGCAGCATCAAGGGGTTCGTCGCGCCAATCCAGAGCGCAAATGCACTGTCGCCGCCGAGCTGCTGCGCAATTTTTGGGACCGTGATGATAATCAGCGCGAAACCCGCCAGCGCCAGGAGCCGATATGCAACAATGCCGGCACCTACACTATCGCCAGTTACCAGTGTGATCAGCTTGCCTAACCCCAGGTGCAGCGGACCGTACGGGGTGGTGGTGTTGCGCCAGTCGTGCGAGACTTCCCACAGCAGCGGGCCGGGGTTGACGGCCGCACCTTCTGAGTATGGGTCGAAGCCGTCGCGAAGCATGGCGCCTTGCATCAGATAGGAGTAAACGTCGCGCGAGAGCATCGGTGCGCTCAGCGCGAGTGGTGCGGTCCACAGCCAGGTGGTGCGCCGTACCGTATCGAAGGTGGGGCGCGTACGCCACAGCCACAGCCAGGCGAGCAACAACAAAACGATGCCGACGCTCATCGTGATGTCCATGAGCGCACGCCCGTGCCCGTACGTCAGATTGTCGACACCCAACATACGCATCACGCCGCCACGGTTGCGGGTGGCGCCGGCCCCAAAAGAGCCAAGGGCCACCAAGATACTTGCCAGCAGCCCTAGTCGTG
The DNA here is from genome assembly GCF_900099485.1 of Corynebacterium sp. MC3. Taxonomy (NCBI): domain Bacteria; kingdom Bacillati; phylum Actinomycetota; class Actinomycetes; order Mycobacteriales; family Corynebacteriaceae; genus Corynebacterium; species Corynebacterium sp. MC3. Next base: position 66,259 of record NZ_LT622816.1, read on the forward strand.
TCGGCGAAAGAGACTTCATTGCTACATACGCCTAGCCGTGGCTTTGATAGCTAAGTCACGCATGAACTGCGCAACTGCATCATCAATCCCTGCGTCCGAAAGGTGCTGCAGGCCTGATTCAGTGAGGCGGTCGATGCGCGCCTCTACTGCCTCGACGGCGCCACTTTCTTGAATAAGCCCTGCGAGTTTGGAAAGCTCCTCTGGCGATGCTGCGACACCAATCCCGTCGCGAAGGCGTTGCGCTGCGGCAGGATCGGACGCATCCAAGTTTGCCAGCGCAGTGGCGAACAAGACGGTGCGCTTGCCCTCACGGATATCATCGCCAGCCGGCTTGCCGGTCACCTCAGGTTCACCGAAGACCCCAAGGATGTCGTCGCGGAGCTGGTACGCAATGCCAATATCACGTCCGTAACCACGGAACGCGGCGATCGTTGCATCCGGTGCGCCGGCAATCGCGGCGCCAAGGTGGAGCGGCCGTTCAATCGTGTACGCAGCGGTCTTGTACCGATTCACCTTGTCTGCGAGCTCAACGGATTCGCTGCCTTTGGCCTCTAACATGATGTCCAGCAGCTGGCCGCCGATCACCTCAGTGCGCATCCCCACCCACGGCTTCGCCGCGCGGTCGAGGGCATCATTCGTGAGCCCCGAGTATCGCCACATGTCTTCTGCCCACACCAGCGCAAGATCACCAATCAAAATGGCCGAGTGCTCGCCGAAGGACGCGGCGTCACCACGATAGCCTTCGTTGCGGTGCGTTGCCTCAACTGCGCGGTGCACTGTTGGGTTGCCGCGCCGGGTGTCGGAGGCGTCGATAATGTCGTCGTGGATGAGCGCACACGCCTGAATGAACTCGAGCGAGCTCACTGCGCGCAGCACTGCGTCGGGGTTCTCCTGGCTGTGGTCAAGCCCTCCTGCGCCGATGAAGCCAGCCCAACCGTAGAGTGGCCGTATCCGCTTGCCTCCACCGAGGACAAACTTGCGCAGGTAAGACACTGCGTCCTCCACTGGGGCACCAATTTCCGCGACTACCGATTCCTGGCCGTCGAAGAACACGCGAAGCTGCTCCTCAACAAGTGCGGGGATGGCCTCGAGCGTTGGCCCTTGTGCGGATACTTCAGACACGTTGTGCTCCATTCCAGAATCTGTCGTAGACGTATGCACCTAGAGACTACCGAGTTACCACGACAAACCTACAACATTGGTGAGGCGCTGAGTGGCAGCGATCGCCCAAGAATCGCAAATGGCCGCGGATCAGCGGGGTAGAGGTAGTTACGTGCGACGTCGGAGAACCCAAATTTGCGGTAGAGCTTGAACGCACCGTTGTCCTCGTGCTCGACCTCAGGGGTAGACAGTAGAGCAAATTTTGCCGGCGCAAGGCGCAGGAGCTCCCGGAGCAACCTCGCGCCGATACCTCTCCCTTGATAGCTAGGGAGCACATGGATTTCAGCGACCTCAAAGTAGCTTTGGAGTAACTCCTTTTCGCTTTTCGACGGCCCCCCTTGCATGGCAAGCGCCCGCCTGAGCTGCTGATCCCACCATCGTTCACGCTGTCCCAACATTCCGTATGCAATGCCGATGATCGTGTCGTCAGCAATTGCCGCGATTGCAGTGAAGCCTGGGGAGAGTGCCTCTTGGCGCCAGGAGGAGATGCGTTGTGCCCGAACATTGACCGGGTAGTCCATGGCCTCTATATAGAGGTCGACGAGTGTGGGCGTTGCAAGAAGGTACTCGGCCGATGTGAGTCGGCGGATTTCGGTCTTCATGCCTTTATCGAACCATGAGTCCGGGAAGTTTCGCTATCTTCGAACAAATGAGCGAAGTTCTGGGGGATTTGTCGGACCCATTTTCTATATTCATTTCAAGTGCGAAAGGGAAATGAAGGAGAAATCAACATGAACAGCGTTATCTCTGCGACAACGAACGAAGTTTACGGTGCTCGCGTCCGTCAATCGAAGCGTGACCAGTTTCTTGAAACCGCCGATGGCTGCCTCACGTATGCCTATGGGCGATTTGAGGAGGGGGCGTACGACGAGGCTATGGAATATGCCTACCGTGCAGCGCTGCGGACTGCGGGTGCGGTGTGTTCCGATAGTCCGGTAATTCAGAAGCGAAAGCGGCTGCCAAGTAGCGCGTGGAAGAAGCTTGCGCTCACGGGGAAGGGTGGTGAGCGGTGGGCGCATGTGTTTGAGTCGTTCTCGCGGGAACGTGGCCGCGTTGCCTCGGGGATTGAGCATATGCCGCCAGCTGACAGGGTTGCGCAGTTGCTTGAGCAGGCGGAACGGTTCTACCTCGAGGCACTTCCTGCCGGAAATGGTGTTGCGGCTTAGCCCGGGCAATCTTGCCCTCGTCTCCCGGGGAACAAAGGCGCTAGGATGGCCGTTGTATGGATAGCAACGTCCGCTTTGGAGCTTGGGAGTAGAGCAGTGTCACTTTCTGAACAGGAGCAGCAAGCACTCCGCGCAATTGAGCAGTCACTCATGGCAGATGACCCTTCATTTGTGCAAAGCGTCGGTCGAAACGCCGACTATGCGGCTCCATCGTCCACAGGCCGGATTACGATGCGCAGCGTTGCGTTAATGGTGCTTGGAGTGGTGTTGTTGCTCGGCGGTGTTGCGCTTGCCTCGCTTTCCATTTGGACAGTAATCATTAGCGTTATCGGGTTCGGCGTCATGATGGCTGGTGGAATCATGGCGTTGCGCACCCCAGCGCATGGCCCATCTGTATCGCAGTTGCGAAATGTTTCCCGGAACCAGCAGAAGTCTCCTCGAGTGAGCTCGATGGAGCAGAACTTTAAGCGCCGGTTCGAGGATCGGCCTTAATGCAAAGAAGGACCATGCCCCCTTTACTGGGGGCGTTTTTTATTGCGTAGGCGAAACGCCCCACTTTCACCCACACTCTCCACTTTTGCCCACACGTATATGCGGATACGGACTTTTGTTGGGCATTCCTCTGTGTATTTAGCCGACTAGTGAGGTGGTTGTGGCTAATGTGAAGCATGAAAGGGGGAGGGCGCCCCACCGTTTTCTTACTCGTTGACCTGCGATTATGTTGAAGTTGGTAATCTTTTTTGTGTGTGGTGTGGCATTTGTGGGGCACAGTGGGTTAAAGTGGGGCGTAGCGGAAGGCGCGATGGTGTGCTGACTACACACCTTTGTCGCACGAAGCAGAGAAAACTACATACATCACGTGTCTGACGGCGTAGAGGAAGGTGGGTCGCCCGATGTTTCTGGGAACCTACACTCCCAAGCTTGATGACAAAGGACGCTTGACGCTGCCTGCGAAGTTCCGAGAGGACCTCGCGGACGGGCTGATGGTGACCAAGGGGCAAGATCACTCTTTGGCGGTCTACCCCCGTGCGGAGTTCGCAGCGCGAGCCAAAAAGGCTGCTGCAGCATCCCGTACGAATCCGAAGGCTCGTGCGTTCATTCGTAATCTGGCTGCCAGTGCGGATGAGCAAACGCTTGATGGTTCTGGTCGTATCACGTTGTCGGCGTCGCACCGGGAATACGCAAACCTTTCAAAGGAGTGCGTGGTTATCGGTTCTGTAGATTTTCTCGAGATCTGGGATGCACAATCCTGGGCTCAATATCAAGAAGAGACTGAAGCCGCCTTCTCGGCGGCGGATGACGACGACATACTCTCCGGTCTGCTGTAAGGCTGACTACCTGACAGTGGACATCGACTACTGACGGAGAGCGTGTACGGACTCTATCCCGGGCGTGAAGCGTTCTGGTGTACTTCCCCGACATCAGAGCAGCCGCCCGGGGTAGGGCTCTATACGCTCCCCAAACATGGGTGTAGGTAATTTTCAGAACAACGCAGTGAAGGGAGTGTGCCCGACAATGGTAGAAGCCGCGATGGACTTTGATCCGGTGGCAAACCGTGGCCACGTTCCCGTGATGCGTAACCGGATGGCGGAATTGCTCGCACCAGCAGTTGAGCAATTCGGCGATTGCGCAGTGATTGTCGACGGCACCCTCGGTGCAGGCGGCCACACTGAGTACTTTCTTTCTACATTTCCAAACGCGTACGTTATTGGAATCGACCGCGACCCAAACGCGTTAGCTGCGGCAACGGAGCGTCTGGCTCCATTCGGCGACCGTTTTGTTCCGGTGCAAGCCCGTTTTGACGCAATTGGCGAAGTTGCTGCTTCTGACGAGCGAGTGCCTTTCGGCATCGTCCGCGAAAATGGAGTTGCCGGGGCGTTGTTTGACCTTGGCGTTTCTTCGATGCAGCTCGATCAGGAAGAACGCGGTTTCGCGTACAAGATTGATGCCCCGCTAGATATGCGGATGGATACGACGCAATCGCTCACTGCAGCTGACGTGCTGAATACCTACTCGCACGGTGACTTGGCACGCATTCTGAAGACGTACGGAGACGAGCGTTTTGCGGGAAAGATTGCTCGGGCGATTGTTCAGCAGCGTGAACAGGAGCCATTCACAACGAGTGCGCGTCTGGTGGAGCTGCTGTACGACACGATTCCGGCAGCCACACGTAGGTCGGGCGGGCACCCGGCAAAGCGAACGTTCCAGGCGCTGCGAGTCGAAGTGAACCGCGAGCTCGAAGCGGTCGAGCAAGTTCTCCCCGTCATTACTGACCTCCTAGGAGTTGGTGGCCGGGCGGTCTTCATGAGCTATCAATCGCTGGAAGACAAAATCGTCAAGGCGGCGTTTCGGGAACTCACGGAGTCGAAAACCCCACCGGGGCTCCCGATGGACTTACCCGGTACGCAGCCGCTGTTTCGATCCATCACAAATGGGTCGGAGAAGGCGTCGAAAACTGAAATTGACCATAACCCTAGAGCGGCGTCCGTACGGGTACGTGGTGTCGAGAAACTAGCACAAGGCAACTAAGGAACTGATCAATCATGGCAGCACGAGAGTACAGCGGATCGAACATGACGCTGACGCGCGGTGATCAGGCGCGCCCGCAGACGCGGCGCTCCGGTCAGCAGCGTAGCGCGAACACTCGGCTGCTCAATCCTGGAATTCGGCCACACGTCCCACACCCGCGTACTCACGGGCGGTTGGGGTCGAAGCAGATTGTGTCCTACCGCGGCAGGAGGATTGCGCAGCCGGCTGTCGCTAAGAAACAGTTGTCGCTGACGTTCACAGTGACGGTGGTACTGCTGGTATTCGGGGTTGTTGCTGCGATGGGGCTCAGCGCTTTGTCGACGACGCAAACGTTTACCATTCAGCGCCTTCAGGCGCAGGAACGAGAGCTGACCAACCGTGTCGAATCGCTGACCCGCGACCTTGAGGACCGCAAATCATCCGCAGAGATTGCACAACGTGCAGGTGACGCAGGCCTGTTGGTTCCGTCGGCTCCAGGAATCGTTGCGGTGCATGAAGATGGCAGTGTGCATGAGCAGCGTCCGTTCGACCCGAACGCAACTGTCGGTGTGGTGGACGTGAATGAGTCTCACGCACGATCTGGGCGCGCGTCGAGTGACCAGCAAGCAACTCGCGAAATCGGTGATTCTTTGACGCAGCTTCCTGGCAATAACGTGCTTGGCAGCACTTCTCGTTTGGACAACGTGGCGCCGTATGCGCCGAATGTCCCACCTACGCTCTAAGCTCTAAGGGCACGAATCGTTTCTTACCCGTTGAATGCAATTGAGTGAGGTGAAAATAGGGCAGTGGTCGAATCGCACCCGGACCGGAGAAAACGAACTGCTCGGCCTCGTGCCCTGCAAGCACCTCAAGCGCCTAAGACACGGCGAAGTGTGTTGCACCAGCGGTCCCAATGGGCAGTAATTCTGTTTCTTGTAGTCAGCGTATTTTTGGTTGGCAGGCTGTTTCTTGTGCAGGTGGTGTGGGGCCCACAGCTGCGCGAGCAGGCGCAATCGCAGCGCGCCAGGATTTACACTGACCCCGCGCGGCGCGGTGAGATCGTGGACCGCGAAGGTAACCACCTGGCGTACACGATGCAGGCGCGGTCGTTGACCGTGTCGCCGGTGACGCTTCGTAAGGAACTGCGTGAGCAGGTCATGCTCAATGAAGACGTTCCGAACCTCGACGATGACGCGACGCGAGCCATGGTCGACGCGAGAGTCGAGGATATTCTGCGCACGATGGCCAACGAGATTCCCGTCATGATTGGCGAGGCAATGGGCGAAGAGGACGTCGATAGGCGACGAGACAATGACGATATGCGCAGTGTGGGCAAGGTTGACGCGCGCGATATCCTCGAGAAGCTGCACGCGGATTCGAACTACGAAGTGCTTGTCCGGAACGTGGACCCTGATGTGGCGTCGAGCATTGCTGCTGAGTTCCACGGCGTTGCCTCGGACCACCAGGACATCCGTCAGTACCCGAACGGGGCGATTGCTGAAAACATCCTCGGCAAGGTGTCGATGGACGGGCAGGGACAGTTTGGGCTTGAAGCATCGAGTGATGCGGTGCTCACCGGGATCAACGGGCGCAAGACAGAGGACGTGTCGAACGATGGGCAGTCCATCCCCGGTACGCTGCGCGACGTTGTACCCGCGGTGGATGGCGCGAAGATCACCTTGACGATCGACCTGGACCTGCAGTCGTTTGTGCAGCAGACTCTGGAGAACGCGAAACGGAACTCGCTGGCGAAGGACGCCGAGGCAGTAGTGCTCGATGCCCGCAGTGGTGAAGTGCTAGCAATGGCGAATACCTCCACTATTGACCCGAACGGGGACATCGAGCGGCAGTTGCGCGAAGGGAAGGACTTCAGCAATAACGCGATCTCGCACCCGTTTGAGCCGGGTTCCGTGGCGAAGATTATCGCAGCGACTGCGGCAATTGAGGAGAAGGTGACTACTCCGGAGGAAGTACACCAAGTGCCGGGCTCTATCGACATGGCTGGTATTACTGTGCGCGATGCGTGGGAGCATGGTGTGATGCCGTACACCACAGCGGGCATCTTCGGGAAGTCCTCGAATGTGGGCACCTTGCAGATTGCGCAGAAGCTGGGCGAGGAGCGCTATTGGGATTACCTGCAGCGCTTCGGAATCGGAAACACAACCGGCATTGAGCTGCCCAACGAGTCCGCCGGTCTGTTGCCAGTGCTAGAGCAGTGGTCCGGAGGAACGTTTGCGAACCTACCAATTGGGCAGGGAATGAGCTGGACAGCGCTTCAGATGGCCAGCGTCTACCAAACGCTTGCCAACGGTGGCGAGCGGATTACGCCTCGCATTATCCGCAGCATTGAAAGTGCAGAGGGCACACCGCTGGAACAGCCCGAGCCTGAGCGGCATCGTGTGGTGTCGGAGGCGACGGCACGCACGGTCGTGGATATGTTCCGTTCCACGTTCCAAAACGACCCGGCAGGGATCAACAACGGTACCGCCCAGAACAGCCAACTTCCTGGCTATCAGCTTTCGGGCAAGACTGGTACCGCGCAAAAGGTGAACCCTGAGACCGGCGCCTACTCGCAAAACCAGTTCTGGATTACGTTTGCTGGCATCGCGCCTGCGAACGATCCGCGATTTGTCGTGGCCGTCATGCTTGATGAGCCGCAGCGAGGTACACGAGAAGGCGGAGCCGGTGGCCAGTCGGCAGGTCCGGTGTTTACTGAAATCGCCAGCTGGCTGATCAATAGGGAGAACTTGCCGCCTAGCCCAGAAGCGGACCAGTACGTTTTGCAAGCCCAGTAGGGAAGTTTCACAATGAATGACATGACGCAGACAACACCGAACGCGCCTACCCTGGAGGCGCTCGCAGCGCTGTCTGGTGGGACGCTCCACAACGCCCCAGATCAGCCGCTGCACATTGAAGAGATTGCACTCGATTCGTCGAAGATTGCCCCAGGCGGACTGTTCGCAGCTTTGCCCGGCACCCGTGTGCATGGAGCAACGTTTGCAAAGCAGTGCCCAGCGGGCGCCATCTTTACTGACAATGCAGGCGCGAAGATCCTCGAGGGCCAAGGGGAAACGCGGCCGGTGCTGGTCGTCGAAGACGTTCGCGAGGTTCTCGGCGATGTGTCAGCCGAGGTGTATGGTCACCCATCCGAGCACATGACGCTGCTCGGGGTTACCGGCACCTCTGGCAAGACTACCGTGACGTACATGCTGGAGAAGGGGCTTGAGGCAGCAGGAGCGAAGGTTGGTCTGATTGGCACCACCGGCACGAAGATTCTCGGCGAGTACGTTCCAACGTCCCTGACTACTCCGGAAGCCCCGACGCTGCAGGCTCTGTTCCGTCGCATGCTGCAGGCTGGAGTGACGCACGTAGTGATGGAGGTTTCTTCCCATGCGCTGATGCTTGGCAGGGTGAGTGGCACGTCTTTCGATGTCGCTGGGTTTACAAACCTGAGCCAGGATCACCTGGACTTCCATAAGACAATGGAGGAGTACTTTGAGGCGAAGGCGCTCTTCTTTGACCCGACGTCGCGCAGTGCCGCGAAACGCGCGGTAGTTTGCGTCGATGACGAGTGGGGCGAGCGCATGGCTGACCGGGCACAGGACCCGGTTCGCGTTGGCGCCCACGGCCAGGTTGGGGTCGACGTGAGCGCGAAGCAGCTGTCCGCAGACAAGACTGGCGCGCAAGAGATTTCCTTATCGACGCCCACTTCGACTCACACGTTGACGCTGCAAATGCCGGGTGCGTTCAACGTGGCTAACGCTGCCTTGGCAACCGCCATGGCGTACACCGCCGACGTTGATGTAGATGCATTCATGAAGGGCCTATCAAAAGCGCAGGTCCCTGGACGTATGGAACGCATCGACTGCGGGCAACCGTTTGTTGCAGTCGTGGACTACGCGCATAAGCCTGCGGCCATCGCAGCCGTGCTGGATACGCTCCGAAAGCAAGTGGCTGGACGCGTCGGCATTGCTGTTGGCGCCGGCGGGGACAGGGATGCGTCGAAACGCGTCATCATGGGCCGCGAATCTGCGCAGCGTGCTGACTTTGTGGTGGTGACTGATGATAACCCGCGTACAGAGGACCCAGCATCGATCCGCGCGGAGGTGCTGCGTGGTGCATTGGAACTCGCGGATGCTCCCCACCACCCGGAGGTGCGTGAAATCGGCGACCGCGCTGCGGCGATTGACGCTCTGGTGCAGTGGGCACAGCCGGGAGATGCGGTCATTGTCGTTGGCAAGGGGCATGAAGTCGGCCAGATTGTTGGCACTACGACGCACCACTTCGATGATCGGGAAGAGATGCGTCGCGCCCTAGAAACTTTCGCGAGGTAACAGTAGATAATGATTGCATGTTCGTTGGGTGAGATCGCCGAGATCGTCGGGGGAACGCTGTCGAAGGAGGCGGACCCCGAGGCGAAAGTATCGGGTGGCGTCGAGTTTGATTCGCGGAAGGTGTCTGAGGGCGACCTTTTCCTTGCGCTGAAAGGCGCGAGGGTTGATGGACACGACTTCGTCGGCACGGCATTGGAGCAGGGCGCGGTAGCCGCCATAACCACGCGCGACGTGGGTGCTCCTGCGGTGATCGTTCCGTGCGCCGAGGTTCGGCCAGATGACAACTCTGACTTGGCTGCGAGCGACCCAACGGGCAGTGCACTCGGTGTTGTCGCGGGGCTTTCGAAGCTCGCAGCGCACGTGGCTCGCAGCCTAGTTCGCGAACACGGACTCACAATTGTCGGCGTGACCGGTTCGGCGGGGAAGACCTCGACGAAAGACCTGATCGCTGCGGTGCTTCGCCACAAAGGCGAGACCGTGGCTCCTCCGGGTTCCTTTAATAACGAGATTGGTCACCCGTACACGGTGCTGCGCTGCACACAGGAGACGGCGTTTTTGGTGGCGGAGATGTCCGCGAGGGGCATTGGGCACATCGCGCATCTTGCAAAGATTGCCCCGCCATCAATCGGCGTGGTGCTCAACGTTGGCTCCGCACACCTTGGGGAGTTTGGCTCGCGCGAGGCGATTGCTCAGGCGAAGGGCGAGTTAGTCGAATCACTCCCTGATGCGGATCACGGTGGAATCGCCATCTTGAACGCCGATGACCCATTTGTTGCAGGTATGCGCCCCCGCACAACTGCGAAGGTGTGGATGTTTTCGGCTGAAGGATCGCCCGAAGCAGACTTTTTTGCTACGGACATCTCATTGGACGAGGTTGCCCGAGCATCGTTTGTGATGCACACGCCAGACGGGCAACAGCACCGAGTTCGCCTGGGTGTGCACGGCGCCCACCAGGTTGGCAACGCGCTTGCTGCGGCGGCAGTCGGTTTCGGCGCGGGCATGCAGCCTGAAGCGATCGCGGCAGCGCTGAGCCAGGCACGGACCGTATCCGTGAACCGCATGGATGTGCGCACCCGCGAGGATGGCGTGACTGTCATTAACGACGCGTACAACGCAAACCCTGAATCGATGCGTGCCGGTATCGCAGCGCTTGCGTCGACGGCTGCCGCACACCCGGGGGCGCGATCGATTGCGGTGCTCGGTGAGATGGGCGAGCTCGGCGAGGAGTCCGCGTCAGCCCACGCCGAGCTGGCCGCAGAACTGGTAAAGCACAACATCACGGACCTTGTAGCAGTGGGGCAAAGTGACGCGATGGAATCGCTGGCGCAAGCGGCACAGCAGCAGGGCATCGCCACACAGTCTGTTGCCGATAGTGCCGAGGCAAGCAACGCTGTCGAAGCTACGATTACCACTGCCACACCCCCGCCAGCAGTGGTGCTGGTCAAAGCGTCGAACGCCCAAAAGTTGTGGGTGGTGGCTGAACAACTCATGCGCACCCGTACGCTTGACAGTCAAAGTAAGTCAACCAATGAGAATGAAGCAAGGTAGCAGTCTCACATGATTCAAGTAATTGTCGCAGGAGTTATCAGCTTCCTCGTTTCCATCTTTGTCACACCTTTGTTGATTCGGTATTTCCACCGCCGCGAGATCGGCCAGGAAATTCGGGAGGACGGGCCGCAGTCGCACGCGCGGAAGCGCGGCACCCCAACGATGGGTGGCATCGCTATTTTGCTCGCGATCACGCTGGGCTACTTGGCTAGCTCGATTGTCGCGCTGGCCACTAACCACGCGGCGTTTACCGCAAGCGGCGTCATCGTGCTGGGCTTGACATTGGCGCTTGGCCTGGTCGGGCTTGCCGACGATGGCATTAAACTCTTCATGAAGCGTAATCTCGGTTTGAACAAGACCGCGAAGCTTGTGTCCCAGTTTGCAATTGCGATTGTTTTCGGCCTGCTGATCACGCGATTTCCTGACGAGAACGGCTTGACGCCAGGCTCGACCCTGCTGAGTTTTGTGCGCGATATCGAAACGATTGACATCGCGGTCGGCGGTGGAATCCTTGGCGCAATCCTGTTCCTGATCTTTATCTACATTCTGCTGGCTGCTTGGTCGAACGCGGTGAACCTCACCGACGGGCTCGACGGGCTGGCCGCTGGTACGACTGCTCTGGTGATGGCCGCCTACACCATGATCACGTTCTGGCAGTTCCGGAACTCTTGCGAGGCAGCGCTGGCAGCGGGCTGCTACAACGTCCGCGACCCGCTTGACTTGGCGGTGCTTGCGGCTGCAGGCTTCGGTGCCTGCGTTGGATTCCTGTGGTGGAACGCTTCCCCGGCCAAGATTTTCATGGGTGATACGGGTTCGCTGGCGCTCGGTGGTCTCGTAGCGGGTCTGTCAGTGGCTTCCAAGACCGAGCTTCTGATGATCATCATTGGCGCACTCTTCGTGCTCGAGGCAGCCTCGGTGGTCATCCAGGTGGCATCGTTTAAGTCCACCGGCAAGCGCGTGTTCCGGATGGCGCCGTTCCATCACCACTTTGAGCAAGGAGGCTGGGCGGAGACAACCGTGGTTGTGCGCTTCTGGCTCATCGCTGCGATGGCGGTCGCGCTCGGCACCGCAATTTTCTACGGTGAATGGCTCACACAGAACGGAGTGACGCTGTCATGATCGATACGAGTGTGATCCCCGCAGAGATTTCCCGCGGCGTGCTGCTGGCTGGTGCGGGCGTTTCGGGCCGAGGGGTGCTCGGTATGCTCCAGCAGGTCGGTGTTCCATGCATCGTCGCGGACGACAGCGAGGAAAACCGTGAGTTCGCTGAGCGCACGTGGGGAGTGCGGGCCGTCGATACGCAGCTGGCACACGAGTACTTCGGTGAGGTCGGGGTAGTAGTGACGTCTCCAGGGTGGAGGCCCGACACGCCGCTGCTTGTCGACGCCGCCTCGGCCCAACTCGATGTTATCGGTGATGTCGAGCTGTGCTACCGGTTGGATCGCGCGGGCGTGTTCGGGCCATCGCGCGAGTGGCTCGTTGTGACAGGCACGAACGGTAAAACCACCACCACTGGCATGCTCGCAGCCATGATGCAGGAGGCATCGTTCCGCACTGGTAAGCGTGCGTTGGCGTGCGGCAACATCGGTACCGCCGTGGCTGACGCGGTGGCAGATCCCCAGCGTGTCGACGTGCTCGTGGTCGAGCTGTCCAGTTTTCAGCTGCATTGGTCGAGCCAGCTCGTTCCCAACGCGGCAGTTCTACTCAACCTTGCGGACGACCACATTGACTGGCACGGCTCCTTCGAGGCGTACGCGGCTGCGAAGGCGAAGGTGCTCAAAGCCCCGAACGCCGTGGTAGGCATCGATGACGAGCACGTGCAAGCGATCGTGGCACAGAATGACCGCAAGCAATTCTTCGGTTTTACGCTCGGCCAGCCCGAAGAGGGCCAGGTCGGTGTTATCGACGGCAAGCTCGTTGCGCGCCGCGACGGGGCGGTCCTTGAACTGGCAGATACGAATGGCATTGAACCCGCGGGTGCTGCAGGCGTGCTGGACGCAGGCGCGGCCGCTGCCGTGGCGTTGCTGTGTGGTGCGACACCCCATGAGATTCGTGAAGCACTTGCGGGCTTCCACGTTGCGGGGCACCGCGGAGCCGTGGTCCACGAGGCGAACGGCGTGCGGTGGATCGACAACTCGAAGGCGACGAACCCGCACGCGGCTGATTCGGCGTTGACCGGTGCGGGCACGGTCGTGTGGGTTGCAGGTGGTCAGCTGAAGGGCGCTGCGATTGATGAGGTCGTCGAAAAACATGTTGGGCACATGCGTGCCGTAGCGCTGCTTGGGGTCGACCGCATGGAAATTTACGACGCCGTCAAGCGGCTGGCACCTGACCTGCCTATCTTTGCGACAGACTCGACTGACTCTGAGGCGGCAATGGATGCCGTGGTTCGCTTTGCTGGAGAGCACGCGCAGCCTGGCGATAGCGTTGTGCTGGCACCGGCTGCCGCGAGCCTGGACATGTATCCGGGTATGTCTGCGCGTGGCGACGCGTTTCGTGCGGCCGCCAAGCGACACTTTTCACTACAGTAACTTGAGACACAGCAGTGTTCGAAGCGAAGGGTAATGAGGTGCCATGAAGCGAAATCGTCGACAGCAACCGTCGGCGCGTGCGCCAAAGACTGGCACCCGCGACGTGCCTCAAAGCGCACTGGGCCGGGCACATACGTCGTTCATTGCGGCGCTTGAGCAGCGTCCCCTCATTGACTACACCGTGATTCGGACCGTGGTGCTGGTGCTGGCTGCGTTGGGCGTCGTGATGGTGATGAGCTCGTCGATGGCGTCATCGTTCGCTGCTTCGAGCAGTGTGTGGTCGACTGCGCTTCGGCAATCCCTGATGGTGCTGGCGGGCCTTGTCTTGTTTTGGGTTTCGCTGTTGGTCCCGCCCGAGCGCATCCGGAAGCTGGCCACGCCACTATTCCTCTTCGCAGTGTTCCTGCTGGTATTGGTGCTGCTTATCGGTACCGGGCGTGAGGAAGTCGGTTCACAATCGTGGCTGATGTTCGGCTCGTTGACGATGCAGCCTTCTGAGTTCGCCCGTGTGGCTATTGCAATTTGGGGTGCTGCGGTGCTGTCGAAGAAGCAGCCGCCAGCATCGGCGCCTGCGTGGCAGTCGCCGACCGCACAGTTCTTGCTTGGCGCGGGCGTGTGCATCCTCCTGATTGCGAAGCAAGGTGACGCCGGCATGACGATGTCGTTTGCCGCCATCGTGATCTTTGTGCTGTGGTTCGCAGGCTTCCCGCTCAAGGCTATTGGCATCCTCTGCGGGCTCATCGGTGCTGCAGCGGTTGTGTTGTTCCTGCTCGGCGGCTTCCGCTCGCAACGCTTCCACGTCTACTTCGAGGCGCTGTTCGGAAACTTCAGCGATACCCGCGGTGCTGCCTTCCAGACGCACCAAGGATTCCTTTCTCTTGCCGACGGCTCCCTCTTCGGCGTCGGCCTCGGACAGTCCCGCGCGAAGTGGTTCTACCTCCCAGAGGCACGAAACGACTTCATCTTCGCCGTCATCGGCGAAGAGCTTGGTATGTGGGGCGGCATTATGGTGATCGCCCTGTTTGCTGCCCTTGGCTACTTCGGTTTGCGCACTGCGCAACGCGCACAGACATCGTTCCAGGGACTCGCCGCTGCCTCGTTAACAGCAGGCGTAGTTTCGCAGGCGTTCATTAACATCGGGTACGTCGTCGGCCTTGTGCCGGTGACGGGTATTCAGCTGCCGATGTTGTCCGCCGGTGGTACCTCGGCAGTGATTACCTTGTGGTCGATGGGCATGCTGGCCTCCATTGCCCGCCACGAGCCCGACGCAGTCTCGGCCATGCAGAACTACGGGCGCCCACGCTTCGACAGAATGCTGTTCGTCCCGGAGCCGAAGGCGACGGCACAGCTGCGCGCGACTCGCGCGGAGCGAACTCGCACACATGAGCAGTCACGCCGAGAGCAACGGTACGGAGTGCCTGTTGCTCACCGAGTTGCCCCAGACGACCGTGCTCAGCGGCACTCGCCCCGGCCCACCAGGAATGTCGAGGTAACGCAACGGAGACCACGACCGAACCAAACAGAGCGACGCCGGTACCGTTAGGTGGCCGTCGAAAAGGAAAGGACGGGATCCATCATGGACAAGACCCAACACACAGTGGTGCTCGCAGGGGGAGGCACCGCGGGCCATATTGAACCGGCACTCGCGGTAGGCGAGGTGCTTCGTGAACAGTACGGCGCAAATGTGATTGCGCTCGGAACTGAGCGTGGACTGGAAACCACTATCGTCCCCGCGCGCGGCTTTGACCTTCAACTCATTGACCCTGTGCCGATCCCGCGCAAGAAGCCATGGAAGCTTCTTGGCGTGCCGTTCAAACTTGCGCGTTCCGTGCACCAAACACGGAAGGTGATGAAGGATTCGAAGGCTGAGGCAGTCTTCGGTACGGGTGGCTATGTGTCGGCGTCTGCGTACCTTGCAGCGGCATCGTTGCGCCTACCATTTTTCGTCTTGGAAACGAACGCGTTGGCGGGCATGGCCAATAAGCTTGGCGTCAAGCTAGGTGGTGTCGGGATTAACGCCGTGGCGAACTCGGGGATGCCGGGTGATGTCGTGGGGATCCCGGTGCGTCCGGGAGTGGGCGTCGATACGGATGGAGCGAAAGCGCAGCGTGGGTACAAGATGTGGGACCTTGATCCGGACAAGCCGGTGGTTCTGATTACCGGTGGGTCCCAGGGCGCGGTGAGCATCAACCGGGCTGTTGCCGGGGCCATCGAGGACATCACGGCGCGCGGGTACCAGGTGTTGCACGCCTACGGCAGAAAGAACGACGCCCCGAAGCCACACGAAGGCTACACGGCGGTGCCGTACATCGACGACATGGAAGCTGCGTATGCCGTGGCGGACATGGTTGTGTGTCGCTCCGGCGCCATGACCGTGGCGGAAAACTCAGCCGCTGGCCTGCCAGCCGTTTACATCCCACTGCCGCACGGCAACGGCGAACAGGGGCTCAATTCGGCGCACCTGGTAGCTACCGGGGCGGCAGTGCGTATCGACGACGCCGAGCTCACCCCAGACGCGCTTGCCCACAGCGTCAACGAGATTTTGGGTCGGCCAGAGCACATGCAGCGCATGCGAGAAGCACTCGAGCACTCTGGCGCGGGTAGTGTGGCAGAAGATCTCGCTGCACGGATCATTGCGACTATCACAAAGGAGTAACACCGTCATGTCTTCCGAACACACCACCGCGCCTGGTTCTGTGGATCTTTCCCGCGTACATCTGGTCGGTATCGGTGGCGCTGGCATGAGCGGTGTCGCCCACATCCTGCTTGACCGCGGGGCAGTAGTGACCGGGTCCGATGTGAAAGACTCCCGTCCAGTGCGTGCGTTGCGCTCGCAAGGTGCACAGGTCGCAGTTGGACACGACGCCGCGAACCTCGAGCTGACGGGGCAACTTCCGACCGTCGTGGTCACCAGCTTTGCTGCGATTCCGAAAGATAACCCGGAGTTGGTGCGTGCGAAGGAGGAGGGGATTCCTGTGATTCGCCGCTCAGATCTGCTTGGCGAGTTGATGGACGGTTACACGCAGCTCCTGCTAGCAGGCACGCACGGCAAGACGTCCACGACGTCCATGACCGTGGTGGCGTTGCAGGCTGCGGGGGAGGACCCTTCCTTTGCGATTGGCGGCCAGCTCAACAAGGCCGGCACCAATGCGCACCACGGTGCGGGCAATATTTTCGTGGCGGAGGCGGACGAGTCCGATGCTTCGTTGCTTCGCTACAAGCCAAATATCGCCGTTATCACCAACATTGAGCCTGACCACCTGGATTACTTCGGCACGCACGAAGCGTACTTCAAGGTGTTCGACGACTTCGCCGATCGCGTGCAGCCCGGCGGTTTCCTCGTCGTTTGTATGGATGACGAGCACGCTGCAAGCTGCGGTGAGCGCGCATTGCAGCGCGGCATCAACGTCGTCGGCTACGGCACTGAAGCAGCGGCTGCAGCGCACCCAGATATTCCCGCAGGTGCAGTAGTTGTAGAAGAGCGTATCGACGGCTCCTACGTCGACGTGCGTGCTCGACTCAACACCGGCGGCGCATCTGCTGAGTACTCCTACCGCCTGTCGATCCCTGGCCGGCACATGGTGCTCAACTCCCTGGCCGCACTGTTGTCCTCGACGCTGGCGGGTGCGGAACCTGAACGGATCGCAGCGGGGCTGAGCGGGTTCTCCGGTGTCCGGCGCCGCTTCGAGTTTAAGGGCCTCGTAGAGGACGGGCCGTTCGCAGGTACCCGTGTCTACGACGACTACGCGCACCACCCAACCGAGGTCACCGCTGTGTTGACGGCGGCGCGGGAGAAAGTCGAGTCTGAGGGCAAGGGTGCGCGCGTCGTTGTGTGCTTCCAACCGCACCTGTACTCGCGCACACAGAACTTTGCCCAAGAGTTTGCTGACGCCCTCTCACTCGCGGATGTCGTCATGGTGCTGGACATCTTCGGCGCACGCGAAGCGCCCGTTGAAGATGTGACCAGCAGGCTCATTACTGACAAGATGGATAGCTCGGTGCCGGTAGTGCTTGAGCCCAATTTCCTCGCAGTACCGGTGACACTGGCATCAATGGTTCGTCCTGGGGACGTCATCCTAACGATGGGCGCTGGGTCGGTGACAATGCTCGCCGATGAGATCCTCGCGCAACTTCGGCAGGCGGAGGTTTAGTGTGACAGAGCAGACAGAGCAGGAAGCCTTCGAGTCGGACCACCTCGACGAGTTTGGTGATGAGGACGCTCAAACGCGTAGCAAGAGCAAGCGCAAGCGTCGCTTCGCCATCGCGGGAGCTGTCATCGCTGGTCTCGCTGTGTGCGGAATTGCGTTGCCGTTTACACCGTTGATGCCGGTGAAGGGCGTGGTTGTTGATGGCAACGACGTGCTCACGCCCGAGGCGGTGCAAGCCCAGTCCGACATTGAGCTGGGCACGCCTATGGGGCTGGTCAAGGTGCGCCGTGCTGCTGAGAACATCGTGCAGGACCCGTGGGTGGACGTCGTCACGGTGCACCGCGACTGGCCAAGCACTGTGAGAGTTGACCTCAAAGAGCGTGTCGCAGTGGCGTATTTGCAGCAGCCGGACGGGGCGCATCTGATCGATACTGAGGGCAAGGATTTTCTGATCGCTGAACCGCCGGTTGGGGCGATGGAGCTCGTGGGGGTCGACGTTGAGAACAAGGAGCAGATGCGGGAAGCTGTGGCGATCGCGGCGTCGATAAGCAGTGGTGCGCGTGCGCAAGTTGCCGCTTTGGAGGCGAATGGCCGCTACTCATTCGTGCTGCGGTTACACGACAACCGCCGCGTGGTGTGGGGCGCCTCAGAAGACAATACGAATAAGTCGCTGGCCTTTGAAACCGTTTTGCAACGTGAGGGCGCCGAGTTCAATATTTCTAATCCGGAGCTGATTACCGCGCGGTAGCGGTGTAAAACCCCAGGTCAAAACCCTAAAGTAAAGGTTTAGGGTCGAGACACGCCGAGGGAAACAATAAATTTTTTCGTGTTTTCGCCCATGATGGGATGCGTTACCGCAATTGTTGAAGTTCTAAGAAGTTTTGAAAGGCGAGACACTACCCATGACCTCTCCCGCAAACTACCTCGCCATGATCCGCGTCGTCGGTGTCGGTGGCGGTGGCGTTAACGCTGTCAACCGCATGATCGAAGAGGGCCTGAAAGGTGTGGAGTTCGTTGCGATCAACACGGACTCGCAGGCACTGCTCTTTACGGATGCAGACACCAAGCTCGACATCGGGCGTGAGGCGACTCGCGGACTTGGCGCCGGTGCAAACCCTGAGGTTGGCCGGACCTCTGCTGAGGACCACAAGCAGGAAATCGAAGAGTCGCTGAAGGGCTCGGACATGGTCTTCGTGACCGCTGGCGAGGGCGGCGGTACGGGTACTGGCGCTGCACCAGTTGTCGCGGGTATCGCGAAGAAGATGGGTGCGCTGACCATTGGCGTTGTCACCCGTCCGTTCACGTTCGAGGGCAAGCGGCGCACCCGTCAGGCGCTCGAGGGTATCGCTAACCTGAAGGAAGTGTGCGATACCGTCATTGTCATTCCGAACGACCGACTGCTGCAGCTGGGTGACTCGGACCTGTCCATGATGGATGCATTCCGCGCTGCGGATGAGGTGCTCTACAACGGTGTTCAGGGTATTACGAACCTCATCACCATTCCGGGCATGATCAACGTCGACTTCGCAGACGTGCGCTCGGTGATGGCCGACGCCGGCTCCGCCCTGATGGGCGTCGGCTCCTCCCGCGGTGAAAACCGCGTGATGAACGCGATGGAGCAGGCGATCAACTCGCCACTGCTGGAAACCACTATGGAGGGCGCGAAGGGCGTGCTCATTTCCGTTGCTGGTGGTTCCGATCTCGGCCTGAACGAGACGAGTGCCGCAGCGTCCATCGTCGAAGAGAAGGCAGACGACGACGCGAACATCATCTTCGGCACGATCATCGACGACAACCTCGGTGACGAGGTGCGCGTCACGATTATCGCAACTGGCTTCGACGAGAAGGCCAACGCTCGCCCGGATGCGCAGCAGCCAGTCGATGCTGCAGCCGCATCGGCGGAAGAAGGCGCGGCGCCGTCTCCATCGCGTGGTTCACTGTTTGAGGATCGAGCTCCGGAGACGGAACGCGACGACTCCTACCAGGCGCGTCACCGCTACGAGCCGCACCGCTCGGGCCTCTTCACCGGCGGGGAGTCCGAATCCTCCTATGAGCGTCGTGGACGCGAGGAGCGCGGCGGCGATGATTTTGACGTCGATGTCCCTGATTTCTTGCGTTAGTCTGGGAGCATGACTGACTCTCTTCTCGACGTAGAACAACGCCCCGTCCGCATGGTGTTTACAAGCCGTGTGGGCGGGGTGTCGTCGTCCCCATATGACTCTTTCAATCTTGCGCTGCACGTCGGGGATGACCCGGAGGCTGTACGCGCGAACCGCGCGCGGTTGGCGTCGCTGCTCGGGGTTGATGCGGGGCGCTTCGTGTGGATGGAGCAGCTCCACACGCCGAACGTGACAGTAGTAGACGGGCCGCAGTCTGAGCCTGTCGAAGCTACTGACGCCATCGTAACCACGACCCCGAACCTCGCCTTGTGCGTGCTGGTCGCTGACTGCACACCGGTGCTGTTGGCGGACCCCGTCGCTGGAGTGATTGCCGCGGTGCACGCTGGGCGTCTTGGGGCGCGAAACGGCATCGTGAAGAAGACCGTTGAAACAATGCGTGACCTGGGTGCTCAGCCTTCACAGATGCAGGCGCTGCTCGGCCCTGCTGCTGCGGGAGCGTCATATGAAGTGCCTGCTGATATGGCAGCGGATGTTGAGCGCAAGCTGCCAGGCTCCCGGACCACTACGCATGCGGGGACCACTGGGCTTGACATCCGTGCCGGTATTCGGCGCCAGCTTACTGAGCTCGGTGTGCAGCGAATTGACGTAGATCCGCGCGATACCATCGCGGACGAGGACTTCTTCTCGTACCGGAGAGAATCCACAACTGGGCGCCAGGCAGGCGTTATTTGGCTAACTGGAGTGAAATAAATGAGCACAACTGATATTGCAAGCAACCTTGCCAAGGTGCAGGAACGTATCCGCTCCGCGGAGCATGCCGCGGGGCGCGAGCCGGGAAGCGTGGAATTGCTGCCAGTGACGAAGTTTCACCCGTGCTCGTCGATTGAGGTGCTTGCCGCGGAAGGTATTCGCTTGGTGGGGGAGAACCGAGAGCAGGAGGCGAGCGCCAAGGTCGCGACTCTGCGCGAGCACGGGGTCGACTGTGGTATCGCGATGATCGGGCAGATCCAGTCGAAGAAGGCGAACGCAGTGGCACGATGGGCGAGTGAGGTCCACTCGGTGGATTCCTTGAAGCTGGCGAAGGGACTTGAGCGTGGCATGGCGCTCGCCCTTGAGCGGGGTGATCGGACGTCCGAAATCCTGCCGTGTCTTGTTCAGGTTTCTGCAGACGGAGACGAAAGCCGTGGCGGTGTCGCGGTGGAGAAGATCGCCGAGTTGGTTGAAGCGCTCGAGGGGGCTGAGCACCTCCAGTTCGACGGGTTTATGGTTGTGCCACCGCTAGATGCAAACGCCAGCGAGGTATTCGACCAGGTCCGCGAGCTGCGAGACACCTACGTGGCCAAGCTTGGGCGGCCCCTGCGTTTCTCAGCGGGGATGTCCGCGGACTTTGAAGAAGCCATCGCGCATGGCTCGGATGTCGTGCGTGTCGGAACGGCGGTGATGGGGCCGAGGCCCGTAGTCTAAAAACCTAATCCGGAATTACATAGAGGTAATTTCTGCCCCGTCAGCACAGGCAACAAACGAGGAGCACCCAGATGTCTATTATCGGCAGCGCGAAAGAATTTTTCGGTCTTGGCCCGTTCAACGAAGATGATCCCTACTTCGATGAAGTGCAGTACGACGAGCGCGAGAACACTCGCGAGGAATCGACGAGGCCTTCGCGCACATCTGAGTACGGCAGCGAAGACCGCTACCGCTCCTCAGCTACCCGTGACTACGCGGATCGCGCACCGAAGTCCTACACTCCGCAGGTCGTGTCCACTGCTCCGCGCAATTACAACGATGCGAAGGATATCGGCGAGCCGTTCCGTGACGGCGATGCCGTGATTATGGAGCTGACGGATCTCGACCCCCACGATGCAAAGCGCATCGTCGACTTTGCCGCTGGTCTGTGCTTCGCACTTCGTGGCAACATGTACAACCTGAGCAGGGGCGTTGAGACCCGCCGACGAGTCTTTGCGATCGTTCCGGAAAACGCTCGTTTGACCGAGGTTGAGCTGCAGCACACAGCGCGTCTTCGCTAATCGACGTCCAGCTCTGCGAAACATCAAGAAGAACAGGTAGTGTGTGACCCGTGTCTTTATTAGGAGCAATTCTTTACGCCGCGCTTGGACTGTACTCCCTGATTGTGGTCATCCGCATCATTGTCGAGATGGTGCAATCCTTCTCGAAGCAGTTTGATCCACCAAGTTGGTTTATGGTCGTTGCGGAAGGCATGTTCGTGGTCACGGACCCGCCTGTGAAGTTCTTCCGCAAACTCATTCCGCCCATGCGTATGAGTGGCGGCGTTGGGATAGACGTCAGTGTGATCGTATTGTTCGTGGCGATCATGCTGCTCCAGATGCTGGTACGGGTCACCATGTTGTAATAGCGATCTTGGATTAAGGCACCTACATTGGTAGGTGTCTTTTTTGCTTAATTTTCCCGTAATTTATGCCCGGATCGACATCAATTATTGGGCATCAGGGGCAGAAAAGGGGTATAACTGGCGGTGATGCCTGGTGCGTGTGAACCTATGCGTTACTAT
The DNA here is from genome assembly GCF_900099485.1 of Corynebacterium sp. MC3. Taxonomy (NCBI): domain Bacteria; kingdom Bacillati; phylum Actinomycetota; class Actinomycetes; order Mycobacteriales; family Corynebacteriaceae; genus Corynebacterium; species Corynebacterium sp. MC3. Next base: position 88,302 of record NZ_LT622816.1, read on the forward strand.
GGATCGATAAAAGAATGACGAACTATTAGATTTTAGGGTTCGCTTCCCGTAGCGTGGGAAGCAATCTGTGTTCGCGACATTGCGGACACAATATCGACATCGAAGGGAACGCCAATGCCGCTGACACCAGCAGACGTGCACAATGTCGCTTTCAGCAAACCACCAATTGGTAAGCGGGGCTACAACGAGGACGAGGTTGACCAGTTCCTGGACCTCGTGGAAGACACGCTTGCGCAACTGCAAGATGAGAACGATGACCTTCGGGCCCGTGTCGAAGAGCTCGGTGCTGGCGGGTCTGCTGCCCCGGTTGCTCCTGTGGCCGCGTCCAGCGATGTCGACGAAGCTGAGATTGAAAAGCGAGTTGAGAAGAAGGTTCGCGCTGAGTACGAGCAGAAGCTCCGTGCTGCGCAGGAGGCAAAGGTAGCGGCTGAGAAGGACGCTCAGGCTGCGAAGCAGGAAGCTGCAAAGGCTCGCCAGGACGCGGAGCAGGCTGCAAAGCAGGCTAAGCAGGCGCCAAAGGCTGCCGCCGCACCGCAGCAGGCTGCGGCTGTCGACCAGAATGCAGCATCCGCCGATACACACATGCAGGCGGCGAAGGTGCTTGGGCTCGCGCAGGAGATGGCAGACCGCCTCACCAACGACGCGCAGGCAGAGGCCCGCTCGATGCTCGACGAGGCCCGTGGTTCCGCAGAGCGTCAGCTGGCAGATGCCGAGGCACGCTCGAAGAAGCAGCTGTCTGAGGCAGAGACGCATTCCCGCGAGCAGATCCAGGCGGCTGAGCGTAAGGCTGCTGAGACGAAGCAGTCGGCTGAGGCTCGTGCACAGCAGCTCGTTGCAGACGCCGAGAAGAAGGCTGAGGAAACCACCAACGAAGCTAACTCGCGCGCTGAGGCGCAGATTCGCCAGGCTGAGGAGCAGGCAACGAAGCTGCGCACCGAGGCTGAGCGTAAGCACACCGAGATCATGAACACGGTGAAGCAGCAGCAGACCGCCCTCGAGAACCGCATCGCTGAGCTGCGTACCTTCGAGCGTGAGTACCGCACTCGCCTGCGCACACTGCTCGAGTCCCAGCTGGAGGAGCTTGAGACCCGTGGCACGTCCGCTCCGAGCGGCGACGCTGGCAATAAGTAGTTTCTTTCAAACATCAGCCACCATTCACTGCGGTGAGTGGTGGTTGTTGCCATTTCTGGGGGACGAAGGGCTAGAATGAGACAAGCTACGTGCTTCACTACCTGGTGGTGCGGTAGCGCGTGATGATCCGACCATCATCGGGGAGCGTTTCCGGAAGAACAGCTGTTGCGCTACAGTGCGCTATCGCTTAGTAGAACCGGACGTAATTAGGAAGCGTTATTTCTTTCACCGCAAATGAAGCGGAAGTTCGTCTCACGGCGGACTTCAAACAGGGTGGTACCGCGTGGCGTTGTTCGCTGCGTCCCTGTGACAAGGTAAGCATTGTGCGTGAAGGAGAGACGGAGATGAGCAAGGTCGGAAGTGTCTACCCGAAGGTAGATCTGACCGGGGGAAGTACCGCGTTTCCAAAAATGGAGGAGCAGGTACTGAAGTATTGGAACGAGGATGATACGTTCCAGGCATCGCTGAAGCAGCGCGAAGACTGCGAAGAATATGTGTTTAACGACGGCCCTCCGTTCGCCAACGGTTTGCCGCACTACGGCCACTTGCTGACGGGCTACGTCAAGGACATCGTGCCACGCTACCGCACGATGGCTGGTTACTACGTTCCGCGCGTGTTTGGTTGGGACTGCCACGGCCTTCCCGCGGAGCTCGAGGCTGAGAAGCAGCTCGGCATCAAGGATAAGGCCGAGATCGAAAACATGGGTCTGGCACAGTTCAACGAGTACTGCGCCAAGTCCGTGATGCACTACGCCGATGAGTGGAAAGAGTATGTGACTCGCCAGGCTCGTTGGGTGGACTTCGATAACGGCTACAAGACGATGGAACTGCCGTACATGGAGTCCGTCATGTGGGCGTTTAAGACCCTGTATGACAAGGGGCTGATTTACCAGGGCTTCCGCGTGTTGCCGTACTCGTGGGCGGAGCATACGCCGCTGTCGAACCAGGAGACGCGTCTGGATGATTCTTACCGCAATCGGCAGGATCCGACCGTAACCGTAACGATGCCGTTTACGGGTGGGCGTGAAGGATTTGCTGCTGCGGAGACCTGGAAGCAGCACCCTGAGCTGCACGACGCAGCTGCGATCGCCTGGACCACTACGCCGTGGACGCTGCCGTCGAATTTGGCGCTTGCGGTCCATCCGGACGTTGAGTATTCGCTGGTCCGTGTTGGTGCGGACGGTGAAGAGGTGGTCGTCGGCAAGAAGCTGCTGCTGGCGACGGAGCTCATCGGCGCGTACGCGAAGGAGCTCGGCGAGGAGCGCGAGGTCGTTGCTACGTTCAAGGGCTCCGAGCTCGAGGGCTTGGAGTACGAGCCGGTCTTCGACTACTTCCGTGACCAAGAAAAGGCGTTCATGGTGTTGAACGCGGACTACGTCACCACCGAGGACGGCACGGGCGTTGTTCACCAGGCGCCTGCGTTCGGTGAAGACGATATGTACACCTGCCAGGAGTACGGCATCGATTTGGTGATTCCGGTTGATGCTGATGGTAAGTTCACCTCGCTGGTGCCGGAGTACGCAGGCAAGCTGGTTTTTGATGCGAACCGTGACATCATCCGTGACCTTCGTGCGAAGCAGCGCGTGGTCCGTGACCAGACGATTGAACACTCCTACCCGCACTCCTGGCGTTCGGGCGAGCCGCTGATCTACATGGCGCTTCCGGCGTGGTTTGTGAAGGTCACTGAGTTCCGCGACCGCATGGTGGAGCTGAACCAGGAGATCGACTGGATCCCATCGCACATTCGCGACGGCCAGTTCGGTAAGTGGTTGGAAGGCGCGCGTGACTGGAACATTTCGCGTACCCGCTACTGGGGCTCACCGGTGCCGGCGTGGGTGTCGGATAACCCGGAGTACCCGCGTGTGGACGTCTATGGGTCGCTCGAAGAGCTGGAGAAGGACTTCGGCGTTCGCCCGAAGTCGCTGCACCGCCCAGACATTGATGAGCTGGTCCGCCCGAACCCGGACGATCCGACCGGGAAGTCGATGATGCGTCGCGTGCCGGACGTGTTGGACTGCTGGTTTGATTCTGGTTCGATGCCGTTTGCGCAGTACCACTACCCGTTTGAGAATGTTGAGGAGCACGATGCTCGTCAGCCTGCGGACTTCATCGTGGAGTACTCGGGCCAGTCGCGTGGTTGGTTCTACGTGCAGCATGTCTTGGCGACGGCACTCTTCGACCGCCCGGCGTACAAGAAGGTCGTTGCGCACGGCATCGTGCTGGGCAATGACGGTCTGAAGATGTCGAAGTCGAAGGGCAACTACCCGAACGTCAACGAGGTCTTCGACCGTGATGGTTCCGACGCGATGCGTTGGTTCCTCATGTCTTCGCCAATTCTTCGTGGCGGCAACCTCATCGTGACGGAGCAGGGCATCCGCGAGGGCGTGCGCCACGCGTTGCTGCCGATCTGGAACGCGTACACCTTCCTGCAGTTGTACTCCTCCGAGGAGGCGAAGTTTAGCGTCGATTCGCAGGATGTGCTGGACCGCTACATCTTGGCGAAGACGCATGACCTCGTGGCTGCGGTGAAGGAAGCGCTCGACGACACTCGCATCGCGGACGCCTGTGACGAGGTCCGTCGCTTCGCTGACTCGCTGACGAACTGGTACGTGCGCCGGTCACGCGACCGTTTCTGGGCGGGTCAGGAGGAGCATCCTGAGGCGTTTGACACGCTGTACACGGTCCTGGAGATCCTGACCCGTGTGACGGCGCCACTGCTGCCGTACATCAGTGAGGTCATCTGGCGTGGCCTGACCGGCGGTCGCTCGGTGCACTTGGCGGACTTCCCGTCCGCGGATGCAATCCCGGCGGACCCTGCACTGGTCAGCGCGATGGATGCAACGCGCGCGGTGTGCTCCGCTGCTTCGTCGGTGCGTAAGTCGAAGAAGCTGCGCAACCGCTTGCCGCTGCCGAAGCTCACGGTGGCGCTGGCGGGCTCGGACCAGCTGCAGGACTTCGCGTCCGTGATCAAGGATGAGGTCAACGTGAAGGAAGTCGTGTTGACTGATGACGTCGACTCCGTTGGTTCCTTCGAGGTTGTGGTGAACGCGAAGGTCGCTGGTCCAACGCTGGGCCGTGACGTACAGCGCGCTATCAAGAACGTCAAGGCTGGCAACTACGTCCGTGAAGGCGAAAACGTTGTTGTCGACGGCGACATCGTGCTCACCCCGGAGCTCTACACCGAGCGCCTGGTGGCTGAGGACCCGACGAGCACCGCTCGAGTTGACGCTACCGATGACGTCGTTGGCCTGGTCGTGCTTGATACGGAGCTGACCGAGGAACTCGAGGCCGAGGGCTGGGCAGCAGACGTGATTCGTGGTCTGCAGGATGCTCGTAAGCAGGAAGGCTACGAGGTCTCTGACCGCATCTCGGTACAGCTGTGCGTACCTTCCGACAAGGTCGAGTGGGCGCAGCGCCACGCTGAGCACATCGCGCATGAGACGCTCGCGACGTCCTTCGAGATCGTCGAGACGCTCAACGGCGAGGCGCACACGATTCACGAAGGTGTGAGCGCAGCGATTGCTAAGCAGTAATTTGCGATGAAACGTTGGGTCCTGCACATCGACATGGATGCGTTCTACGCATCCTGTGAGCAGCTCACACGCCCAACGTTACGTGGACGCCCCGTCCTCGTTGCTGGTGTCAACGGGCGGGGCGTTGTCGCGGGCGCAAGCTATGAAGCCCGCAAGTATGGGGCGCGTTCCGCAATGCCGACCCACCAAGCTGCGAAGCTGGTGGGTCCGCGAGCGGTGCTCGTTGCCCCGCGGCGCCCGGTGTACAAGGTGGCGTCGCAACGCGTGTTTGAAATCATTGAGCGCAGGGTCAGCGTCGTGGAGCAGCTCTCTATCGACGAGGCGTTCATGGAGCCCGAGGAGCTCGCGGGAGCGAATCCGGAGACCGTGCTTGAGTGGGCCAACGAGCTACGTGGAGACATTAAGGATGAGACAGGCTTGCCAAGCTCGATTGGTGCGGGCAGTGGTAAGCAATACGCGAAGATCGGCTCGGGCCTGGCAAAACCCGACGGGGTGTACATTTTGCCTCACGAACAGCAGGAAGCGCTGCTGCACCCTCTGAACGTCAACGAGTTGTGGGGCGTTGGGCCTGTCACGGAGGCGAAGCTTGCGCAGGCCGGGATTGAAACGATCGGGGACTTCGCGGCGCTGAGCGAGAAGGAAGTCGATATCGCGCTCGGAGGGGTCGTCGCGAAGCAGTTGTGGCAGCTGGCGCGGGGGCACGATGATCGTCCGGTGGCGCCGAGGGCCGTGGCGAAGCAGATTTCTTCCGAGCACACTTTTCCCCAGGACCTGACCACTGCGGCCGAGGTTGACGCCGCGGTCGAGCGCGCCGCCGAGGAGTCGCACAGGCGCTTGCTGAAAGATGGGCGCGGTGCGAGGACTGTGACGGTGAAGCTAAGGATGGCGGACTTCCGCATTGAGTCGCGTTCTGCGACGCTGCCTTACGCCACTGACGATGCGGAGACACTGCGCGCGACGGCGTTTCGCATCGTGCGCTACCCGGACGAGGTCGGCCCGATCCGGCTCGTAGGCGTGTCCTACTCAGGACTCGAAGATGCGCTGCAGGACGTGCTGTTTCCGGAGCTAGACCAGGAAATCATCCGGCCTGTACCCGCTGACAGTGATTACGAATCCGGGGTCAGCGACCACGTGGCCAGCAGCGATGTTGCAGTCGAGCTATACGACGGGCCTACCAACGGCGTGTGGCGCGCCACCCAGGACATTTACCACGAGGACTTCGGCCACGGCTGGGTCCAAGGCGCGGGCAAAGGCTGGGTGAGCGTGCGTTTTGAAACGAGGGCCACGGGACCTGGGAAGATGCACACATTGCGTATCGACGACCCCAAGCTCCAGCCAGCGGACCCGGTGGATTCCCTTGCGTGGCAGGACTGGCTCGACTCAGAACACTGACGCCGGATCCACGCCGTTGGCCAGCGCGGTCGCGAGCGCGATGCGCGCCTGACCAGCGCGTAGGAACCCCGCGGCGATCGCCCCTTGGGAGCCGAGGGTAGCGCCACCACCGGTGCCGCCGTAGGCGAAGGTGACCTCGCCGTAGGGTACGGAACTGGTGATTACGACGGGGATACCCGAATCGAGTGCGCGGGTGATTGCCTCACCCATGCCGGGGCCAACATTGCCGGATCCGAGCGCCTCGATCACGATGCCATCCGGGTTCATACTGGTGACGGCATCCACGATCTCGCCGTCCGCGCCGGGCCATGCGCGCAGGATGGGAATGTGAATGGCTGCCAACGGCTTGCAGGCAAGTGCTGCGGGGCGGGGAAGTGGGCGTTCGCTGCTCAAGGTGAACGCTTCGAGGGCGTGTGTGTCGCGCTTCAACAGCCCGCGGGCGGGCAGGGTGGCGCCGCCGAAGTGGAGGAGTACGCCGTTGTTGCGTCGAAGCGGATCTGCGGCGGCGGCAATTGCGCCCGCGAGGTTCCCGGGGCCGTCGGGGTGTTCGTGGTCGGCGGCGTGCTGGGCACCGGTAAGCACAATAGGGCGGGGGTCGTCGTGCACGATGTCGAGTGCGAATGCGGTCTCCGCCATGGAGTCGGTGCCGTGGCTAATTACGATGCCACTGATCTGCGGGTCTTGCAGTGCTTGTGCAGTGAGGGAGCGAAGCTTGTCGATGTCAGCGAAGGTGATCGCGGACGAGTCGAGACGCAGCGCGTCATACACGCGGACGGGCTCGGTGGTGCCACTGGAGTGGACGAGGTCTTCAGCGCTAAGGCTTGGAACGAGTGCGCCTTCAGAGTTTGCGGTGCATGCGATGGTGCCACCGGTGGCGATGAGCAGTACGAAAGATTCCATAACTCACAGCGTGCCAGAGTGGCGTATTGGTGCCAAGGTAAAAACGCCGGTAACGTTGGCAAGGTTAGAGCGGTGTCGGATCGCTAACTGTGACCGTGAGCCGCTGAAGACAATGCTTCAAGGAGAAATCGTGAAAGCAGCACCGATCGTAGCTGTCGCCGCCGCGCTGGGCCTCGGGCTCAGCGTGAGCGCATGCTCTGGCGACAACAGCCAGGATGATCCCGCGACCACGGCAACGCAGGCCACCAGCGAGTCTGTCGCGCCCGCCGCGCAGCAGCCAACCGCTGAAGAACTCAACGCAGTGCTCATGCGCGCAACCGATGCAAGCCTGCCGATTGAGGAGCGCGTGAACACGGTCCAGGGCGGAGAGAACGTCCCTGAACTGTTCGACGTGATGGCGCAGTCCCAGGAGGAGTCCGGCGCGAACTTCCAGGTCGTACCGCCTGTGCTTCCTGGCTACACCCCGGATACCGTTCTGGCAACGGTCAGCTTCACCCGTCCCGACTCCCAGCCGCAGCTCGCGGAGGACGTGGAATTCGTCTTCGAAGACGGCGTGTGGAAGCTTTCTCAGGTCTGGGCATGCACCCTGATCAACAACACCCTGCCGCCTGAGCAGGTGCCAGAGATGTGCAAGAGCTCCGCTCCGCAGCCGGCAGCCCCGGCTGAAGAGCAGCCAGGTGAGCAGCCTGCGGAAGGCTACCAGCAGGCACCGAACCTCTAAGCAGACACTACTGCTTATCCGCGCGCCAGAGCTCCTCAGTCCACAACGTGGCGAGAGTCAGAGTTCTGGCGCGTGCGTCTTTCTTGGCCTGGCGCTCGTGCCACTGGCGGCGTACCCAACGGTCATGGCTGGTGATGATGACGGTGCCCTCGAATGCGAGCAAGGCGTGCTCCAGCTCTTCGGCCAGTGCGAGCGAGAGGTGGTTTGTCGGCTCGTCGAGCAGCAGCAGGTCAGGCGGGCACGCCAGGATGATGCCGAGTGAGACGCGGCGACGCTGGCCGAGCGAGAGGTCGTCGAGCTTCTTCGCCGCCTGCTCCTCGGTCATCAGGCCCATTTCTACGAGGTCTGGCACACCCTCTGGGGTGAGCTCCGCGAACACTTCGGCCGCGGTTTTGTCGAGGTCCGTCCACGAGTCGTCCTGCTCGAGGCGTGCGACGGTCATCTCTTCCGGCATGATGATCTCGCCCTCGTAGTCGCGCAGCTGGCCGTCGATAATTTTCAGCAGCGTGGACTTGCCGGAGCCATTTGGGCCTTCAACGAGGAGCTGCTGGCCGGGCTGCACTTTGATACTCAGTGGGGCGAGGCGGTCAGGAACGGAGAGGTTCTGGGTGACCAGCGCCGGGAGTCCAAGCGAGGTCGCGGTATGCGGCGGAAGGCCGCGGAAGCGCAGGCGAGCCGGCGGCTCCGGAATCTCCGTTCGCTCCAGCGCTTCGAGGCGTTGCGACGCCGAGCGCCTGCGGTTGCCCACCGTCTTCGCCGCGCGGTCCGCCTGGTACTTTGCCGCCATTCGGATGTCAGAAGAAGCTTCTTGGGAGTGGAAGATGTCCTCGCCGGTTTGCTCAGCGGCCTTCTCAAGCCTGGCGCGCTCGTGCTCTTGCGCTGCGTAGTCGCTTTCCCAGCGGCGGCGTCGGTCCTCGCGGGCCTTGAGGTAGTCGCTGAACGCGCCACGGTAGCGGGTGCCCTGGCGGGTCTCCTCGCCGAAGCCGCCCTCGGCGCCCAAGCCAGGGTCGAGGTCGACGATGCCGTCGCAGGCGGTGTCGAGGAAGTAGCGGTCGTGCGATGCGGCGAGTACAGGCCCCTTGAATGCCTCGAGCTCGCCGATGAGGAAGTCGACGGCTTCGTCGTCGAGGTGGTTGGTCGGCTCGTCGAGCACCATAGCGTCCACCGGGTGTAGCAGCAGCGTGGCCAGTGCAAACCGTCGGCGTTGCCCGCCAGACATCTCGCCCAGTGGGGTGGCCAGGTCGACGTTCGCAAGGCCGAGGCCAGCCAACACGGTAGCGATGCGGGCATCTAACTCCCACACGCCGGAGTTTTCCGCGCGGGACAACGCCCGGTCGTACGCGTCGGCCGCCTCCTGGTCGTCTGGGTTGTCGACCATGCGCTGCGCAAAGGTTGAGATGTCTTCCTCGACAGCGCGAAGCTCTTTGACGGCTTCGTCGATAAGTGATTGGGCGGGCTCGCTGAACGGCAGCGAGGTTTCCTGCGGGATGAAGCCCGTGATCGGGGGCGTGATAAGCACCCCTGCGTCGGGTTTCAGCTCTCCGGAGATGATGCCGAGCAGCGTCGATTTGCCGGCGCCGTTCTCTCCGATGAGCCCGGTGACAGACCCGGATGGCACCGCGAAAGAAATGTCGGTGAGGACGCGGTGTCCGCCTGGGTACGAAAACGAAATGCCGTCAAGGCCAATATGCAGTGGGGCAGTCATGGGATGTTCCTCGTCATCAAATGTGGGCCGTCTCTTATACGTTATAGTCCACAACGCTCGTGGTGTCTTGGGCCACACGGGTATCGGCTTCGTCACTGCCGTAGACAAGCCGCGTAGCGGTAAGCACAGAACCGCCCACCGGAAGTGGCGAATGCAGGTCCACCGTCAGCGAGCCCTCCGAGTGCGAAGTGTTGCTCACCACGTGCAGCGTCGTGCCGTCCAAGGCGCCAGCGACCTCGTTATCAATAGTGATGGATCGCTTGAGCGGGCGTTCCTGGACATCTACTTTCAGCTCGAGTGTTGCGTCCTGTGTGGATTCCAGCGTGTACGTGGTGGTCCGTAGCATGTCCGAGGCACCAAGTCCTCGCTGCTCAACTTTCCACGAGCCGCCTACGCCGACTGGCTCATCCGGGAAGACAACTTGCCACGACATCAATTCGAGCAAGTTCTGCTCGGCGATGGCCCGGCCTTCCTCATCGGAATCCGCCGTAGGCATCAGTTGCACCGCCGATACTGTGCCGCTAGGGTCGCTGTGCCAGCGCATCTGGAAGCCCTCGTTTGACGTCAAGCTGTTCTGCATCGCTAAATCCGAGTGCTCTAACCCTTCTGCGACAAGGTCTACCTGGCGCACAGCACCCTCGCTGTTGCTTTCTGAAGTGTGCGTCGAAACAGTCAGCGTGACTGTGTAGCGCTCGTGCTCGCGCGCGATGACCGGCTCCGAGCCCTCCTCGCCGGGGTACTGCGCAATCGCGTGCGACAGCGCGACCCGCTGCGGCGCCGTAGTTTCGCTGTCTGCTGATGCGCCGTCCTCGTACTTCCACACCTGCGGGTTTTGTCCTTGTGAAAGTACCTGCACGACTGGTGACTCAACGGCGAACTCGGGAATGTCAGCGAATGGATCCGGCTCCTCGGCGCTGCATGCAGTGAGCGCAAAAACCGCGGCGGTGATGGTCAGAGGGCCGAACAATGAACTTTTGGGATGAGCGGAGTACAACACAACTTCACAAGCTACAGCATTTGCATACTACAGTTATCTGCGATGGGTAATTCAAAGGAATCACGTGTGCGCGACGGAGCGTCAGCGAAGCGTCGCTCGCTCGGTGTCGTCGTCGGCGTTATGCTCGCTGTTGCTGCTGTGGATCAAGTAGTCAAGCAAATCATGGTGACATCCTTGACACCCGGTGAGCCCGTGCCAGTGATCGGTGATTGGGCTCGACTGTATTTATTGTTTAACCCTGGCGCGGCCTTTTCGATGGGACAGAACTCGACGTGGCTGTTCACGACGATCCAGCTTGCGTTCGTTATCGGTGCGTTGATCTATGCCCCACGCCTTGCTGGCAGGTGGGAGACACTTGGGGTGGCGTTGATCGCGGGAGGGGCGCTTGGTAACCTCATCGATAGGCTCGTGCGCGAGCCGGGCTTTTGGTTCGGCCATGTCGTTGACTACATCTCCATCGGTTCGTTTGCAGTGTTCAACCTTGCCGACGCCGCCATCACCATCGGGGTGGCCGTCGTCGTCATCTCGATGTTTGCAAAGGAGGCGCGGTCGTGACTACGGGGTTTCGCGCGCTTCCGGTGCCTGAGGGGCTGTCGGGGATGCGCGTTGACGCAGCAATTGCAAAGCTCTTTGGGGTCTCGCGCAGTGTTGCGGCAGAGATGATCGCCGACGGCAGCGTACTTATCGACGCCTCCCCAGTACAGAAATCCGATCGTGTTACTGCGGGCGCCCTGCTGGAGGCCACGCTGCCACCGCCGAAGCGCGCGCCGGAGCCTGTGGCCGAGCACGTCGACGGACTCGACGTGATTTACCACGACGCGGACGTCATCGCTGTGGACAAGCCGGTAGGCGTTGCCGCCCACCCAACACTGGGTTGGGAGGGGCCAACCGTGGTCGGTGGGTTGCAGGCGATGGGTTTTACACTGCCAGATGCTGGCCCCCCGGAGCGCAAGGGGATTGTGCAGCGATTGGACGTCGGCACGTCCGGAGTGATGGTTGTCGCAAATAGTGTGCGTGGCTATTCGGTGCTGAAGCGTGCGTTCAAGGACCGAACGGTGCACAAGACGTACCACGCGGTGGTACAGGGGCTGCCTGACCCGATTGTCGGCACGATTGACGCGCCGATCGGGCGCCATCCGTCGGCGGGGTGGAAGTTTGCTGTCACGGCGGATGGGCGCCAGAGTATTACGCACTACGAGGTGCTCGAGGCGTTTCGCCAGGCAAGCCTGCTTGAGGTCCATCTGGAAACAGGGCGCACACACCAGATTCGTGTCCACATGTCTTCGGTAGGGCACCCGTGCGTCGGCGACCCAATGTACGGGTGTGACCCGAACCTTGCTGCCAAGCTTGCGCTCAACCGCCAGTGGCTGCACGCCACCAGCTTGACGTTCGACCACCCAAGTACCGGAAAGCCAATGACGGTGAAATCTTCCTACCCGGACGACTTGCAGCACGCCTTGGACATGTTGCGATCGGCGAACCGTGGCTAACCAGGCAAAGGGGTGGCGGGCTGTAATCACGGCATTGCTCGCCGGTGCTGTGCTTTACGGATGCTGCTACCTTGTTGGCGTCAATAATCCGCCGGAGCAACCTGTGCTGCAAGGGGACGCTCTGGGGGCAGAACAAGACGAGACTGCGCCGGAGTACGCGGCGCGCGCGGAGCAAAGCCTCGAAGAGGCAGCGCAGGAAGGTGAACAGGCTCACTTCGCGCTTGTATCGTTCGGCCATCCTTTGAATCCAGAAGAAGCAGACGCAGTACTGCGCCCAGTTGGGCGCGTGAACGCCGTGATCACCGAGTTAGGCGCGAATCCAGTCGGAGAGCCTGCGCCCGGAGCGTCGCGCGCCGAGATACTCCGAGGAGTCTCTGCACACATTGAAGGCGCAGTCGTCTACGACGCTGTTGCGCATTTGGCTGATGTGAACGATGTGAACGATGTGTTTGCTGTGGAAGTTTTACCAGCTGACGCGGTATGGGGCGCGTTCGCAATCCGGCCCGTAAGTTTCGTAGACGCACAGTGAAGGCGTGTATAGTTTTCCGGGATTGCACCTATACGCGCATCCAAAAGGTGCGCGGAAAACAACACGAGGAGAGACATTGGTTTCCGACCCTGGAATCAACGCCCGAAGCCCGCAGCGTCAGCGATTTTCGAAGACACGAATTGTGGGTGTCACGCTGGCTACAACCGCAGCGTTATTTGCGGCCTCGTGTGGCGCTATTGGCGGTGGTGATGACGGTGGGCACGATGGTTTGCTCGCCGGAGATTACACGATCGCTGCAGAGGAAAACCTCACCAATAGCATCGTGGTCAATGGCAACATTGCGCCGATTCGCTCAGTGAGCATCACGACCGCGCTGCAGTCCGAGGTCGAACGGCTCGCAGTGCAGCCAGGCGACCGCGTCGCGAAAGATCAGTTCTTGGTGCAGATGAACACCGACGCGCTGCAGCGCCAACTTGCCAAGCAGGAAAAACAGCAGGCGAGTGCCCAGGCAGAAGCGATGCAGGGCGTCGAGCAGGCCAAGAGTCAGCTCAACGCGTACGACCAGGCGATGGCAAACGGCTCCAACCCGGCTGTGGCTCAGGCGCAGGCCCAGGTGGATCAGGCGCAGGCAGCGCTTGATGCTGCGCTTGCCGCGCAGGGTGGCGCACGGATGATCGCTTCGCCGAAGATCGCAGCCCACGTTCAGAAGATGGCCGGCGATTTGTCCTCCCGTCTGCCAGGCGGTTCCGGCCACGGCATCCGCACGGCACCTCCTGCAGCCCCGGCCGCGCCGGGTGCAGTCCCGGGTGGTGGTCAGGGTGCTGTCCCAATGCTGAGCGTGGAGCAGGCTCGAGCTGCCCTCCAGGAATCGCAAGCCGCACTGGAGGCCGCCAAGGCTCAGGCCGGGCAGGAGCGCCAGCAGTTGCAAGCACAAGTTGACTCCGCATGGCGTGCCGCAGAGAACGCCTCTGCCGCTGACGACGACGGCACGCTGCAGCTCCAAGTGCAGGAAGCAACGATTAACGCTCCAATGGCTGGCGTAGTCACAAACGTTGACGTGCAGGTAGGCGATATCCCGCAGGGTCGCGTCCTTGGCATCGCAGATGACTCCCGACTGTTGATCCGCGCTAACGTGCGCGAGGCGGACGTCCCGGCGATCAAGCAGGACAACCGCGTTGAGTTCACCTCGACTGCGACGGGTAAGAAGAAGTTCACTGGGCGCGTCACGCGAGTTTCCCCGGTCGGTTCCACAGGCGCGAGTGCTGGTAGTGGGGCAGAGGCTGCAGCCGCAATGTCCGCAGGTGGCAGCGGCGGAGGCTCCTCGGTGATGTTCCCCGTTGAGATCGAAGTCACCGGTGACAAGGAAGGCCTGCTGCTCGGTGGCAGTGTGCGTGCTGAAATTATCACTGAAGAGGCGAAGAACTCCATCAACATTCCTCGCGACGCCGTCTACGACGAGAACAAGATTTTGGTGCTCGCAACGGAGAATCCCGGCGACACCAGCGGCGTCGTAGAAGAGCGCACTGTCAAGACCGGTGCGAAGAATGACGTTGACGTCGCTGTCACGGGGGGCGAGCTCAAGCCAGGCGACATCGTGATCAACTGGCCTGAGAACTTCAAGGACAAGGTTGGCTCCACGGTGAAGGTCAACGACGAAAACTTTGATCCTGAGCAGGTAAAGAACGCAAAGGACAAGAAGCCGACAGGCAGTGCCGCTGCAACCACTCCGGCGACGTCTTCTGCAGCGCCGAAGTCTTCCGCGCCAGCGGAAAAGGAGGGGTAGGCGATGGCACGGAATCCCTTCCGAAAGCACTCCCGACAACGCGTACAGGACGATGCCACCGACGCAGAGTTCGACGAGTTGTTTGAGGCCGCCGAGCCTTCGACGGAGGAGCTCGAAGTACCAACGCTGACAGAGCCAGTTGCGCAACCTCAACCAGCACTGCACACACCTGCAGGGCAAGAGGCGATGTCGAAGAGCGGTCTGCTCATTGACATGCGCAGGATCGTCAAGACGTACAACGTCGGAGAGCCCAGCGAGCTGACCGTGCTGCATGGCATCGACTTCCATGCAGAGCAGGGCGAATTTGTCTCTATCGTCGGCCCGTCGGGTTGCGGCAAGTCGACGCTGATGAACCTGGTTGGCATGCTCGACCGGCCGACAGACGGCGCGTACGCGTTCAACGGCGAGCCGGTGTACGCCAAGTCGGACAACGAGCTGGCCGCGTATCGTAGCCAGAACATCGGCTTTATCTTCCAGAACTTTAACCTGATCGGTCGAATCGACGCGTTGCAAAATGTGGCGATGCCAATGATGTATGCGGGCGTCGATAAGAAAGAGCGCGAGGAGCGCGCCGCTGAACTTTTGAACATGATGGGCATGGGCGACCGCTTGCACCATAACCCGAACGAACTGTCGGGTGGGCAGAAGCAGCGCGTGGCAATTGCTCGCAGCCTTGCGAACGACCCTGACCTGCTGCTCGCGGATGAGCCTACCGGTGCCCTGGACTCCAAGACGGGCCGCATGGTGATGGACCTCTTCCACGAGCTGCACGACGACCTTGGTAAAGCCATCGTCTTCATCACGCACAACCCTGAGTTGGCAGAAGAAACTGGCCGCATTGTAGAGATGATGGACGGGCGCATCGCGCAGGTTCGCGCCCCACTGGGGGCGAGGCCATGAACGTAGGAGAGTCAATCAAGCTTGCCTCCTCGTCGCTTCGCAAGAATAAGCTTCGCTCGTTGCTGACGCTGCTGGGCATCATTATCGGCATTATGGCAGTGGTCATTATTATGACGCTCGGCCGTGGTCTGGAGCGCCAGGTGATGTCGGGGCTTGAAGGCGTCGGCACTACGACGCACCCGGTGATGGTGCATGAGCGTCCCGATGACGCGGATGCATCCGAGGATCCCTTCGCGGCGTTTTCTTACGCGCCACCATCCGATGAGCGCAACGCAGTCACTCCCGAGCAGCTCGATGAGCTGCGTCAGGCATTTGGGGACCGTATCCAGGGCGTGGACATCGATGTTTCCACGAGTGGGGAAGTGGTCTCCGATGACACAACTGTGTCCACGAACGTCAAGCCGGTCCTTGCAGACTCGATGAAGGTGCGAAACATCGAAGTGCAGTTCGGCCGCGAGATTTCCCAGGATGACATCGATGGGCACCGGCCGCTCGCAGTCGTGAGCCCCTCGCTTATCGACGCCCTCTTCGACGGCAACGCCCAAGCCAGTTTGGGCAAGCGCATCGATGTGGTTGTAGACGACCAGCCGGCAGTGTTCACTATCGTGGGCGTGCTCGATGGCGAGGAAGATTCCCGAGGCGGCGGAATGTTTGGTGCCGCAGAACAGTTTGCGGACATCTATATCCCGCTCACCGCTGCAGATCGCGTTGGGCTTGACAGCGACTGGTTCACGTCATTTTCGGTGCAATCGGCGCCGGATGAAGACGCGAAGACCTTCCAGGCCGACCTGCAACACTACATGGACCGTTGGTACGCCAATAACGAGGATTACACCATTGAGGTGGTGGATCTTTCCTCGAGCTTGGAAGAGCTGACGAGCGTATTCCGCATCATGTCGACGGTGCTCTCCGCTATTGGCGGAATCTCTTTGCTGGTCGGTGGCATTGGCGTGATGAACATCATGCTGATCACCGTCACTGAGCGCACACGGGAAATCGGTGTGCGCAAGGCGCTGGGTGCCAAGCAAAGCGATATTCGTACGCAGTTCATCGTCGAAGCGATGCTGGTGTGCCTGATTGGCGGCATCATCGGTGTAATTCTGGGCGGGGCGATTGGCATGATCGCGACGGCCGCGTTCGATGCCTTTACTTGGCCGCCGCTCGGCGCAATTGTGTTGGCGCTCGGGTTTTCGCTGGCAACCGGTATCTTCTTCGGTGCCTATCCGGCTGCGAAGGCTGCAAAGATGCAGCCTATTGATGCTTTGCGTTACGAATAAGTTCGCTGGTTGCTGGCTCTTTTGGCCGTGTCCGAAGTCTGGATAAGATGAAGCGCATGGCCAAAAAATCTTCCTTCGTCCACCTGCATAACCACACCGAGTTTTCGATGCTCGACGGCATGGCGAAAGTTGACATGCTTGCGGAGGAGGTTGTGCGCCAGGGAATGCCCGCGGTGGGCATGACTGACCACGGTAATATGTTCGGCTCGAACGCGTTTTACCGCCAGATGGTGGACGCGGGGGTGAAGCCGATCATTGGCATCGAGGCCTACTTGGCGCCGGAGTCGCGCCTGAATAAGAAGCGCGTGCTGTGGGGCACCCCTGACCAGAAGCGCGACGATGTGTCCGCCTCCGGTGCGTATCTGCACCAGACGATGCTGGCAGAAAACGCGACCGGCCTGCGCAATCTGTTCAAGCTCTCGTCGCTGGCTTCGTACGAGGGGCAGCTTGGTAAGTGGCCGCGCATGGATGCGGAGCTCGTCGCCGAACATGCCGACGGCATCATCGGCACCACGGGGTGTCCGTCGGGTGATGTGCAAACCCGTTTGCGGCTTGGCCAGTACCGTGAGGCCCTTGAGGCCGCGGCGATGTGGCAGGACATCTACGGCCGTGATAACTACTTCCTCGAGCTCATGGACCACGGTCTGGATATTGAGCAGCGCGTACGTAATGACTTGCTGCGCATCGGCAAGGAGCTCGATCTTCCGCCACTGGTGACGAACGACTGTCACTACGTCCTGGAGTCCCAGGCGCCGGCGCACGAGGCCATGTTGTGTGTGCAGACCGGCAAGACGCTGATGGACCCGGACCGCTTTAAGTTCGACGGCACCGGCTACTACATCAAGTCAGCTGAGCAGATGCGCGACCTGTGGGACTCTACGGTGCCTGACGCCTGCGATAACACCCTGTGGATTGCGGAGCGTGTCGGTGACTACAGCGAGCTGTGGGAGGAACATCCGCACGACCGGATGCCGGTGGCTGACGTGCCGGAAGGGGAGACCCCAACAACGTGGCTGCGCAAGGAAGTGATGCGTGGTTTGCAGGCGCTCTTCGAGGGCCGGGAGGTGCCGGAGGAGTACATCGAGCGCGCGAACTACGAGATCGACGTCATCGATATGAAGGGCTACCCGTCCTACTTCCTCATCGTTGCCGAGCTGATCAAGCATGCGCGTGAGGTTGGCATTCGCGTCGGGCCGGGCCGTGGCTCCGCGGCGGGTGCGCTTGTGGCGTACGCGCTGACCATCACGAACATTGACCCGATGGAGCATGGCCTGCTCTTCGAGAGGTTCTTGAACCCGGAGAGGCCGTCGGCACCTGATATTGATATCGACTTCGACGACCGCCGCCGCGGGGAAATGATCACGTACGCTGCAGAGCGCTGGGGCGAGGACAAGATCGCACAGGTGATTACCTTCGGCACGATTAAGACGAAGCAGGCTATTAAGGACTCGGCCAAGGTGAACTTCGGCCAGCCCGGCTTCCAGATGGCGGACCGTATTAACGCGGCGCTGCCTCCTGCGATCATGGCGAAGGACATTCCGCTGGCAGGTATTACGGATCCGGAACACCCGCGTTATAACGAGGCAACCGAGGTGCGCTCCATGATTGAGACTGACCCGGATGTAGCCCGCATCTACGAGACTGCGCGTGGCCTTGAAGGTACTGTGCGCCAGGCAGGCGTGCACGCTTGTGCCGTGATTATGGCGTCGGTACCTTTGATGGACCACATCCCGATGTGGAAGCGGCCTGCCGACGGTGCGATCATTACTGGTTGGGACTACCCAGCGTGTGAGGCCATCGGCTTGCTGAAGATGGACTTCCTTGGCCTGCGAAACCTCACCGTGCTTGGCGACGCACTGGAAAACGTGAAGAAGAACCGCGGCGAGACCATCGACCTTGAGTCGTTGAGTACTGATGACCCGAAGGTATACGAGTTGCTCTCTCGCGGCGATACGCTTGGCGTGTTCCAGCTGGACTCGGGTGGCATGCAAGAGCTGCTCAAGCGCATGGGACCGACTGGTTTTAAGGACATCGTCGCTTCGCTCGCGCTGTATCGCCCAGGCCCGATGGGCATGAACGCCCACTGGGACTACGCGGACCGCAAGAATGGCCGCAAGCCGATTACGGCCATCCACCCGGAACTTGAGGAGCCACTGAAGGACATCCTGGACGAAACCTACGGTTTGATCGTGTACCAGGAGCAGATCATGGAGATCTCCCGAAAGGTTGCGAACTACACCGCTGGTGAGGCAGACGGCTTCCGTAAGGCCATGGGTAAGAAGAAGCCAGAGGTGCTGGCGCAGCAGTACGAGAAGTTCTGGTCGGGGATGCAGGACAACGGCTATTCCAAGAGCGCGATGGACGCACTGTGGCAGATTATTGAGCCGTTCGCCTCGTACGCGTTTAACAAGTCTCACGCTGCAGGTTACGCGCTAGTGTCCTACTGGACGGCGTACATGAAGGCGAACTACACCGCTGAGTACATGGCAGCGTTGTTGACCTCGGTGGGCGATAAGAAGGACAAGTCGGCGATCTACCTTTCCGACTGCCGCCACCTTGGCATTTCCGTGCTCCAGCCAGATATTAATGCTTCCGAAGAGAACTTTATGGCTGTTGGCGAGGACGTTCGATACGGCCTCGCGGCGGTGCGTAATGTCGGCGTCGAAGTTGTTGAGTCGATTAAGGAGACACGCCGGACGAAGGGCGAGTTCACGAGCTTCTCTGACTACCTCGACAAGATTGACCTACTGCCATGTAATAAGCGAATTACTGAATCTCTAATTAAGGCCGGTGCGTTCGACTCGCTTGGTCACCCGCGTAAGGGGTTGATGCTCATCCAGGAGGATGCCGTCGATTCTGTGCTTACCACGAAGAAGGCTGCTGACAAGGGGCAGTTCGACCTGTTCGCCTCCTTCGGAGGTGACGACGCTGTTGCTGCTGACAACGCGTTTGCGCTGCAGATCCCGGATGAGGAGTGGGACAAGAAACACAAACTTGCTCTCGAGCGTGAGATGCTGGGCTTGTATGTCTCGGGCCACCCGCTTGACGGCTTCGAGGAAGCAATTGACGCACAGACCGATACTCAGTTAACGACGATCCTCTCCGGCGAATTGCGAAACGGCGCCGAGGTAACGATTGGCGGTCTGATCTCTTCGGTCGATCGGCGTTTCTCGAAGAAGGACGGTTCCCCTTGGGCGATCGTCACGATTGAGGATCACCACGGCGCCTCCGTTGACGTGTTGCTGTTTAACAAGGTGTATTCGCTGGTTGCGCCACAAATTGTGGAAGACAATATCATCCTTGTGAAGGCGCACGTCTCGATCCGTGACGAACGCATGAGCCTGTTCGGCGACGACGTCAAAACGCCGGAGCTCGGGCCTGGCAACGGTGCTGGGCTGCCACTGCGTCTCACGCTTCGCACCGAGCAGTGCACTGTGGATAATATCCAGCGTTTGAAGGGCGTGCTGCAGAACAACCCGGGCGACTCGGATGTGTACCTGAACCTTGTACATGGCGACGAGACGCAAATGATGGTGTTAGGCGACCATCTGCGGGTGGAGCGTTCGGCGAGCTTAATGGGCGATCTGAAGGCGACGATGGGGGTTGGGATCCTCGGCTAGTGGAGGGGAGTGAATATATTCCCCGGTGTGAAAATCAGCTTGGCTACACTCTGTCGTTGGAATCAATACCAGCTAAGAGGCGAATGAGTGGAGCATAATATATGTCCGAGCACAAGATTTTGACAACACATGTTGGGTCCCTGCCGCGCACCCCTGAGCTGCTCGAAGCGAACCAACTTCGTTCGGAGCAGCAAATCAACGACGAGGACTTTAAGGAGATCCTTGAGCGCGCGATCGACGACGTGGTGCAGCGCCAGGTTGATCTGGGCATCGACATCATCAACGAGGGTGAGTACGGTCACATCACCTCTGGCGCGGTCGACTACGGTGCTTGGTGGAACTACTCTTTCTCTCGTCTTGGTGGACTGACCATGACCGACGAGGACCGCTGGGCCTCGCAGGAGATCAAGCGTTCCACGCCTGGAAACATTGAGTTGACCAGCTTCGCTGATCGCCGAGACCGCGCACTCTTTTCCGAGGCGTACTCCGACCCGCACTCCGGCATTTTCACTGGCCGTGCGAAGGTTGGTAACCCGAAGTTCACGGGTCCGATTACCTACATTGGCCAGCAGGAAGTTGAGACGGACGTCGCACTGCTGAAGCGCTCCATGGATCGCGCCGGTGCCACGCAGGGGTTTGTCGCAGCACTTTCGCCAGGCTCCGCCGCCCGTCTGAAGAATGAGTATTACAACACCGACGAAGAAGTCGTACAGGCGTGTGCTGCTGCGATGGCACACGAGTACAAGGCAATTACCGACGCCGGTTTGACCGTGCAGCTCGACGCACCTGACCTTGCGGAATCCTGGGATCAGATTAATCCCGAGCCGACCCTGGAAGACTACCGTGCGTGGCTGCGTATTCGTATCGACGCCATCAATGAGTCCATCCGCGACTTGCCGAAGGAACTGACTCGCCTGCACATTTGCTGGGGTTCGTGGCACGGCCCGCACGTTACCGACGTACCGTTCGGTGACATTATCGAGGAGATCCTGCGGGCAGAGGTTGGCGGCTTTTCCTTCGAGGGGGCATCGCCGCGTCACGCGCATGAGTGGCGCGTTTGGCAGGACCACGCGTTGCCAGAGGGCAGCGTTATTTACCCGGGTGTCATTTCGCACAGCACGAACGCTGTCGAGCACCCACAGTTGGTTGCGGATAGGATCGTTCAGTTCGCCGAGGTCGTCGGCCCAGAAAACGTTATCGCTTCGGCAGACTGTGGCTTGGGTGGGCGCCTGAACCACCAGATCGCCTGGGCGAAGCTGGAATCACTGGTGAAGGGCGCGGAGATTGCATCACGTCAGCTCTTCGGCTAATCGGAAGTAGCAGAAGCGCTAAGGCCGGTGCCCACCTCGGAAAGAGATGGGCACCGGCCTTAGCGCTACTTGCTACGCAGCTACTTAAGCATGGACTTCAGTTTGTCCTGCGCTCCAGGGATAGCCTTGATCGCCGCGGTGATCATCTGAATCAGCCCGACGAAGAGTGCGATGCCAGCCGAGATATAGCTGAAAATCTCGCGAGTTTCATCGGTCATGATGCCTTTGTTGATCGCTTCGGAGCTTGGGCCTTCAGCTTTTCGTGGCTCCGTGGTCTTTGGTACTGGCGAAGCGGTAACCGTCACGGTCACAGCAGGTGCTGTTTCTGTGGCAGTAACACGTGATTGCGTGGTCGGCGTGTCTTGCTTCTCTTGTGCCATCAGTGGGCTTGCCGTGAGGCAAGCACCACCGAGGGCGGTAGTAATGGCAAGAGCGACCAGTGAGCGTGTATTCACGTTCAACTCCCTGTTTGTCTGAAGTAGTGGTGAAGCTTAGAACACCTTCGGCACGTGGACGTGTCCGAGGCCCAGGTGGAACTGAGCATTTGCCATGTCGATGAGCTTGTTGAGGCCGGTCGGGTCGGACAGGACGATCAAGCCGGTGGTCAGGACCGCAGCGAGGATGCCTGCGAAAGCGCCGAGGGCGTGTCCCTTAGAGCTGCCCGACGTCTTCGTGTTGTTGTTGGTGTCAGGATTCGTGTTGTTGTCGCCTGGTTTCTCGGTCTCGCCTGACTTTTCGGTCTCGCCTGGCTTCTCCTCGTCCTTCTTGTCGGACTCCTTGCCGGTGTCAGGGGTTTCCTGGGTGTTCTGATCCTTGGTGTCACCAGGGGTCTGCTCGGCGGTTGGAGCCGTGGTGTCCTTCGCTGGGGCGTTCTCCTCTGCGAACGCAGGGGCGACGGTCAACGAGATTGCGGTTGCGGCGGCAACGGCAACGGTGGAAATGCGCTTCATGAAATCTCCTGAAGTTGTTTGAAAGGATAGGAATTCGAGGCGAAACCACAGCAATGTCAATGAAATGCTACGGTTTCCACGAATTGTTGCTAGAAAATCTAGCAGACAAGCGACGATTTTAATAGTTAGACCGCTTGGACTGACTACTGCAAAGTATCACCTAGACGTGGTGCAGCGGTATACACTTTGCTGTTATGAGTGAACAGGAACAGCCAGCTTTCCACGCGGTACACGCCGCAGATGTTCAAGCAGCGCAGTCGAAGATTTCTGCGGTGATTGAGCCGACACCGTTGCAGTACTGCCCCCGTTTGTCGCAGCAGTACGGTGCCGAGATTTTCCTCAAGCGGGAAGATTTGCAAGACGTTCGTTCCTACAAGATTCGCGGTGCGTATTACAGCATCTCACGGCTCAGTGACGAGGCGCGTGCAGCCGGCGTCGTTGCGGCGTCAGCGGGCAACCACGCTCAGGGTGTGGCCTACGCATGTCGGGCGTTGGGGATCCAGGGCAAGATTTTTGTGCCGAAGCCAACGCCGAAGCAGAAGCGAGACCGAATCCTGGTGCACGGTGGCGAAAACATCGAGTTGGTCGTTGTAGGCGACACGTTCGACGCCGCTGCAGAGGCCGCCCGCAAGGACGCTGCTGAGCGCGGCGCGACCATGGTCGAGCCTTTCGACGCCCGCGATACCGTCATCGGTCAGGGCACGGTCGCAGCGGAGATCGTGTCACAGTTGTCAGTTATGGGCCGCGAGCTGGACACCATCTTCGTGCCAGTCGGCGGGGGAGGACTGCTGGCTGGCGTGCTTTCCTATGTGTCCGACATGGTGCCTGGCACTGCGGTCGTAGGCGTTGAGCCCGAGGGCGCACCGTCGCTTGAGGCCGCCCTGGAGGCAGGACATCCGGTAACGCTGAAGGAAATTGAGTCCTTTGTGGACGGCGCTGCTGTGAAGCGCACCGGCGATTTCCCGTTCGCTGTTATTGAGGAAAACCTTGCTCGCACGCACCTGCTGCGTTGCAAAGAAGGCGCGGTGTGCACGTCGATGCTGGAGCTGTACCAAAACGAGGGCATCATCGCGGAGCCTGCGGGCGCGCTGTCTGTGGCGGCACTATCGCAGATGAAGCTGCAGCCGGGCAGCACGGTGGTGTGCATCATCTCTGGTGGCAACAACGACGTGTTGCGCTACGCAGAGGTCATGGAGCGTTCGCTTGTGCACCGCGGACTGAAGCACTACTTTTTGGTGAACTTCCCTCAGGAGCCAGGGCAGCTGCGCACGTTCCTTACCGACATCCTTGGGCCTAACGACGATATCGCCTTGTTCGAGTACCTGAAGAAGAACAACAAAGAAACCGGTGCTGCACTGGTTGGCCTGGAGCTTTCTTGCGCTAGCGACCTCGAGCCGTTGCTTGAGCGGATGGAGGCGTCGGTCATTGATTGTCGACGCCTCCTGCCAGGCACACCAGAGTATGACTTTATTGTGTCGGCATAACCAGGGCGAATGCCCACGGTTCTAAGCGGGTTTCGTCGGCAGAGACCTCGGCGCCACCGAAGGTGTACAGCAGGGTTCCGCCCACTGGGGCGACGGTGCCCTCCGACCCAAAGTTTGCCACCAGCACTGCCTGGTCACCCATGGTTAGCCACGCGTCGTCTGCGCCCTGAGCTGGGCCGTGATCTACGGTCAGCTGGCGGAGGTCGTCGCGCGCCATCGGGTACTGCTTGCGCAGCTCGATGAGTTTCTTGTACGCGCTGAGGATCTCGAGCTGCTCCTCGTCGAAGTTCCAGTCGAGCTTCGCGGAGGTAAACGTTTCCTCCGCGGCAGGATCCGGGACGGCTGAGGAGTCCCACCCCATGCGGGCGAACTCGTTCATGCGCCCCTGGCGGGTCATTTCCAGGAGCTGTGGATCGCTGTGCGAGACAAAGAATGGGAACGGCGTGCGTGCACCGAACTCTTCGCCCATGAAAAGCATCGGGCTGAATGGAGATAGGAGTACGACGGCCGCCTTGAGTACCTGCTTGCGCGCACTGAGATACTGCGACGGGCGGTCACCCTTCGCGCGGTTTCCGGTCTGGTCGTGGTCGGTGGTGTAGGTGACCATCTGCCACGGTGCGACGCGGTCAAGGTCGAGCGCCTTGCCGTGGGTACGCTGGCGGTACACGGAGTAGTCCTCGCGGAAGCGGTAACCGTTGCGCAGTGTATCCGCCAGGATTTCGAGCGTGCCATAGTCGGCGTAGTACCCGGCACGCTCGCCGGTGACCAGCGTGTGGATCCCGTGGTGGACGTCGTCAAGCCAGTGTGCGTCGAGCCCGTAGCCGCCGCGCTCCGGGGACTCGAGGAGCCGTGGGTTGTTTTGCTCCGATTCGGCGATGATGGTGCGGGGGATGCCGGTGGAAGCTTCAACTTCGTTGGCGACGTTCTTGATTTCCTCCATGATGGAGAAGGCCAGGCGATCGTCGTAGGTCTGCACCGCGTCGAGTCGCAGGCCGTCGACGTGGAACTCGTCGAGCCATTGGAGCACGGCGTCGAGTACATATGCGCGGACCTCATCCGAGTGGGCACCGGACAGGTTGATCACGTCACCCCAGCCGGTGTGCCCTGCGGTTGTGTACGGACCGAAGTTGCCGTTGTAGTTACCTTCGGGGCCGAAGTGGTTGTACACCACGTCGAGGATGACGGCGATACCGCGGGCGTGAGCAGCGTCGATAAGGGTCTTGAGGCCCTCGGGGCCGCCGTACGATTCCTGCACGGCGAACCAGTCCACGCCGTCGTAGCCCCAGTTGCGGGCTCCCGCGAAGGGCTGCACCGGCAGCAACTCAATGGAGTTGACGCCAAGTTCGGCAAGATAATCAAGCTTTTCGACGGCCCCCTCGAACGTCCCCTGTGGCGTGAAGGTGCCCACGTGGAGCTCGTAGAGGACTTGGTCGCGAAGTGCGATGCCTTCCCACGAATCATCCGTCCAATCGAACGTGCTGCTGGTCACCTCTGATGGGCCGTGGACGCCCTCGGGCTGGAAGCGCGAACGAGGGTCGGGTAGTGGCTGTGACCACTCGCCGTCACGAAGCAAGGAGAAGCTGTAGCGCGCACCAATTTCGGGTTGGGCGACTTCGCGCGGAACCACCCACCAGTCCCGGCGGGTCTCGTCACGCTGCATCTCGAGCGTGCGGGGCCCTTCGCTGTCGTGGAGGTGCAGGCGCGCGCCGTGCGCGTTCGGAGCCCACACCCCAAATTGTTGGGGCATCGGAGTGTGCTTGCTAGACATACCACCAACTGTATGGAAGTACCATAACCGTCGCAATGGATTTAGAGTGGAAGCACTATGCGCACATCGTACGAACTGCCCGCCGCCGGTGACATCACCACTCACGAGATCGAGATCAAACGATCCCGATTCATCACTTGGATTGGCCGCACCCAGTCTGAAGCCGAGGCGCGGGCCCTGATCCAGCAGGCCCGTGAGACCTACCCCGATGCACGTCACCATTGCTCCGCATATATTCTGCACGTCGACGACGCCCTGCCCGTCGAACGCTCATCCGACGATGGGGAGCCCTCCGGCACCGCAGGCAAACCGATGCTCGATATGCTGCACGGCTCCGAAATGCTTGACCTCACCGCTGTCGTGATCCGATATTTCGGTGGTATCAAGCTGGGTGCAGGAGGGCTGGTTCACGCCTACTCTGACTCGGTTGGGCAGACGCTTCCACTGGTACCGCGGGTGCTGCGTAGTACAAAGGAACTCGTGCGCGTCGATCTGCCGCACGCGGAGGCAGGTCGCATCGAGGCCGAGCTGCGCAACGCAGGCTTTGACATCGTCAACGTCGAGTACGGCGCCGCCGCCACGTACACGCTGGCGCACGACCCCGGACAACGCGAAGCACTCGACGCGCAACTCGCAGCGAGCACCCAGGGCCGAGCGGAGGCAGAAGAAGCAGGCCGCCAATGGATTGAATCTGCACGCTAAACTGTGTGCCATGACTATGCAGCCTCGTCCATCGAATCCGATTGAATCCCGCAAGCAGGCGGTACGCCGTTACTCCAAGAACGCAGTCGTGTGGGCCGGCGGTGGCCTCGGCGCTGGTGTAGCGCTCGGCCTGATTGCCGGTTCGTGGCAACTGTTTATCGTGTGCCTTGTCATTGGCGTGGTTGGCGGCTATATCAACTGGAGCAAGGTGCAAAAGATCGTAAACCATCACGACAACTACTAAACAAGCACGATGACTAGCCCAAATACCACCGCGACGAGGATCGACGTCTGGCTCTGGGCTGTCCGCATCTTTAAGACGCGCTCGTTGTCCGCAGAGGCGGTTCGCGCCGGACATGCCAAGCTCAATGGCAAAGCAGTCAAGCCCTCAGCACAAGTCGTGCCAGGGGATCGGCTCAAGGTGTGGAAGGACCACCGCTACCTTGACCTGGAAGTCACCCAGACGCTGCAGAAGCGCGCCGGGGCGAAAATCGCCACGACCTGCTATATAGACCACTCGCCACCTCCTGTGACATCGGAGGTGTTAGGTGCGCTGCCCGTACGGGATCGTGGGGCAGGTCGGCCGACGAAGAAAGAGCGCAGGCAGCTCGACCGCCTGCGGGGGCGCAACAGTTTCTAGGCGTTCTCGCCCGAGTTTGTTTGCGGGGCGCCGCCCTCACGGAGTTGGGTGAGCCTGCGTGTAAGTTTGCGTTTGCGTAGTAATGGCCGGTTTCCGCTTTCCCACGTGCGGTTGATGTGCTCCTGCCCGTACTTGTTCAGCAGGAGGTCGTCGACAAGCCTGACTTGGCCTGGGGTGAACCGCGTCTGCAGCGTGTTCTGCACGGCTTCGATGTCTGCCGGGTTCGCTAACTCCGCGAGAGCAGAGACTGTCTCGATGCCGTCGGCGCTGAGTAGCTCGTGCAAGAATCTGTAATCGTCAACGCGGGACAGGGGAAACGACGCCCCAAGGATCACGGTGAGCACGCCGGGGAGCGTCTCTGGTGCCAATGCCGCTGCGGTATCGGGAGCGCTCGGGCTCTGTTTTTGCGGGTTGGACAGCTCTGCGATTTGGTCGAACTGCTGATCCGCAAGTTCGATAAGCCCGGCTGCGAGCGTGAACGCGCGATCAATTTGTGGGTCCAGCTCGCCGTGAGAGCGCTTATATCGCACATCGTGCTCGAACTCCGCCCACGCGTGCTGTAGCACCGTCCGTACTTGCACCTCGAAGACTTGCCCGCGGTAGTGTTCGAGCTCCTCGTTATGCTCACCTACCTGGAGCACCAGGTGGTGCGAGCCGTATCCGAACGTGCCCGACACCCTCGTCTCCTGAGCCTTGTCCACGCTACGAAGCACGTCGAACTGATCCGCAAGCAAGCGAAGCACTGCTGGTATTTCGGTGGAATGCATCACGGTGATACGGGCCCCGATGAGGTCACGGATGTCGTTCCACGGGTCCGGGTACACAATCTTTCCACCACGACGCTTCTTAGCTTTCTCTTTCAGCGAAGGCCAGCTTTTGATACGCACATCGACGCGGTCAAAGTTGATACCGGCGTCGATCATAAGCTCGTGGAGCGCATGACGAAACTCCTCGGCAACCCCTTCGTGTTGCCGTAGCCACGCGAAGTAGGTGTTGCCGAGTTGCGCGATTGTGTCATTGTGCTTCGTGTTCATCGGCACAACAGTGTACCCACCGTTGCTATTCGACGGCCTCTCGACGCTCCAACAGCGCAGTAGGAAGGTACTCGAGCAGGACTCCGACCGGGACTGTGCCGTGAAACTCTCTACCGGTGAACCGCTCGAACCAGGAGCCCTGCGGCAGCGTCAGTGTGGTGTCCTCCCAGCCACCCCGGCGCGCAAGTTCAAGGGGCTTTCGGGTTGCAACCGCAATCACACCAATCTCGGCCGTATCCCGGTGCTCACGAGCGAATCCGACAAAGTGCTGCTGGGATGGGCCGACCGCAAACACCGCGCGGTGCTTCCCCTCGGTAAACAAGGTCGGCGTGGTCTTTCGTGCCGTAAGGCATTCACGGATAACCAGCTGCTTGGCGGCGTCAACAGACTCGGATAGGCCGGGCCAGGACCGGCCCGGCGAACCGTCTTGCTCGCAGCCCAAGAAGTCACCCAGATTGAACTGCGGTTGCTGCCGTGCATCGAGATACCGGTGCAGCGTTTGCGTGCGTGCGGTGTAGTCGATGAAGCTTCGGTTGTCCGGGTCTACGAGTGTGGGTTCGAAAAACTCCATGCCCTGGTAGGTATCAGGAATGCCAGCGCCGGCAAGCTGGAGAACTTTACGCCCCAGCGTTACTGCGACCGCCCCCTCATGGATGGTTGACACGAAGTCCGTGATCAGTGACGTTGCAGGCCCCGCCAGCACTGCGTTTACCCAATCGAGCACCTGCTGCTCATACGCCTCATCAGCGTCGAACCAGCTCGTATGCAGCGCTGCCTCACGCACTGCTTTGATCGCGTAATCATGCAGCCGCTGCGAAAGCGACTCCGTAACAATCCCATCCGCAGGCCAAACCCCCACGATATTCTGCAGTAAGAAATGCGCCGTGGCGTGGTCTGGCGGAGGCAACAGCGCTGTCGTCGTGTTCACTAACTCCGCAAACGCGTTTGGTACTTCGGCGATCTCCAGCATCCGCGCGCGCGTATCCTCGGAACGCTTCGTGTCGTGGGTGCTTAACGTCGTCATCGTCTGCGGCCACAGCTCAGCACGCTCTTGCTGTAGCAGGTGAAACTCCGCCGCGCCCACTCCGAAGCGGCCAGGAGCGCCGCCTACTTCCTGCAGCGCCACCAACCGGTTCGCCCTATAGAACAACGTGTCTTCGACCCCCTTCGCCATGACCGCACCACACACCTGCGCAAAGCGGGTGCTTGCCTCACCTTCAGCGAGCAGGGCAGCCGCGATGAGGTCGAGGGCGTCGCGCCGGGAAGGGAAGCGTTGTGCCATATCGGCCACCACGGTGGCCGTGATCCTCGACAGTGATCGGTAATCGGCGCGGTAGACGGGGATGGCTGCGACTAATGCAATGACGGTGTCAACGAGGATTTCGTCAGAGACGGCGGAGCCGGCCGTCGAAAAGTTATCGCGCCGAATAGCGCGCGTGAGACGGCGAACCTCCGCCTGAAGCTCGTGCGTTGCCACCTCACGCTTGAGCTGTAGCGCCGCGGCATCAAGCGCCGCCTGATCCCACGTGGAGCCCGATTGGCGCAGTGCGAGCATACTGAGTGTATCCTCGGCCGTCTGGTTGACGAAGATGCCGTCGAGCTCGCGAAGCGCGTCGTAGCCAGTTGTGCCGTTGACGCGCAGGCGTGGGTCGAGCGGCTCGTCGGCCTCCAAGATCTTCTCGACGACCAGCCAGCGATCGGGACCAACAACATCACGAAGCCGTGACAAGTACCCGAAAGGATCCGTGAGTCCATCCGGGTGGTCGACGCGGACGCCGTCAATCAGATCCTCAGCCACAAGCTGGCGGATGATCGCATGCGTGTGTTCAAAGACCGCGGGGTCCTCTTGTCGGATGCCCGCAAGCCCGTTGACAGAGAAGAATCGGCGATAAGAAATGATGCCGTCGCGCCAAAACATCAGCTTGTAGGACTGACGCTCGTAGACCTCCTTCGGATCGTCGTCGAGGGAAGAGCAGGTGCCTGGCTTGAGTGGGAATACGTTGTCGTAGTAGGCCAGCACGATGCCGCTTTCGGGGTTGTCCTGATCTAAATAGCGCAGCGTGAGAGCATCTTCGTCGTGTTCCTTCCCGAAGATCGGCAGGCCGAGCTTCCCGCCCGCCCCGTTGTCAGCGTGCCAATCGATATCGAAGTAGCGCTCGTACTCAGAGTCGCGACCATGCTTGAGAACGTCCCACCACCAGCTATTGAGCTGCGGGGAAGCGACACCCAGGTGGTTCGGCACGATATCGATGATCACGCCAAGGTTGAGTTTTCTGGCTGCCTCCACGAAGCGCCGGAAGCCTGCTAGTCCACCCAGTTCCGGGTTGACCACAGTCGGGTCAGTGACGTCATAGTTGTGATTCGATGTCGGCAGTGCCTGCAAGATAGGAGAGAGGTACACATGGGAAATACCGAGTGACTCCAAATAGGGCAGACACTGCGCTGCCTGGTCGAAGCCGAACGCGCGACCCGACGGATCGGCTTGTGGGCCACGCAGCTGGAGACGGTAGGTTGATGTAATTGGGGCTTGCAATACGTCCTCCTTGAAGTTACCAGCCACCCTAGTAGCTCAAGACGCACTTAGCTGCGGACGCGAGAATCACAAGAGAGAGGGAAGCCAACCGAATAGCGCATGACGTGCTCCGGATTGGCGAACGCCAGAGCTTCCTCCAAGGTGGCGTCGAAGACGAAGAGTTCTTGCTGATCGCGGGAATAGAACAGCAATTCGTTGTGCGGCATGAGTACGCGATCAACGTGAGCATAGAGCGTCGAGAAGAGTTGCGGGTGAGCGAGCCAAGACGCCGCATACCCAGCAGAGCTTTGCACCTGAACTCCCTTCGGTGCTCCGAACCCTAGCGATTTTTCCGCTGGCAGGTAGTCCAAGATCACTCGGCCCTCGAGAAGATCGGTGCTCAGCATGCGCGCAGCTGAGTTCCATGCCTGGTGGACCGTCAAGCCCATCGCGCCAATGGACTGGTGCGTCAGGCCCTCCACCGAATCTGAGTCAAAGACGCACACCAACCCGGGTGCCAAACTGATGTAAGCGGTCGAAGCCCCGAAACCTGGCGTGAGCCACGCACGCGAAGAACTCGACGTGACTTCACAACGTCGGGCCAGACGGGGGAAAATGGGTACAAGCATTGAAGGGGCGCACGGAGCGGGCATATGAGTAGTCATATGTACTTAGACCGTTCAAACCCGCCGATGGTTCCCAAAAAGTTTTAAAACGGTGGTTGCTCGTTCAATCCTAGGGCATCCAGTAATTGATCGGCCTTCCAGATTGCTATGTCTTGGCCCTGCTCAATAAGCTGCCGAGCCCGCTTTTCCTTCGAGGTCATTGACCCCCATTCGCCAACAACGAGGATGGTGGTCTTCTTCGTCACGTTCTTGCCCACCTGGCCGCCCTGAGCAGCAATGCCTTGCCACAGCGCACCCTTATCAAATGGAGAAAACTCACCGGTCAGCGTGACGTGCTGCCCAAACAATGGCGAGGAAGCATCAGCATCGAGCGCCGGTTCTGGCACCGTGTCCGGGGTTGCCACCGCTTGCCACGGAGCTGGCTTGCGACCCTTGCTCTGCTTCTGTGTGCTCTTTCTAGAGGGGCCCGCTTGGTTGCTTCCAGCAGGTGCAGGAACTGCAGCGGCAGCTGCCTGCATGCCTCCCTTGGCGATGCTTTCTGCTTGCAGTGCACGGCCCGCGCCGGATCGGTCCCTGAGCACTGGAGTCACCCGATGGGAATCGATCGAGCCCAAAGTGAAGCCTGCGTCATGGACAAACCCAACAAGTGAACCCTGGTAGTGCGCCCGACGGGCCAGGCCAACCATGATGCCCGCACAGGCTGCAGCATCCGCGCAGGCGTCGTGGTGCTGCTCCAGCGGCACGCCGAAGTGAGATGCCAAGGTGGGCAACTTGTGGTTCTCAACATCAAGGTCGCACGAGCGTGCCTGCGCCAACGAGCATGCGAAGAGCACCTGTGGCGCATCCATCCCGACTGCACCAGCAGCTTGAAACAGCGCAGTGCTATCAAAATGCGCATTGTGAGCCACAAGGGGGAGGGAACCAGCGAACTCGACAAGTTGCGCAATACAGTCAGCCACACTTGGTGCGTCTGCCACGTCCTCCCGACGAATCCTATGAATAGCGACGTTGTGGGGGTCAAACTCGGCCCACTGCTCCGGAGGCATACACAACCAAGAAACGCGGTCAGTTTCTACACCATCAATGACTTTCACTGCACCGATCTGACAGATAGAACCCCACCTCTGGTTGGCAGTTTCCACATCAAACGCAACGAAATCAAAGCCAGGCAAACCGCTTGAACCGCTTCGCTGCGCGTCCTGCGTCGGGGCGTCGCCACGCTGCGCAGCAGAAATAGCATCCTCGAGCTCGCGCATCGCAGCGCCCGCGCCAGGCGCAAAAACAACGTTTACAACGATGTCGCTACACGTGATACTGACGGTGCCCGTGCTCCAGTCATCGCCTTCGGTCAAGTCAACCTTTGTGATTGCCTCTATCGGAATGCGCGTGGGCTCGCTGGAGCCAGCCAGCGCCGCCTCCAAGGGGGTTGGGGTGACGACCAGCTCCGTATTCGAAACACTCAACGTCGCACGGCTAGCAGTAATCACAGCGTATGGCTCCAATCAAAAATCCGGTAGGCGGGTAGCACACATACTACTCACCCACCGGACATGAAACTGACGGCGGTCAAGCCCCTGGAGTTAGGCGTCCTCGCGAACCGGGGCACCTACCTGTTTCAGCACAACTGTGGACCGCGCCGGGACGACTGTGGTCTCCGAGGCGCCGATTGTCAGCGTGCTCGCCGGGTAGCCAAGTTGCTCAGTTGTATCGATGAGCACCTCCCAGCTTGATCCGAACTCCTGTGGCAGAAGCGTGAATTCGATGTCTTCGTAGTGGGCGTTGAACATCAGAATGAACGAATCATCTCGCACACGCTGACCGCGAGCATCCGGCTCCGCGATAGCGTCGCCGTTGAAGTACACCATCAAGGCCTTGCCGAAGGCGAAGTCCCAGTCGGACTGCGTCATGAGTTCGCCGGAAGGAACTAGCCAAGCAATCTCGCGGTCGACCACATCCGCGCCAAGCGCACCACCTTCCAAGAACCGACGCCTGCGGAAGACCGGGTGAGCCTTGCGGATCGCGATCAGGCGCTTTGTGAATTCGTGCAGCTGCTCGCTGTCGTCGAGCTGTGTCCAGTCCATCCACGCGATTTCATTGTC
Source organism: Corynebacterium sp. MC3 (assembly GCF_900099485.1). Taxonomy (NCBI): domain Bacteria; kingdom Bacillati; phylum Actinomycetota; class Actinomycetes; order Mycobacteriales; family Corynebacteriaceae; genus Corynebacterium; species Corynebacterium sp. MC3. Next base: position 121,366 of record NZ_LT622816.1, read on the forward strand.
CTGGCAGTACACATTGTTGTTACCGCCCTGGGTGCGGGCAAGCTCGTCGCCGTGGGAGATCATCGGTGTGCCCTGGGAGAGCAGGAGCGTCGTCAAGAAGTTGCGACGCTGCTGCGCACGCAACTGATTCACCTCGGCATCATCCGTCGGGCCCTCGACGCCACAGTTCCAGGAGCGGTTGTGGCTTTCGCCGTCGCGGTTGTCCTCACCGTTGGCCTCGTTGTGCTTGTGGTTGTAGGAAACCAAGTCATTCAACGTGAAACCGTCGTGGGCCGTAATGAAGTTAATCGAGGCAGTAGGGCGACGTCCGTTGTGTTGGTACAAGTCAGAGGAGCCGGTCAGACGGGATGCGAACTCACCAAGCGTAGCGGGTTCACCGCGCCAGAAGTCGCGCATCGTGTCGCGGTACTTACCATTCCATTCGCTCCACAGCGCAGGGAAGTTGCCAACTTGGTAGCCTCCCTCACCGACATCCCATGGCTCGGCGATCAACTTGACCTGCGAGACTACCGGGTCCTGTTGGACCAGGTCGAAGAATGTTGCCAGACGATCGACGTCAGAGAACTCGCGTGCAAGGGTCGAAGCTAGATCGAAACGGAAACCATCGACGTGCATCTCAGTGACCCAGTAACGCAAAGAGTCCATGATGAGCTGCAGTGAGTGAGGGTCGCGCACATTGAATGAGTTTCCGGTGCCTGTGTAGTCCATGTAGTGGAACTTGTCGTTGTTCACCAGGCGGTAGTAGGCCTCATTGTCGATGCCGCGGAAAGCAATGGTGGGGCCGAGGTGGTTGCCTTCAGCAGTGTGGTTGTACACGACGTCAAGGATGACCTCCATGCCTGCCTCGTGGTACGCCCGCACCATGCCCTTGAACTCGGCGACGGCGTCGCTCGGCTGCGCAGTAGCTGCGTAGTTGTTCTCGGGTGCGAAGAATCCAAAGGTGTTGTAGCCCCAGTAGTTACGCAGCCCGAGATCACGCAGTCGGTCGTCCTGTAGGAACTGGTGGACCGGCAGGAGCTCGACAGACGTCACACCCAGATCCTTGAGATAATTGACCACTGCTGGGTGTGCCATGCCTGCGTAGGTGCCGCGGAGGTTTTCGGGTACGTCAGGGTGCGTCTGGGTCATGCCTTTGACATGGCATTCGTAGATGACTGTTTCCTCATCTGGGATGCGTGGTGCACGGTCATCGCCCCAGTCAAAGAACGGGTTGATGACGACAGAAAGCATCGTATGGCCCAGCGAGTCTTCTTCGTTGCGGCCCGTTCCGCGGACCTCTGCATTGATGTCATAGGAAAACAGCGAAGAATGCTGTGAGAACTCGCCGTCGAAAGCGCGCGCGTAGGGGTCGACGAGCAACTTGTTCGCGTCGCAGCGCTTGCCGTTCGCTGGATCCCACGGACCATGGACGCGGTAGCCGTAGCGCTGTCCAGGTGTAATTCCTGGAAGGTAGGCGTGCCACACGTGGTTGTCTACCTCTTCAAGTTCGATGCGAGTTTCGGCGCCTTCGTCGTCGATAAGGCAAAGTTCAACCTTCTCCGCAACTCCTGAAAAGAGCGTGAAGTTTGTTCCGGCACCGTCATAGGTAGAACCTAGCGGGTATGGGGAACCAGGCCACACGACGATATCGTTCGCGGGCTTTGGGGAAGTAGAGCTTTGAATCATAAGGAATCACCATAGTGCACCCCCCGGGGGTTCCCGCATTGCGAAACCCTCACCAGCCTGGCAATCAGCAGCCCGCTTGCAGCCCCCGAATGATGAGATCGACGGAAAATGCGAACGAGTCGTCCCTCTCAATGGTCTGTGATTGTGGCAACGTTTCGCTTGCATTCGTAGCCGCTACCAGCTGGGATTCAGTTTGCTGGACGAGGGCACTGCCAAGGATTAGGTGTAGGAGAGCATCGGCGGTTGCGCTGAGCTGAGGTGTCGACGCCCCTTCGACTTCCATAGCCAATGATGTGATGAAAAAGCGCTGGAGTTGGGAGTGTATCGGAGACTCTGGATTGCCTACCGCTGTGACCGTCACCTCAGCGCCATCTCGAATGCTGAGCAGGCAGTTACGGAGCATTCTGGCTGCTTCACTCGTGGATGCGGCTGGTGAGGAGGGGGTTGTGAGCGGCGCAACGATGTGCTCTGCCAGGCGAGCCACAAGGTCCTGTTTGCTTGCCACATGCCAATACAGCGCTGACGGTGCGACGTCGAGCTCCTTGGCGATCCTGCGCATTGACACATCGGCTAAGCCATATGACCTGAGTAAATCCATCGCAGTGATCGTGATCTGATCCACGGACAGGTGCATGTGTGCCCATGTTACCTGTCTCATGGTGGAGAGGGGGTGGACGTTTACAACGAGTTCACAGAGAGTGTTCAGATACTTTGTACCGGAGCGTAATTGGGCCAGCAGAAACGAGTGGTTAAAATTGGCATCAACGATTTTTAACGTAACAGGCCGGGTACAACCGTTGTGCTGGTCGCTGTAAGGAGAGATACGTCGTGAGGATTTCCACCACTGGTTCCAAGGTTGCTGCAGCTGCAGTAGTTGCGTTGGCGATGTCATTGACTGCGTGTGGCTCTGATGACGAGACCGCGGGCGGCGGACTGTCCACCGCTGCCAGCGCTCCGAATTCGGCGGCTTCCGAGAAAGATAAGGCCGAGAATTCGGCGAAGGAAGAGCCGAAGAAGGACGAAAAGGGCGAGAAGAAGTCCGACGACAAAAAGCAGACGGAGGCACAAGGGGAGCCCGGTGCGATCCCAACGATTGCGAATCCGTTTGAGGACGGAGAGTTCGCTGTTCCAACCTTCGAGCCAATCGAGGGCGGTAAAGAAGGCACTGAAGAGCAGCGCAAGGAAATGGAGGAAGTGGTTCGCAAGGTGACGAACCCGGAGTCCTTCGAAAAGTGGACGCGCGTCATCTTGGATAACTCCTGTAAGAAGATCACCGAACCCGCACTGGAAGAGATGGAGCGCCAAGGCGTTTCTCTCGAGGTGATTGAGCAGGCTGCCCGTATGCAGGAAGAGGCCGGTCAGGCGATTGAGATCCCGAAGACCGAAATTTCCCTGAGCGACGTCCGCGTTGATGGCAACCATGCTTCGGCGACAGTGAAGTCGAATAACTCCGAGGGCGAAAAGACCCAGACCCAGCTCTTCACGCACGAAGACGGTCGCTGGAAGCTGTGCAACTAGCACAGCAGCTCGACTCCAGGCCGCGCGCCACGATCCACGCTGGCGCCGGCCTCCTTTTCGCTGGGCTTGTCAGCGGTGTAATCGGTGGGGCAGCGTGGGCGTGGTTGCGTCCCCCGATAGTGACCGTTGTGTCGGATGGATCGTTCATGATCGATGAAACGGAAACGATCCAGAATGCGCAGTTTGCTGGACTCGGCTGGCTAACGGTGGTGTTGTTGGTAGTCGGGTTGGTTGTCGGTGCTGCGGGTCGAGCGCGTCGAGGCGGGGGCCAGCTCGCATGGTTTGTCTGGCAGCTCATCGTTGCCGCGCTCGCCGGATACGTTGTATTGGCGGTTGGCGGAATGGTCTCGGGTTGGCTCACAGCTTTGCCTGAGCATGCAGACGGCTTCCAGGACGGTCAACGCTTAAGCGTGTTTCCGATAGTTGCCCCGGGAGTGGCGTTGTGCCTTGCGCCATTCGCCACAGGGCTCGTCGCGTGGTCGAGGATGGTGATCCGCGCAGTCGACACCCCCGAAATAGTGTGAACTACCTTATTCCCTTGGTGAAAGCTCTGGGGTGACGCCTTTTTTGGCCTGAACAGCTTTTTCGCGCCTGTCGGAGAATACAATGGCTGCGGTACGTATTGTGCTCATTTGTTGAATCTGGGAGACACGAAAATGCTGAGAGTTACCGACCTCCGGGGGACAACCCCAACGACCGCCGAACTTCGCAGGGCACTGCCACGTGGTGGCGTTGATGTCCATGCCGTGCTTCCCGCAGTTACGCCGATCGTTGAAGAGGTTCGCGTAGGCGGTGCCGAAAAGGCACTCGAATACGGAGAGAAGTTCGACGGGATCCGTCCAGCATCCGTGCGGGTGCCGTCGGAGGTGATCAAAGAGGCCGTCGACAAGCTTGATCCTGCGCTGCGCTCCGCGCTTGAAGTCGCGATCGAGCGGATTCGCAAGGTACACGCTGAACAGAAGCCGCAGCCACACACTACGACGCTTGCGAATGGCGCAACTGTCACCGAGACATTTATTCCTGTTTCGCGCGTGGGACTTTATGTTCCAGGTGGAAAGGCGGTGTACCCCTCGAGCGTGCTCATGAACGTGATTCCTGCGCAGGAGGCGGGGACGGACAGCATGGTGGTCTGCACTCCTCCTCAGGAGGAGTTCGGCGGCTGGCCGCACCCAACGACGCTCGCCGCGTGCGCGCTGCTCGGCGTCGATGAAGTGTGGGCAGTCGGTGGAGCCCAGGCGATTGCATTGCTGGCGTACGGCGATGATGCCCACGGCCTGGAACCAGTTGATATGGTGACCGGACCGGGGAACATCTACGTTGCTGCCGCGAAGCGTGTAGTCAACGGCACGGTGGGCATTGACGCGGAGGCCGGCCCGAGCGAGATCGCGGTTATCGCCGATGACAGCGCGAATGCGGAATACGTGGCGCTCGATCTGATTTCGCAGGCAGAGCACGACGAGCAAGCAGCTAGTGTGCTTATCACCGACTCAGAGGCCCTGGCTCAGGAAGTCGGCCAACTCGTTGAGCAGCGCTCGAAGCAAACGCTCAACGCTGAGCGTGCCTCTACTGCGCTGGGCGGTAAGCAGTCCGGCATCATCCTGGTCGACGATATTGAGAAGGCTGTCGCAGTCGCAGACGTTTACGCAGCAGAGCACCTGGAGGTGCACACGCGCGATGCTCGCGCGGTTGCGGAGCGAGTTCGAAACGCGGGCGCAATTTTCGTCGGGCCATACTCACCGGTCCCACTCGGTGACTATGCGGCTGGCTCGAACCACGTTTTGCCGACATCCGGGACGGCGCGGTTCAACCCCGGCCTGTCCACCTTGACGTTCCTGAAGCCTGTCAATCTCATCGAGTACGACAAGGCCGCGTTGGCGGAGATTGCTGAGGACATCATGGTGTTGGCAGCGGAAGAGCAGCTTCCTGCACACGGTGAATCCATTAAGGCACGAGGAAACGGAGCTAAGTAAGTATGTCTACTGATCCTTCGACGATCGCGAAGGGCGTCACGCTCGAATCGCTACCACTTCGCGACGAGCTGCAAGGAAAGAACCCATACGGCGCCCCACAGTTGAAAGTGCCTGTCGCGCTGAACACCAACGAGAATCCGTACCCGCCCTCTGAGGCGTTGATTCAGGACCTGGTTGCCGAGGTTGAAGCAGCGGCACGGTCGCTCAACCGCTACCCAGAGCGCGACGCCGTGTTGCTTCGGGAAGACTTGGCCGCATACGTGTCGAAGCAGACGGGCGTCCAGGTCAGCAAAGACAACATTTGGGCCGCAAACGGTTCGAACGAGATTTTGCAGCAGCTGTTGCAAGCTTTCGGTGGCCCCGGACGCAGTGCCATGGGGTTCGTGCCTAGCTACTCGATGCACCCAATCCTTGCGGCGGGCACGCAAACCGAGTTTATCCCGATTGATCGCAACGAATCTTTCGATATCGATGTGCAGCAGGCCGTGCAGGCCGTCGAAAAGCACGCGCCGGACGTCATCTTTATCACTACGCCGAACAATCCAACTGGCGGTGAGACTGTACTCGAAGACATCGAAAAGATTGTTCAGGCTGCACCTGGCATCGTGATTATTGACGAGGCGTACGCTGAGTTTTCGGATTCCCCGTCCGCAACGACGCTGCTAGCAACGTATCCAGAGAAGCTCGTTGTGTCGCGCACGATGTCGAAGGCGTTCGATTTCGCAGGCGCGCGCCTAGGGTACTTCGTTGCAGCACCGGCGTTTATCGACGCCGTCATGCTGGTTCGCTTGCCGTACCACCTCTCGGTGCTCTCCCAGGTCGCTGCACGCGTGGCGCTGAAGCACGCCGGGGACACGCTCGCGACGGTTGACAAGTTGGCGCAGGAGCGCGTGCGCGTGCAAGCAGCGCTGGAAGAGATGGGCTACAAGGTTGTGCCGAGCTCGTCGAATTTCATCTTCTTCGGCCCGTTTGGCGACGCCACTTCGACCCATGCAGCGTGGCAGCAGTTCCTCGACTGTGGCGTACTCATTCGTGACGTTGGCGTCGCAGGTCACCTGCGAGTGACGGTTGGACTTGATAGCGAAAACGATGCCTTCCTAGAGGCAGCAAGAAAGGTACTTCATGGCGAATAGGGTAGGGACCGCACACAGGAAGACGTCTGAATCCGACATCACTGTGTCCATCGATCTCGACGGCACAGGCGTGACTGACATTGACACCGGATTGCCGTTTTTCGATCACATGCTCACCGCATTCGGAGCCCACGGTGCTTTCGACCTCACGGTGAAGGCGAAAGGCGACACGGAGATCGATGCCCACCACACGGTGGAAGACACCGCCATCACGCTCGGGTGGGCGCTACTGGATGCGATCGGGGACAAGCGTGGCATCCGCCGCTTTGGCTCGATGCTGTTGCCGATGGACGAAACGCTCGTTGAGGCAGTTGTAGATCTGTCTGGGCGTCCGTACTTTGTGATGAACGGTGAGCCGGAGCATATGGATTGGCAGGTCATCGGCGGACACTACGCCACGGTGATAAACCGTCATTTCTTTGAGACGCTTGCGTATAACTCCCGAATGACCTTGCACGTGAATGTGCGCTATGGTCGCGATCCGCACCACATTACGGAAGCCGAATTCAAGGCTGTGGCCCGCAGTTTGCGAGCTGCAGTGGATGCAGACCCAAAGATTACGGGTGTGCCGTCGACAAAGGGTGCGTTATAGGTGGGAGGCATTCCAGCAAGTATGGGGGTGCTTGGCCTCTTCGTGTTGGCGGGTGTGCTCGCAGGCGGAGTGTGGTCAACGTACCAGCGTGGATTGAGGGTGCCGACTGCAGTGTTAGCCTTGGCTACTGCGCTGGCGCTCGCATTCGCGATTATGGCAATGATGGAGGTTATGTAGTTTGAAGTTCTTCCCACCAACACCGCTTACTGTTGAGGAAATCAACTCGGTCTCGAGTGTTTGGAAGGCACGCGGCATGAAGCCCGTCCTGCTCGCGGTGATGGCAGCGTTCGCCGCATGGGCGGTGCTGCTACCGGTGATTCCTACGGCGGTGCTCGATGCAGGAGGAACCGAAACGCTGGCCGGGCTTACCACCGGTGTGTTCATGCTCGCTACAGTGCTTACACAGATGGCGACACCTGCGCTGCTGCGCAAGTTCGGGTTTGGCCTGATTATGGGGCTGTCTTCTTTGCTCTTGGGTGTTCCGGCGTTCGCCTACGCGTTGGGAATGGAAGCCGGAACAGTGCTGACTGTGAGCGCGATCCGCGGTGTTGGGTTTGGCGCGCTGACGGTAGCGGAGGCAGCCGTCGTCGCTGAGTTGGTACCGCGTCGCTTGTTGGGGCGGGCGACCGGCACGCTGGGCATCATGGTGGGCTTGTCTCAGATGGTCGGCTTGCCGACGGGCCTCGCCCTGGTCAACGTCATTGGGTATAACGCGGTGTATTACATTGCAGCGGGCGTAGGCCTCATTTCGTTGGTGGCATGCATGTTCATCCCAGCTGTGCCACAAGCGGACCGCGACGAGTTGAGCGTGGCGCACGTGCACGTACCGATGTGGCGGCTTGTGTTTGTTCCGGGCATGGCCTTGATGTTCGTCACCTCAGCGTATGGTGCAATTACTAACTTCCTTCCCGCGGCGATGCGCGATCTCGATCCGGCCAAGGGAGCGGCGCTTGGCGGTGTGATGCTGGGCGTGATGAACTTCGCTTCTATGTTGTCGCGGTACGCAGCGGGTCAGGTCATGGACCGCAAGGGATACCCAGGCAGCATTCTCATTCCGTGCCAGTTCATTGCTGCAGGTGGTGTCTTTCTCATCGCGCTCATTCTGCTTCTTGATCTGCCGGTGTGGTGGATGGCGTTGGCAGCGTTGATCTACGGTGTTGGATTCGGCGCGGTACAGAACGAGGCGCTCACCTTGATGTTCTATCGCTTGCCCCGTTCGAAGAGCTCTGAGGCCTCTGCGATTTGGAATATCGCATTCGACGGAGGAACAGGTCTGGGGTCGACGATGTACGGCATGTTGCTGACAATGATGATGTTTACCCCGATGTTTGGTCTGGCGGCGGCCGTGATCCTTATTGGCGTAGTTATTACGTTGCTGGATAGGCAGCTGGGCAAGCACCGCGTCGTCGAAGTTAATAACTTGTCCGTGCGGCTGAAAAATGTTCAGCCCCCGCGCCTTTATCGGCGGAACGGGCGCTAGAATTAATCTTCATGACTGCTAACGACATGCCACAACCCCATGTTGCGCTGCTCGACTACGGGGCAGGAAATATCCGATCCGCTCAGCGTGCGCTAGAACAAGTTGGCGCGCGCGTCAGCGTTACTGCCGATCCGTCGATCGCGGTGGAGGCTGACGGCCTGTTAGTGCCGGGGGTTGGCGCGTTTGATGCATGCATGCGTGGGTTGCAGGCAATGCAAGGGGGGCGCATCATCGGACAGCGCCTTGCAGGTGGTCGTCCTGTGCTGGGTATCTGCGTTGGTATGCAAATCCTTTTTGAGCACGGAGTCGAGCATGGCATTGATACTGCTGGATTAGCAGAGTGGCCGGGGACCGTTGAAAAGCTCCAGGCTCCTGTGCTTCCACACATGGGGTGGAACACCGTCGACATAGTTGGCGGCTCGCGCATGTTCGATGGCATTAATGTAGACGAGCGCTTCTACTTCGTGCATTCGTACGGCGTTCGCGAATGGACGCTGAAAGCGGATGAGTTCATTGCGCCGCCACTTGTGCACTGGTCGGAGCACGGTGGAGATAAGTTTGTGGCTGCCGTCGAAAATGGCCCGCTCTGGGCGACGCAGTTCCACCCCGAGAAGTCTGGTGACGCAGGACTTCATCTCTTGGAAAACTGGGTGAAGACTCTGTAGCGGGCGCCGAACCTGGCTGAGTTAGATTGGATAAGATGAGCACCATGACTTTTACCTTGTTGCCTGCTGTTGATGTTGTTGAAGGTCAGGCCGTGCGGCTGGACCAGGGGGAAGCTGGGACGGAGAAGAGCTACGGGGATCCCCTGGAGGCTGCTCGTCGCTGGGAAGAGCAGGGGGCGCAGTGGCTGCACTTCGTGGATTTGGACGCCGCGTTTGGGCGTGGCTCGAACCATGAGTTGATGGCGGATATCACTGCGAAGCTGAGTATCGCTGTCGAGCTCACGGGTGGTATTCGTGACGACGCCACGTTGGAGCGGGCCCTTGCCACCGGAGCGAAGCGCGTCAATATTGGTACCGCGGCGCTACAGGATCCGGAGTGGACCTGTAAGGCAATTGAGCGCTACGGCGACAAGATCGCGATTGATATCGCGGTGCGTGAAACTGATGGTGAGTGGCGTACGAAGGGGAACGGCTGGACGTCCGACGGCGGTGATCTGTGGGAGGTTCTGGAGCGGTTCGATGCCGCTGGTTGCAGCCGTTTCGTGGTGACCGACGTGAGCAAGGACGGCACGCTAGCGGGGCCGAATGTTGCACTGTTGCGGGAGGTCGCCGCAGCGACGGACGCTCAGATTACTGCCTCGGGCGGAATCGCGACTCTCGACGACGTCGTAGAAGTGGCCCGGTATACCGATGAAGGGATCGACTCCGTCATTATCGGCAAGGCTCTCTACGAGAAGCGCTTCACGCTGAGTGAGGCGCTGGAGGCCGTCGCAAAGGTATCGAAGGGCGAGTAAACAGCGTGCGGGATCTGCAGGCATACCGAGCTATTGCGTTAGAGGCGGTCGATGAAGCCGCCGAGCTGTTTCGAACACATATCGGTGCAGCTCCAGCGCTCTTTAAGGGCGAAGGTGACTTTGCCACGGAAGCGGATCTCGCCATTGAAACGTTGCTGAGGAAACGCTTGACGGAAGCGACCGGTATCCCCGTGTTCGGGGAGGAACACGGCGGGGACCTCAACGCTGAGGCGTGCTGGGTGCTCGATCCTGTCGACGGCACCTCGAACTACTCGTGTGGCAACCCGATGTGCGCGATCTTGGTAGCGCTCCTTATCGACGGCCAACCGGTCGTCGCGGTGACCGACATGCCATTGCTGGGGCACCGCATGCATGCGATCTCGGGTGAGCCCGTTGTGCTTGACGGCGCCCCATTGCCTGCGCTCCCACAGGGCGTTGATCCTTCGACGACGGCCGCTCAGGTAGGCGTTGCAACCGTTGGTTCGGATGATCGCGCTGCGTTTCCAGCGGAAGGCCGCTTGGCCTTCGTCGGTGAATTGGCTGCCACCTCACTGCGACCACGCATGACTGGCTCAGTGGGCGTGGACTTGGCGTTTGTGGCGTCGGGTGTGTTCCAGGCCAGCGTGAGTTTCTCCCCGCACGTGTGGGATAACGCGGCCGGTGTCTTGTTCGGTCGCTGCGCGGGCGCGACGGTGACTGACGTGTACGGGCAGCCATGGGAGATGTCGTCGATGGGGGCTGTCATTGGTACGAATGCTGCCCATGCGACTGCGCTCGCGACGGTCCAACGGTGCTTTGAAAGCCCTGATAGGCAGAGTGCTTCGCGGTAGTATGTAGTTTCCGGAACGTATTTGCGGGCTGGAGTAGCGTGGCACAAAACATGTATGGAGGGTAATTACCTTGTCTGTTGCAATCCGTGTGATTCCTTGCCTCGACGTGGACGACGGGCGGGTAGTAAAAGGCGTAAATTTTGAAAACCTGCGGGACGCTGGTGATCCCGTAGAACTTGCTCAGCGGTATGGACTGGAAGGCGCTGATGAGCTTACGTTTTTGGACGTAAGCGCGTCGCGTGAGGGCCGTGGAACGATGCTTGAGGTCGTCCGTAAGACCGCAGAGCAGGTATTTATCCCGCTGACCGTTGGCGGAGGCGTTCGAAGCGTCGAAGACGTCTCTGAGTTGCTGCGTGCTGGCGCGGACAAAGTCAGTGTGAATACAGCGGCGATTCACCGGCCAGAGCTACTGCGTGAGCTCAGCGAGAAGTTTGGAGCGCAGTGCATTGTCTTGTCTGTCGACGCGCGTCGCGTGCCGAATGGTGGGCTTCCGCAGCCGTCTGGGTTTGAAGTGACCACGCACGGTGGTACGCGTTCGGCTGGTCTCGACGCGGTGGAGTGGGCTCGCACTGGACAAGACCTGGGTGTGGGGGAAATCTTGCTGAACTCGATGGACGGAGATGGGACCAAGGAAGGGTTCGATCTCGAGCTGTTGGAGAAGGTTCGAGCAGCGGTAAGCATCCCGGTGATTGCTTCCGGTGGCGCTGGCAAGGCTGCAGACTTCCCGCCAGCAGTAAAAGCGGGCGCAGACGCAGTACTTGCGGCGTCGATCTTCCACTTCGGCGAAGTGAGCATCGCGGAAGTAAAGGATGCGCTTCGGAATGAGGGCTTTGAGGTTCGCTGATGACTGAACTACGACCAGAAGATGCCGTATTGGATCCTGCAATTGCTGCTCGGCTGAAGAAGAACGACCGCGGCCTGGTTCCCGCCGTGGTGCAGGCTGCTGACACCGGTGAGGTCCTCATGATGGCCTGGATGGATGAGCGGGCGCTGGCGTACACGCTGGAAACGCGACGAGGGACGTACTTCTCTCGCTCCCGTAACGAATACTGGGTAAAAGGACTCACCAGTGGCGCTGTGCAAGAGGTCCGCGAGGTGCGCCTCGACTGCGACGGCGACACCTTGCTGGTGAAGGTGATCCAGACGGATGGTGCCTGCCATACGGGGGACCGTACGTGCTTCGATGCAGATCTGCTGTTGGAGGATATCTAGGTGAATACGGCGAACCGCGTCGGCGCACTGCTGGTGGGCGTCGGTGGCGCGCTGGCGTGGGTGGGGTCCAGGATGGACTGGTTTACTGTCGAAGTTTTCGACGACCGCGCTGGAGCCAGTACCACTACCGTCGATGGTTCAATGTGGTCTACGGAGATCGCGGCAGTGGCGCTCATTCTGATCGTTGCAATGATTGCGATATTCGCGCTGCGGCGAGTTGGGCGTCGAATAGTAGGTGTGGTGGCCGCACTAGGCGCCGTGGGCGCCGGCGTATCGGGCTTGCGAACCTTATTAGCCGAGCCTGACTTGGAGCGTTTGCACACACTGCTGAGTGCCGGAAGCGGGGAGCAGGGAGGAGCAGCCAGTGACGGGGCGATTGCCGCGTGGGCGGAGATCACACAGGTGCAGCAGCATAGCGCTGGCATTTACCTGGTCATCTTGGGGGCGCTCCTGGGGCTTATTGGAGCGCTCACGGTTGTAATGCGGCCCGGTGTAGATTCCGCGAAGCTCAACAAGTATGAGACAGAGGCTGTGCGCCGTGAAAAGCTAGGTGAAGATCTCGAAGCTCGACCGGACTCTGGGCGCGTGATGTGGGACGCCTTGGACTCCGGAATTGACCCTACGGATGATGAGGCACGCCGATAAATATTCGGTATACCCCCGTGAAATTTCATGAACTAAATACGCGCGGGCTACGCTGGCAACTGCAACAATAGGCTTTCACCTCGGAGTCACGCGGGAGGCGAGTATGTGTGCCACGGATGTACACAGTGATCTCTTCGCTGCAGTGCAGCGGCAGGTCGCGCGCCGTGAGTCCTTGGTGTCGTTCCAAGAGGTGAAGGATCGCTCGCGGGCAGCTGCATCTGCGCGCGACGCATACGCGGCCGTTGACTCAGACGGATGCGCAATTATTGCCCAGGTACAGTACAACCAGCACGGCGTCCGGACTACGCAGCAACGGATTCACCGAGCGGCACTTGCCGCAGTGGAGCTTGAGATGCAGGGGGCGCAGCTGCTCGCGTGTTCGGGTGCGCTGTTTGGCCGTGAGGTCGCGAACATTGAGATGGACGCAGCGAGGGCAGCAGTGCATATACCGGTGGTGAGCTTGGATACGATTGTTGATCCGTACCAAGTGCACGAGGCTCGCTGCTATGGAGCCGATGCGCTTGTGCTTCGTGCAGATATTCTTGAGCAGCCGCGACTGGAGGCGTTGCTAGATAGAGCGGAGACGCTTGGCATGTCGGCCTTCGTACAAGTCGGAGACGCTGAGGAGGCGGCACGTGCGCTTCGGGCGGGCGCATCGGTGCTGGCTGTTGTGCCACCGAAACGTCCATCGGGGGAGACTGATCACTTCGCGCTGGGTGAGCTTGTTGCAGGCCTTCCGAGCAAGATCCGCGTGGTGATGATGGCGGATGTGTTGACTCCGCGTGATCTGTTTAACGTCGCTGCCGCAGGAGCAGACGCCATTTTGGCGAATGCCGAAGCGGCTATTCCTTCACTTGCTACCGCCGGGCGACACCCCGCGTGCGCTTCCCGCCGATAATCAGGCACACTAGGGGGCGTGCAAACTACGATTCTGGCAAACATTCCCTCGCCACCACAGGGTGTGTGGCACATTGGCTGGTTCCCAGTGAGGGCGTACGCGCTGTGCATCATCACCGGCATCCTGCTTGCAATGTGGGTGGGCACGCGGCGCTATCGTGCGCGTGGTGGTGATCCCGACGTGATTTGGGACGCGGCGATCGTCGCTATCCCAATGGGCATTGTTGGTGGTCGGCTCTACCATGTGCTGACGGACCACGAGAAGTATTTCGGCCCCGGGAAAGATCCCCTACAAGCTCTGAACATTACTGCTGGAGGACTGGGCATTTGGGGCGCAGTCGCACTGGGCGCGGCGAGCGTGTGGTTGCTGCTGCGGTGGAAGAAGATTGCTGTTGGGCCTGTTGCGGATGCGCTGGCGCCAGGCATCGTGTTGGCCCAGGCGGTGGGGCGCCTTGGGAACTGGTTCAATCAGGAACTCTATGGTGCTGAAACGACGGTACCGTGGGCGTTGGATATCTACTACCGCGTTGACGAGCAAGGGGCGTTCGCTCCGCTGACAGGGCGTTCTACCGGTGAGGTCATAGCGAGCGTTCACCCGACGTTCCTCTACGAGTTGGTGTGGAATCTGCTTGTGTTTGCTTTCCTGCTTTGGGCAGATAAGCACTTCAGGCTCGGACATGGCAGGGTATTTTGGCTATACGTTGCTGGTTACACGATGGGCCGATTCGCAATCGAGTTGATGCGTACTGACGCCGCAACACTAATTTTGGGGTTGCGTGTGAACACGTGGGTTTCAGGCCTGCTTTTTGTTGTTTCACTTGGGATTTTCTTCCTATTGCCACGTGGGAGAGAAGCCGAGAAGGAACTCGCTCACAACGATAATGATGATACGAATCGTGATTCGGGGTAGGGTGGTATCCGAAGTGGAAGATAGGCCACACGATACGGCAGTGGAGAATTCACACACTATCTGGCCTTGAAACCACCGGTAATTGTTGAATCGCTACTAGGTTGGATCTCGTGGATAGAAGAACAAAGATCGTATGTACGCTTGGCCCTGCTGTGGCCAGCAAAGAAGCAATCCTCGGACTTGTGCGCGACGGCATGGATGTCGCCCGCCTCAACTTCTCCCACGGCGACTATCCGGACCACGAGCAGAACTACCGCTGGGTCCGCGAAGCCACCGATGAAACGGGACACGCAGTTGGCATCCTCGCCGACCTTCAGGGTCCGAAAATCCGTCTTGGGCGCTTTGAAGAAGGCGCCACCGTCTGGGAGACGGGCGAAACGGTCCGCATCACAGTCGATGACGTGCCAGGCACGCACGACCGAGTCTCGACGACTTACAAGAACCTCGCCAAGGACGCGAAGCCGGGCGATCGCCTGCTCGTCGACGACGGCAAGGTCGGTCTGGTCTGTGTCGAAGTCGACGGCAACGACGTTGTCTGCCGCGTGACCGAAGGTGGCCCTGTTTCCAACAACAAGGGTGTTTCCCTGCCGGGGATGGACATCTCCGTCCCGGCGTTGTCTGAGAAGGACAAGGCGGACCTGCGGTTCGCACTCAAGATGGGTGTCGACGTCGTCGCGCTGTCCTTCGTGCGCTCGCCGGCAGATGTTGACCTGGTTCATGAGATCATGGACGAAGTTGGCCGTCGTGTCCCAGTCATCGCGAAGCTGGAGAAGCCAGAAGCAGTCGACGCCCTGGAGTCAATCATCCTGGCATTCGACGCCGTGATGGTTGCCCGTGGCGACCTCGGCGTTGAAATTCCGCTTGAACTTGTTCCAGGTGTGCAGAAGCGCGTCATCCAGATCGCTCGTGAAAACGCGAAGCCGGTCATCGTCGCTACGCAGATGCTGGATTCGATGATTGATAACTCGCGTCCGACGCGCGCTGAGGCTTCCGACGTTGCGAACGCCGTGCTCGACGGTGCAGACGCCGTCATGCTCTCCGGTGAGACCTCCGTTGGCGTTGACCCGCACAACGTGGTCCGCACGATGAGCCGCATTGTCCGTTCCGCTGAGGCAATGGACAAGGTGCCGCCTCTGAACCACATCCCGCGTACTCGCCGTGGTGTGATCTCCTACTCGGCGAACGATGTGGCAAACCGTCTGCACGCACGCGCAATCGTGGCGTTCACCGCGACCGGCGACACCGCTCGACGCGTTGCGCGCCTGCGCCCAGACCTGCCGCTGCTCGTGTTTACTCCGAAGCAGGAGGTTCGCTCGCAGCTCGCACTGACCTGGGGCGTGGAGACCTTCCTGTGCCCGCCGGTGCACAGCACGGATGACATGATCGCCACCGTTGACAAGTACCTGCTGGCGATGGATGAGTACCAGGAGAATGACACCATGGTGATGGTTGCAGGTACCCCTCCAGGAGTTGCAGGCTCGACCAACACGGTCCACGTCCACCAGCTGGGCGAGGAGGCTTACTGGTCGAAGAAGAAGGAAGAGGAACAAGACTAAGTTCCAAATCGGAGAACACCCCGGGCAGCTGCTCCGGGGTGTTTTTCATCTCGGCTTGTAGCTCGCTAAATCCATGGGGACATATAAAAGGCCTGCCGCGAAGCAACAGCGGCAGGCCTTTTGTAGTAGGAGCTACAGGCTAGTTAATCGGCGTCGGCTCGATCTTCCAGACCTCGTTCGCGTAATCGCGGATCGTGCGGTCAGAGGAGAAGCGACCGGATTCGCAGATGTTGATCCAGCACTTGCGTGCCCATGCATCTGGGTCCTCGTAGTACTCCTTGGCCATGCGGTCGCGGGTTGCGCGGTAGTCCGCGAAGTCGCCCAGCACGTAGTAGACGTCGGCTTCGTCGAAGCCGAAGCCCTCGAGCAGGGAAGCACGGATGTTGTGGAACGCGCCGGTGCCGCAGTCGTCCAGGGTGCCGTCGACCAGTGCGTTGAGCACACGGTGCAGGCCTGGGGTCTGCTCGGCGGTAGCCTTCGGGTCATAGGAGCGCTGCAGCTCAGGCAGATCCTCCTCGAGAGCGCCGAAGATGTAGGCGTTCTCTTCGCCGACAGCGTCGACGATTTCCACGTTTGCGCCGTCCATCGTGCCCAAGGTCAGCGCACCGTTCATCATGAACTTCATGTTCGAGGTGCCCGACGCCTCCTTGCCGGCCGTCGAGATCTGCTCGGAAACATCCGTTGCCGGGATGATGTGCTCAGCAGGGGAGACGTTGTAGTTCTCCACGAAGACCACGTGCAGGTACTTCGAGACGACTGGGTCGTTGTTCACCAGCTCGCCGATGGCGTTGATGAGCTTGATGATCCCCTTTGCCATCGTGTAACCAGGTGCAGCCTTCGCGCCGAAGATAAAGGTGCGCTTCGGTACGTCGGTCTCGCCGTCTTCCTTGATGCGGAAGTACAAGTCGATGATGTACAGCGCGTTCATCAGCTGACGCTTGTACTCGTGCAGACGCTTGATCTGCGTATCGTAGACGGAGTCCGGGTCGATGACAGAACCCTGACGCTGCTCGATCCAGCGAGCGAAGTCTTGCTTGTTAGCAGCCTTGATCTCCCGCAGTTCCTTGAGCACTGCAGGATCATCAGCGTACTTGCGCAGCTCCTTCAGCTTGGACAGGTCCGTGGTCCACTCATCAGAACCAGACAGGCGGTCGAGCAGGGATGCGAGACGCGGGTTGCACATACGCAGCCAGCGACGTGGGGTGACACCGTTGGTCTTGTTGTTGAAGCGCTCTGGATACATGGAGTACCAGTAGTTGAGTGTGTCGCGCTTCAGGATCTCGGTGTGCAGCGCAGCCACGCCGTTCACGGAGTACGAAGCGTAGCAGGCGATCCACGCCATGTGCACCTTGCCGTCGTGGACTGGGGAGTAGTGGTGTGCGTCCTCCGGGCCAATGCCACGGGACTCCATGTCGAGGCGGTAGCGGCGGTCAATCTCCAGGACAATTTCCCAGATACGCCAGAACAGCTGCTTGAAGATGGACTCGTCCCAAGTCTCCAGAGCCTCCTGGAGCACGGTGTGGTTCGTGTACGCGAAGGTCTGGGTGGTGACGTTCCACGCCTCATCCCAGCCCAGGCCGTGCTCATCCATGAGCAGGCGCATGAGTTCCGGAACCGCCAGCACCGGGTGGGTGTCGTTGAGCTGCACTGAGTTGTACTCGTGGAACTTGCTCAGATCCTCGCCGTGGTGCTCGATGTAGTTGTCGATCATCTCCTGCAGCGAAGCAGAGACGAAGAAGTACTGCTGGCGTACGCGGAGCACCTTGCCAGCGTACGTGGTGTCGTTCGGGTAGAGCACGCGGGTGATGTCGTGGACAGCCTCGCGCTCCAGGATGGCGTCGGAGAAACGCTGCGAGTTGAACGCATCGTAGTCGAACTCGTGGATTGGGGATGCGTCCCACAGACGAAGGGTACCAACGTTATCGGTGCCGTAGCCGGTAATCGGCATGTCGAACGGTACTGCTCGAACCGTCATGTCGTCGAACTTCACGATGCGCTGCTGGGAGGTGCGCTCAACAACGAACGGGTAGAACGATTCCTTCCAGGAATCTGGGTGCTCCTTCTGGAAGCCATCGACGAACTCCTGGCGGAACAGGCCGTAGCGGTAGAGCAGGCCGTAGCCGGTGACCGGGTAGTCCTGCGTCACTGCGGAGTCCAGGAAGCACGCCGCGAGGCGGCCAAGGCCACCGTTGCCCAGCGCGGCATCGTGCTCTGCCTCGAGGACATCGGTCAGGTTGTGGCCGAGCTCTGCTGCTGCAGCCTCAGCCTCTTCCACCATGCCCAGGTTCGTGAGGTTGTTCAGCAGTGCGCGGCCTTGGAGGAACTCTGCGGAGAAGTACGCCTGCTGACGAGTAGCCGAGTAGGCCTTTTGGGTTGCATCCCACTTGTCGGCAATCTGCTCCACAACGGCGGCCGAGAGGCCAGTCCAAAACTTGTTATTGGTGGATGCCTGCGGGCTGCGTCCAGAGAAACCACGAACATGGCCGGCGACAGTGTCCTGCAGTGCCGGTACCGATGTTCCTACAGTGTTCTTCATAAAAACCTCAGATCTCTTGATGTGTCGAATTGGAATGCGTCGTGCTCAGCCGGAACGGCGTTGCGCTATGGCTGAGCAAGATACGTCAGAACTGCCGTGAGTCCGGCATTGGTAGCTGCTTTCACCGTGGGTGCGTAGTCCGGCAAGAAGGTCGGCATGTGGTTGACTGGAATGTCTTCCGCGACTCTATTTGCCGCAACGGCTTCATCCCACTGTGCCTTCGGGGTGCACCCGATAAGCCAGTAGAAGTACGGCACGTCAAACGCCAGGGGGATGACTGGGAAGTCCTCAGACACTGTCTTTCGGTCGGCTTCAGCAGACTCATGCTTGAAAACCTCGTCGAAAGACTGGCGGACCTTTGCGTACACCTCGGCGTCATTGCTCATAAGTTCTCCGTGAGCGAAGTACTCGAACGTAGGCGCATCGGTGGCACCCGATGCTTGCACCTCTGCACGAACAACCCGCTCGATGGAGGCGTACATCTGCTCTTTTGTCTTGTTTTGATAAAAGCGGCAGTTGAGTACGAGTTCCGCGGAGTCGGGGATAATGTTGTTCGTCGTTCCAGCGTGCAAACTAGCAACGGTGACGACTGCGAAGTCAGAAGGATCGACTTCCCGGCCCACGAGCCCTTGCAGGCGGGCAATGATCATTGCTGCCGTAAACGTTGGGTCTATGGCGTTGTGTGGCATAGAGCCGTGCGCACTTCGCCCCGGGATCGTAATCCTGATGGAGTCACATGCCGCGAACTGGGGACCCGCTTTTGACATCACGGTTCCCGCAGGTCCGGGCATCACATGCTGGCCAAAGCAGACGTCAGGACGTGGGATGCGTTCCAGAAGTCCGTCATTGACCATCGCTTCTGCCCCTACCCCCAGCTCTTCTCCTGGTTGAAACAGTGCAATGAACGTCCCACGCCAGGCGTGGCGGGTGTTGTCCATAAAACTGCACATACTGAGAAGTGCCGTGGTGTGCATGTCATGGCCGCAAGCATGCATAGTGCCGACGCTCGTGCCGTCCTCAAGACGCACCTTCTTCTTTGAAGCGTATGGAACTTCGGTAGATTCCGTAACTGGGAGCCCATCGAAGTCGGCACGGAACAGTACAGTTGGCCCGTCACCGTTGTGGAAGACCGCACAGATTCCGTAGCCCCCAATCGGTGCAATTACTTCGCAGTCGAACTGGGTAAGTTCGGCGAGGAGCCGTTGGTGCGTCTCCTCTTCTTGCATCGATAGCTCGGGCGTGGTGTGCATGAATTCGTAGAATGCACGCTGCCACGATTCGTCAACGACGTAACTGTTGAGAATATCGTTGATGTTGATCATGTACGTCCCTCTGTGCGTCACTCCGCACGTGCTTGCTTAACTACCATCACATTAAGTAATACCAGTCTTTTGGGAGGAAGGTATAAACAACTTTGGTCTAAAGGACTGGGTTGTAGAGGAGAGAGTTGCGTGACGGGGCACATTCTGTGGCAATACGCAGCGACTTTGTCACATTCCCGGCATCGCGGAGTCGGTAGAGTTTGTCCACCATTTTGTCACGAACATCAAACGGGGAAAGCGTATTGACGTAGATTTTAGTGCCGCCTTCGAACCCCGCGAGTGTAGAAATACGCCACTTAATGTTCACCCTCCATGGCATCGGAAGGTCCAGATCCACAGGCCGGTAGTGCCACTCCTCGTTGCACGCGACCTCGGGTCCCATCGCTGCGTGGATCGCGTGCACGAGGTCCGACAGACCGCGCACTTCCTGCTCCGACTGCTCCCATGGTGCACAGGTTGCGGACTTGGAATAGATGGAGACAGTGGGGTAGCGGTGCCCGATGCCTGCGATGGCGATTGCGAAGTCGTTCTCCGCGATCACCAGGTTGTGGTAGAACGCGTAGTTCACTCCCCATTCGTTGTACATGTTGATGTTCTGACGCAGCTTTGCAATCTCCATCTCGGCCTGCACGCCACGCGCGTCGACGGTGACGAGCTGCTTGTGCAGGTGGTCGAAGGAGGCGCCGGCAGGCGCAAGCCAGTTTTGGAAGACTACGACGTACGGGGAGTAGGGATTCTTTACGACGAGGTCGTGGAGGGAATCAACTGTGAACTTGAAGAAAGCCCCGTGCTCGTCTTCGGTGAGTGTCCCGGAGCTTGCTAGCTGTGTGTCGTCGGTGGCGCCGTCGACGAAGTGGCGTCGAGCAATAATGACGTCGTGACCGCCGCCGAAATACGCGGGCGCGATCTCCAAAAGTGACGCCTCGTCGCGGTCGGGATTCTCTCCGGAGGCCTTGAGGCGGGTGCGAACGATGTCGAGGACGTGGGCCTTGCCAGCGGGGTCCGCGAGGTAGCGGTCCATGTGTTCCTGCTGGGACTGGGGCATGCTGTAGCCGTAGTTCTTTGCCCAGTAGTCGTAGGAGACTATCTCGAAGAGGTTCGGTACGCGGCGGAACTCGGCGGTGGTGGCGTCGAGCTCTTCGGGCATCGCGTTGCGGACGATCTCCCAACCATCCCGGGTGCGCACCATGCGCGACTTCTCCGGCGGGGTGCGCAACTGGTGGGCGTCGCAGAAGTTGCAGTGCTCGTGAAAGTCGGAATCGCTGAGCGGGTGCGGGGTCCCTGAGGGGTGGGAAAGGGGCCGGTTTCCTCTGCCTGGGACCGTCCAAACCTCGGTGCCGGAAAATGGGTTGACTTGCTTGATCGTGCCGTCAGCCATGGTCGTCAGGGCGTCACGATACGAGTGCACTGGAAAAGTCATACCTGCTACGTTACTCCCCGGTGTATTAGCCTGTTCGTCATGGCGATCATTCAGTTCCATGTGCTGGCCCCCGATGCGTCGGCAGAAAAGTTGGCGGAGGCGTACCAGCGCGCAATCGATATTTTGGTGCGGCGCGAAAAACTCACTGCCGGAAATGTTGTGTACACCCCGCATGTAGCGTTGCCTAGCGAGGTCACCGAGGAACTGGAAGCAACATACGTGCAGGACAGGCAGGTCTCGGCTGAAGAAGAGGGTGCCGCCCTCCAGCGCTACGACATCGAGGTTGAAGGCGCGAGGAGCCTGAACAGCCTGGCGATGGGCCTGTCGCGGATTCTGACCCCGCGAGCGCAGCTTCCATCAGACCCCGTCGCGTTGGAGCAGCAAGACCAGTTTGAGACGCCTGCGCTTTACCCCTGGACCGTCGAGGTGTTCAGGTAACGAATCGCCGCCTCGCGGCCTGCGCGGCGGAGTTGCTCACTGGTGTCAGCGATGTTTTCAAGGGGGACTGCGATTGCTTCACCAGCGGGTTCGGCGTCGAAGCTACCCGCCACAATTACGCAGACAGCACCTGCATCAGCGGCAAGGTCGCTTACCGTGCTGGCAACCTTGCCAGCGGCGGTTTGGGCGTCATAGCGTCCCTCGCCGGTGATGACGAGTCCGGACTGTGCGATAAGATCTGCGAGCCCGCTGGCGTTCGCGATGACGGGCGCACCGGGGGAGATGGAGACGTGGCTGGCATCGCCGTGCAGGAGCGTTGATAACCAGGTGATGCCGATCGCGATTCCACCCGCAGCCCCGAAGGCCGGAGTAGTGGGGTCGAGACCTGCTACTTCGCACAGCCTGGCCAGCCCGCGGTCGAGCTTGGCCACGTCTTCTACGGAAGCGCCCTTCTGAGGTCCAAATACAGCGGCGGAGCCTTCCGGTCCCGTAGCGGGCGAATCCACATCGGTGAGTAGTACCCAGTCGAGCGCGCCTGCGGGAATGTTGACCTTTGCGGTATCAAGGTCCGCGAGGCGCTCGAGGTCGCCGCCGCCAGGCTTGAGTTGATAGCCCTCAGCGTCGACGGGGTTGGCGCCAAGGGCTACGAGGATGCCGGTGCCACCATCGGTGGTTGCCGAGCCGCCCAAGCCGAGCACGATCCGTGTTGCGCCACGGGTTTGTGCGTCGGCGATGAGCACTCCGGTGCCGTAGGTATCGCCGGTCAACGGAACTGGTGAATCTGCGACGGCGGGTAGCCCAGAGGCGGCAGCGACGTCGATAAACGCTGTGGTTGAAGCGGCATCATAGGTGTAGGTAGCCTCCGTGAGGCGCCCCGCGGCGTCCGTGGTGGGCAGGGTGATGCGCTCGCCCTTGAACAGTTCGGAGGTGCCTTCGCCGCCGTCGGCCATTGGGGCGAGTTTGATGGTTGCGTCCTTTAATATCTCGCGGACGCCTTCTCCGATCCACGTTGCGGCCTGCTCAGCCGACGCCGTGCCTTTGAATGCGTCTGGGGCGATGGTGACTGTGGTTGGGGTACGCAATGCTTCATCCATGAGGGCAAAGTGTAGTGCATACCTTCCGTTGTGTTGCACACTCAGCGCAGTGGTTCTCGGGTACGATGACCGACATGTATCGCGTTTTTGAAGCACTTGATGAACTCGTCCAAATCGTCGAGCAGGCCTACGGCGTGCCAATATCAAGCTCTTGCCTCGTGCCGCGCAACGAAGTGCTTGCGCTGTTAGACGATATTCGTGACGCAATCCCGAATGAGATGGACGACGCTCAAGATGTCCTCGACCGGCAGGACGCTATCTTGCATGGTGCACAGGAACGCGCGGACGATTTGGTGGCTCAAGCCAATGCAGACGCGAAGCACATTATGGATGAGGCAAACGAGCAGTCTCAAGAAATGATTGACGACGCCCAGTCCCACGCGACCATGCTGGTGACCAACGCTGAAGAGGACTCCCGCGATATGGTCAGCCGCGCACGCGAAGACGCGGAAGCCACCGTGGCGCGAGCACAGGAAGAAGCTCAGCGCCTGGTTGAAAACGGTCAGAAAGAATACCAGCGCTCAATTGATGAGGGCTTGGCGCAGCAGGAACACCTTGTTTCCGAGGCAGAGGTCATGCGTCGCGCAGACGAGGAGGCGCACCGCCTGGTCGAGCAGGCGCACGCGGAGTCCTCGCGTTTGCGCGGGGAATGCGACGAGTTTGTGGACTCCAAGCTTGCGGAGTTTGAGGAGTCACTTTCCGCAGTGCTTCGCACAGTATCTAAGGACCGTTCCGCGCTCCGGCGCGGCGCCGGCGTCTCAGGCGGCAGCCAACGCGCGGAGCGTTACGACTACGGCGAGCATTAGGAACGCACAAGAGAAAACCAGGTAGCACTTCCGGAAGAAAACCGATGTAGAGTTTGGGTTGCTATGGCTAAAAATCCTTTCATTATTCAAGTAGCTGACGCTCTGCACAGCGACGGCATGCCGGTAGTTGTCCACAACGTGGGCCCAGCTCCTTCCCGCATCGGGCCAGAGATGATCGCAATTCCGGAAGGCCAGGAAGTGGCCGTCGACGCTACCGTGACCCCGCTTGGTTCTGGCGTGATGGTCGACGCCACCGTGACCGCGGTACTGGAAGGGCAGTGCGTACGTTGCCTGCGCACCCTGCAGCCGACGGAAACGCTGCGTGTCTCCCAGGTGTTTTCTAACGGCGACGACTTCATCCAGGGTGATGAAGAAGTAGAGGAAGACGCAGGATCCGGGGATGAGATCATGCGCATCGTGGAAGAAACGGTTGATCTCGAGCAGGCCTTCGTCGACGAAGCTGGCCTCACACTGCCGTTTAACCCGACCTGCCAGCCTGCATGCCCCGAAGACAGCGACGTTCCGGCACCAGACGGCATCAGCGGCGAAGCAACCGACGCGGTGGATCCGCGCTGGGCTGGATTGGAGAAGTTCCTATGAGCCGGCGTTCAAAGAAGAATCGCGTCAGCGGCGAAGAAGCGTGGAACAGCGCGTTCTCCGAAGTAGACCATGCGCCTCTGCTCGAGTGGCTGGGTGTGGATCTGGACGACGAACTGTTGCGACTCGCCTTGACGCATCGCTCCTTTGCCAACGAGCACGACTACCTGCCAAATAACGAGCGGCTTGAGTTTCTCGGAGACGCAGTGCTCGGTCTGACCGTAGCCACGAAGCTCTTCGAGATCTACCCTTCGAGCTCCGAGTCGGTGCTCTCCCCGATGCGGGCCTCAATTGTGTCACGCTACGGGTTGGCGGATGTCGCCCGTGGCATCGAGCTTGGTAAGTACGTGCTGCTTGGAAAAGGCGAGTTGCATACCGGTGGCAGGGACAAAGAGTCCATCCTCGCCGATACGACGGAGGCGCTCTTTGGCGCGATCTATCGGCAGCACGGATTCGAAGCAGCCCGCGACGTAATTCTTAAGCTCTTCCACGAGAAGCTCCACAACGCGACGGCACACGGCCACAGGCAAGACTGGAAGACTGTGCTGCAGGAACGCCTCGCGGAACGTGGCATCCCAATGGTCGAGTACGAAACGACGTCTGAAGGCCCCGAGCACGACCTCGAATTCACGTCCTACGCCATGATCCTTGGGAAGAACCGTGGGCGCGGGGTAGCGCGGAATAAGAAGCTCGCCGAGCAAGAGGCCGCCAGGGAAGCCGTCACGTTCTTCCAAGAGCACCCAGAGGCGCTTGTCCTCGAGCAGCAAAACCGCGACAAGGCGTAGCCAATGCCTGAACTGCCCGAAGTTGAGGTCGTTCGCCGAGGCCTCGACGCGCATATCGTTGGCAGGACCTTCGACAGCATCGACGTCGCGCATCCCCGAGCAGTCAGGGACAGCACCGTCGACCTCACAACGATCCTGCCTGGGCTTCGCGTCACTGGTACCGGACGTCGCGGCAAATTCCTCTGGCTCACCCTCTCCGACGGGGGCTGCCTCCTGGTACACCTCAGGATGAGCGGACAGATGCTGGTCGGCGCGCCGGGCAGCGTGGACAGTCCACACGCGCGGATTCGCGCCAGGATGGGCGACGTGGAACTGGTCTTCGTGGATCAGCGCACGTTCGGCTCGTGGCAGTACTGCGAGCTTGACGATGGCATCCCAGAACGTGCAAGCCACATTGCGATGGACCCGTTCGAGGAAGGCTTCGACGTTGATACAACTGCAGAGTTGATGCGGCACAAGCGATCTGCGGTCAAAACGGTGTTGTTGAATCAGGCCGTAGTCAGCGGTATTGGATCCATCTACGCTGACGAGGCAATGTGGGCGGCACGCGTCGCGCCGTGGCAACGGGCAGATACACTCGCTCAGGAGAGTGCGGTCGAGCTTCTCGACGCATCACGTGACGTCATGGAGCGTGCACTCGCCCAAGGCGGAACGAGCTTCGACTCCTTGTACGTGAACGTCAATGGTGCCTCGGGGTATTTTGCCCGCTCGCTGAATGCCTACGGGCGCGCGGGTGAACCTTGCGCCCGCTGCGGGGACGCCATTGTGAAGACGGTCGTGAACCAGCGGTCGAGTTATTACTGCCCAACATGCCAGGATCCTGAGCAAAATCGCGAATAATCCTGTCATTGCGACTAGGATTCTCCGCATGGAAAAAGCAACCGAGTTCATTGACGGAACTCTCAACGGCATCATCTGGGACATTGTCCCGTGGCTCCTGCTTGCTGCGGGTGTCTACTTCGGGCTACGTACCTTGTTCGTACAGGTCCGACTGCTTCCGGAAATGTTCAAGGCGGTCACTGAGACCCCGAAGGGCAAAGACCGCGACGGGCGCGATTTGGACGAAGAATACGGCGGTATTTCTGCGTTCAAGGCGTTTACCATTTCCGCTGCTTCCCGCGTGGGCACGGGCAACATCGCTGGTGTCGCTCTCGCGATCTCGGTTGGCGGGCCTGGCGCAGTGTTCTGGATGTGGATGATCGCCATTGTGGGTGGCGCTACCGCGTTCGTTGAGTCCACGCTCGCACAGCTGTGGAAGACGAAAGACGAAAGCGGCAACTACCACGGTGGTCCCGCCTACTACATGACGCGCGGACTCGGGTGGCGCCCGCTCGCCGTGATCTTCGCTGTTGCGCTCTCGTTCACCTATGGCTTTGTGTACAACGCAATTCAGACGAACTCCATCGTTGAGGCCGTCGGCGGTTCTGTTGGCTCCGACTCGATGACGCTGAAGCTGATTGTGGCAGTGATCCTTGCTGCCCTGACTTCTGCCATCATCTTCGGCGGTGTGACCCGTATCGCGAACTTCACGCAGGTCGTCGTTCCGTTCATGGCGGTCGCCTACATCCTGGTTGGCCTGCTGGTAGTCATTCTGAACATTCAGGAAGTTCCAGGGATGATCGCGCTGATCGTCGGCCACGCCCTGGGGCTGAAGCAGGTTGGTGGTGCGACGCTGGGTATGGCGTTTGTCTGGGGTATGCGCCGTGGTCTGTTCTCGAACGAGGCCGGCCAGGGGTCCGCTCCGAACGCAGCGGCTACTGCGACGGTATCGCACCCGGTGAAGCAGGGACTGGTGCAGACGCTCGGCGTGTACTTCGACACCCTCGTTGTGTGCTCGATTACGGCGTTCGTCGTGCTGCTCGGCCCTGAGATCAACTACGGCTTGGATGATGTACAGGGTGCATCGCTGACACAGTCCGCCTTGGCGGCAACGGTGGGTGCGTGGGGCACGCACTTCATCACGTTCATTCTCTTCTTCCTGGCGTTCTCGTCAGTGATCGGTAACTACTACCTTGCGCAGGCGAATATTGAGTACCTCTCGGACTCGAAGACGGTGCTGAACGTTTTCCGCTGCGGTGTCATCGTCTTTGTGTTCTTCGGAGCGTTCGGCTCGATTCCGCTGGTGTGGTCGCTTGGCGACACGATGGCGGGCACGATGGCCATCATCAACATCATCGCGATCGTCCCGCTTGCGGGTGTCGCCATCAAGCTGCTCAAGAACTACAACGAGCAGCGCGTCCAGGGCATCGACCCGGTGTTCCACCGCGACATGATGCCTGAGGTCAAGAACGTAGAGTTTTGGGACGGCTCCGACCCGGTCACGCGCCGCAGCCTGGAGGACCGCATCACGGCTTCCGAGGCCCGCGCCGTAGGTGAAGACAACGAGCAGGGCGGTTTGAAGTAGCCGATGGCCACCATTCGTATGACCGCGTTTGTGCACGGGCACGTTCAAGGCGTCGGGTTCCGCTGGTGGATCCGCTGCCGGGCCTTGGAGCTCGGCCTACAGGGGTATGCGAAGAATCTTGTCGACGGCCGCGTTGAAGTGGTCGCGGAAGGCGACGAGGGGGACGTCGATACGCTGAAGCGACTACTGGAAGAACAGCCCTCCTCAACGCAACGACCGGGCCACGTGGACATAGTAGTCGCGCAGTACGGTGAGCCTCGTGGGGCGGAAGGCTTCCACGAACGGTAAACTCACCACAATGCATTTGAAATCGTTGACGCTGAAGGGCTTTAAGTCCTTCGCTTCTTCGACGACGATGAAGTTCGAGCCCGGCATCTGCGCTGTTGTCGGACCGAACGGCTCAGGTAAATCGAACGTCGTCGACGCGCTTGCCTGGGTGATGGGGGAGCAGGGTGCGAAGAATCTACGCGGTGGGAAGATGCAGGATGTCATCTTCGCGGGAGCGGGGGATCGCAAGCCACTAGGGCGCGCAGAGGTAACACTCACCTTCGACAACAGCGATAAGCACCTTCCAGTGGACTTCACGGAGGTTGCGATCACGCGACGTATGTTCCGTGATGGAGCCTCCGAGTACGAAATTAACGGCTCGAAAGCCCGGCTGATGGACATTCAGGAGCTGTTGTCGGACTCCGGTATTGGCCGCGAGATGCACATCATCGTCGGGCAGGGCAAGCTGTCTGAGATTTTGGAGTCGCGCCCTGAGGAGCGCCGAGCGTTCATCGAGGAAGCCGCCGGCGTGCTGAAGCATCGGCGTCGCAAGGAAAAGGCGCAACGCAAGCTTCAATCGATGCAAGGCAACGTCGACAGGCTGCAGGATCTGACAGATGAGCTTGGCAAGCAGCTCAAACCGCTGGAGCGCCAGGCCGAAGCCGCGAAGCGCGCCGCGACTGTGCAAGCCACGCTTCGCGACGCCCGGCTCCGCCTCGCCGGCCACCAGATGGTCACGCTGCAGGCAGCGCATGCACAAAGTGACGAGAGTGCGAAGCTGCTCGAAGAACAGGTCGAGACCGTGACCGCGTCGCTCGAGAGCGCTGAGGAGCAGTACGCGCAGCTCGAGGAAGAACAACGGGAGGTACAGCCGCGTGCCCAGGAGTCACAGGAAACTTGGTTTGCACTGTCATCTCTCGAGGAACGGGCGAACGCGACGTTGCGCATCGCACAGGAACGCGCGCACAACCTGAACACGCAGACTGAGTACCACGGGCAAGACCCAGAGGAGCTGCTCGCTCGGGCAGCAGCAGCGGACGAAGAATATGAGGTGGCCATTGAGGCTGCCGAGGAAGCCGCGGAGCGACTTGAGGTTGTTCGGGAAGACGTTGCCGAATACCAGGCTGCGTTCGATGAAGCTGAACGCGAACACGTGGCGCAGATTCAGGCGGTAGCGGATCGCCGTGAGGGCGTTGTGCGGCTGGTGGCGCAAGAGGAGGCGCACCAGCAGGCCGTGCTCGGAGGTGAGCAAGAGGCAACCCGGCTTGAAGAGCAGCTTTCACTCAGCAGCGAGCGGGCCCACAGCGCCCGCGGCGAAGCCGAGGAGGTAGCTGAGAAGATCGCTGAGCTCGAAGCCCGGCGAGGGCCACTCGTCCATGAGTACGAGCAAGCAAGCTCAGAGCTCACTGCCGCCGAGCAGCGCTTTCAGGAGCTACAGACGCAGCAGCGCGAGCATGAGCGGGCGGTGTTTACGCTGCAGTCGAAGATAGAGACGCTGCAGCACCAAATGCCAACACGTACCGCGGAGGAGATGCTCGGAGGCTATCCCGCGCTTGCATCACTGGTGAAGGCTCCTGCTGACCTGGCAGGAGCGCTGGCTGCCGCGCTTGGTGGCTTCAGTGAGGCATTGGTGGGCGAGCGCGACTTGGACGTTGTGGAGCAGCTGCAATCCGCAGATCGTGCCAGCATCGTTGAGGCAGTCGGCGGCGCGCTGTGGCGTGTTGAAACCGACGGGTGCTATGACTGGCTCCTCGACCACCTCGACGTCGACGTTTCGGTCGCGGGCCCCGTGGCGCGCCTGTTAGCAGACGTTGTTGTAGTGGAGACGCCGCAGGAGGGCGTGGACGTCGTGAAGGCAGACCCACGACTGCGTGCTGTGACGCGAGAGGGGGCACTATTCGGCGAAGGCTGGATGTCGGTAGGCATCGCGAGCGCGTCTACGGTCGAGGTGAGTGCGCAGGTTGAAGCCGCACAGCGAGACCTACGCACCGCAGAGCACGCGTTGGCGGAGCTCTCGGGCACGTTTGAGGGAGCGCAGCTCGCAGCCGAGGACACGCGGGTGAATGTTGCGGCGGCGAAGGCAGCGCTGCGCGAGCACGACACCGAGGTTGCTTCGTGGCAGCGTGAGCATCAGCGCTTGGCTGCGCAATCGGACACGGCCGAGCAAGAGCGCGTCCGTGCCGCGCAGCAGCTTGAGGAGGCAGAGCAGCGGCTCGCTCAGCGCCGTGAGCAACTGCTGGAAACCCAGGAGCGTCTTTCTCGCATCGACGACGCTCCTGCTGCGGAAGGCCCTTCGCCCGAGGCACGCGATGCTGCATCCCAGCAACTGACGCAGGCGAAGGCGCTCGAACTGGAAGCGGTTCTCGCTGCTCGTGAGACGCAACAGCGCGCTCAGGCGATTGCGGGGAAGGGCGATGCGTTGCGTCGCCAGGCGGAAAACGAGCGCCAGGCAAAAGCGCGTCATGACGCAGCCGTTGCACGACGGCGGTCCCAAGCCCTGCTCGCCGGAGCCGTGAAGGAACACACGGAGGTACTGATCTCGCGAGTCCAGGATGCATTACAGCGAGCCACCGCGCAGCGCGATGAGCTGCAGCGCACGCTTGCTGCGCTGCAGGGCAGGATTCAACAAGAGCGATCGCAGGTCAGCGCTGCTCGTCAGCAGCTGAATCGGTTGAGTGACCGCGCGCACGCCGCAGACATTGCAAGGTCGCAGGCGAAGGTGCGTCTTGAGGAAGCTCAGCAGAAGATCGTCGAGTCGCTCGGTATTTCGGTCGATGACTTGCTCGCGAACTTCGCGCCGGGAGAAGACTTTGACGAGTCCACTGAGACCCAGCGACTGCGCCAGGCCGAAAAAGACTTGCGCTCTTTGGGGAAGGTGAACCCGCTGGCTCTCGAAGAGTTTAAGGCGCTTGAGGAACGCTATACGTTCCTCTCTACCCAGCTTGCCGATGTGATTCAGGCTCGAAAGGACTTGCTCGACGTCATCGAGGATGTCGACGCCCACATCCTGCAGCTCTTCACGGATGCATGGCACGACGTGGAGGAGGAGTTTCCACGTGTGTTCCATACGCTGTTTCCCGGTGGGGAAGCCCGCCTGATACTCACGGAACCAGATGACATGCTGCTCACCGGCATCGAGATCGAGGCGCGCCCACCGGGCAAGCGCGTCAAGCGGCTGTCACTGCTTTCAGGTGGGGAGAAGTCGCTGACTGCTCTGGCGTTTCTGGTGGCGATTTTCCGAGCGCGCCCGAGCCCGTTCTACGTGCTGGACGAGGTGGAGGCAGCGCTCGATGACGTGAATCTGCGCCGATTGATCGCGCTGCTCGAGGAGCTGCGGCAGGACTCGCAGCTCATTGTGATCACGCACCAGAAGCCGACCATGAATGTGGCGAATGTGCTCTACGGTGTCACCATGCGCGGTGATGGTGTAACGAGGGTGCTCTCACAAAGAATGCGCCCGGCGGGGTCAGCTCCTGACTCCGATCCGGACGCGTAAATAGGGGTGCGGGGGTTAGTTCTTTACAACAAGCTCCAGTGTTCCCTCAGGACCAACTGCGAAGAGTTTATCCTGGCCGAGCACCTTCAGGCTCGTGGTCTGCTTCAGCAAGTCGCTGGTGGTGTTTTCCCAGATGGTGTCCTCAGACGGGCATGCCTTCCTCGTCGTCGGCGTCTTGAACGTGGAGACCGCACCAGTTGCTTCGTCAATGGTGAAGCCGACGCCGTAGCCGTTGCATGGACCGCCTACAAGCACGTAGCCCTTATCTTCCTTGACAAATTGGACAGTAGCGCCGTCATACAACGGCAGCGGTGCCCAGGTCGTGTTCAGCGCGGTGGTGAGCGCCTCACCAGTCGCTGGTACTGCCTCCTTCGGCGCGTCGGTGCCAACGCTCGGCACGTCTACCTTTGAGCTGCCAAGCTGGCCACTTGAGGCAATGATGCCAAGTCCGACGGCCAGCGAAATCAGTGTTGTGAGGACTGGCAGGATCCATTGGGCAACGTCTTGTGGCAGATTCTTCAAAAATGGGGGAGTATTCATAAACCTTATTCAACCACGTTGTTGGCATAAATGGGGTATTCCACACAGTTTTTGAGCGCCTTTGGCACTATGGAAGTCATGACTACGTACTCGTTATGGATTGCAATCGCAGCTGTGGTGCTCGTGATTCTCATTGTGGGCATCATCATTGTTGGCAATAAACGGAAATCGGCAAAGTCTGTTTCCTTTGAAAAGACCGAGGAGCCGAAAGAACTTACCCAGCAGGAAAAGTCCGGCAACTACCAGGCAAAGGGGGGGTTTAATTTCGCTCAAGCAGGAGTGAAGGAAAAGGAACCTATCCCGCGTGTCGACGCCCCCTCCGATCCGAAGCCCGCTCAGGCTGTGCCAATGCCAGAGCCTGAGCCGCTTGTAGAGGAGGAGCCGGCGCCTGAGCCTGAGCCTGAGCCGGAGCCGGTTGAGGAAACTCAGTCCGAAAAGCCTGAGCCGGTGGTTGTACCGGAACCGCAGGTCGACCCTGAACCTGCAGTAGAACCGAAACCTGAGGTTGAGAAGGAGCCGGAACCGACACTGGTCGCGGAAGAGCCAAAGGCGCCCGCGCCTGCAGAACCCGCCTCCGACGAAGCAGACGTCGAACACCAAGACATCGAAGAAGCACAAGAGGCAGCTGACGCAGCCGCAGCAACGGTCGACGGGGCGGAACGTGCCCTGGAAGACGGTGCCGAACCGACCGAGGACGCAATTGTCAGCGAACCAGTCTCCTCCGAGCCTGTCGAGGCAATCGCGCCAGCCGCAGGCCGGATGGGCAAGCTGCGCGGGCGCCTGTCGCGCTCGCAGAACGCGATTGGCCAAGGGCTGCTTGGCATTCTTACCGCGGGCGACCTCGACGAGGACGCGTGGGAAGAGATCGAAGACACCCTCATCATGGCGGATATCGGTGCGGATCTGACCATGCGCATTACCGATGCACTGCGTCAGAAGATTGCCGAGCGAGGCGTGGCATCTGAGGCTGAAGCACGCGCAATGCTGCGGGAAACCCTGATCGAAGCCGCGAAGCCAGAGCTCGATCGTTCGATTCACGCAATGCCGAACGAAGGCAAGCCCGCTGTGATCCTGGTAGTCGGCGTCAACGGCACGGGTAAGACCACCACGACGGGCAAGCTTGCACGTGTACTCGTAGCGATGGGCCACTCGGTGGTACTTGGCGCTGCGGATACATTCCGCGCTGCTGCGGCAGACCAGCTGGAGACGTGGGGGCGTCGGGTAGGTGCCTCTACGGTCCGCGGAGCAGAAGGCGCGGACCCTGCCTCTGTCGCGTTCGACGCCGTGGCGACCGGCGTGCAAGAGGGTGCGGATGTCGTGCTTGTCGACACAGCGGGCCGTCTGCACACCTCGACTGGCTTGATGGATCAGCTGGGTAAGGTGAAACGGGTCGTCGAAAAGAAATCCACTGTTGATGAGGTGCTCCTGGTACTGGATGCAACGGTTGGACAAAACGGCATTGCGCAGGCGCGAGTGTTCCGTGAGGTCGTCGATATCACCGGTGTGGTGCTGACGAAGCTGGACGGTACCGCGAAGGGCGGCATTGTGTTCCAGGTACAAGAGGAACTGGGCGTGCCGGTCAAACTTGTGGGTCTTGGCGAAGGCGCCGATGACCTCGCGCCGTTTGAAGTAGAGAGCTTTGTGGATGCTCTGCTGGGATAGCCTGGCGTGATGTGAACAGTTGGGCGGAAAGGCGCTAGGCTAGGTGCGTTCTGTCTCATTACCGAAGAATGAATTAGTTAAGGGAGCAACGCACTGTGTTCGAGTCACTGTCTGACCGCTTACAATCAGCGCTTGGAGGCTTGCGCGGCAAAGGCAAGCTCACCGAGGCTGACATTAACGCCACAGCACGTGAGATTCGGATCGCGCTGCTGGAGGCTGACGTCTCGTTGACTGTCGTACGCGCCTTCATTAAGCGCGTGAAAGAGCGCGCTTTGGGCTCTGACGTTTCAGAGGCGCTGAACCCGGCACAGCAAGTGGTCAAGATTGTTGACCAGGAGCTGACCGCCATTTTGGGCGGAGAGACTCGACGCCTCAACTTTGCAAAGACACCGCCGACCGTCATCATGCTGGCAGGTCTACAGGGTGCTGGTAAGACCACCCTGGCAGGTAAGCTGTCCCGCCACCTTGCAAAACAAGGGCACACACCGCTGCTGGTGGCCTGTGACCTCCAGCGCCCGGGCGCTGTGCAACAGCTCCAGATTGTGGGTGAGCGCGCCGAGGTTGCAACGTTCGCGCCGGATCCTGGCACGTCCATCGACTCGTTTGAGCACGAGATGGGCACTTCCCACGGCGACCCTGTCGCGGTGGCGCAGGCTGGTATTGAGCACGCGAAGCAGAACAAGCACGACGTGGTGATCATCGATACCGCGGGCCGTTTGGGTATTGACGAAACACTGATGACGCAGGCCCGTAACATCCGTGATGCAGTCCAGCCTGATGAAGTCCTGTTTGTGATCGATGCGATGATTGGTCAGGACGCGGTCACGACTGCGCAGGCCTTCGCAGACGGCGTGGACTTTACCGGCGTTGTGCTGACGAAGCTCGACGGTGACGCCCGCGGTGGTGCAGCCCTGTCCATCCGTGAAGTCACCGGCAAACCGATCCTATTCGCGTCCACAGGTGAGAAGCTCGATGACTTTGATGTCTTCCACCCGGAGCGCATGTCGAGTCGCATCCTCGGTATGGGCGACCTGCTCTCACTCATTGAGCACGCGGAGACCGTCTTCGACCAGAAGGAAGCTGAGGAGGCCGCGAGCCGACTCGGCACTGGGGAGCTCACGCTTGAAGACTTCCTGAACCAGATGCTGATGATCCGCCGCATGGGCCCGATCGGCAATCTGCTCAAGATGATGCCTGGCGGCAAGCAGATGAACCAGATGGCGGACATGGTTGATGAGAAGCAGCTGGACCGCATCCAGGCAATCATCCGCGGTATGACGCCTGAGGAACGCGCGAACCCGAAGATTCTCAATGCGTCGCGCAGGAAGCGCATCGCTGCTGGTTCCGGCGTGAAAGTCTCTGACGTCAACCAGCTCGTTGAACGCTTTTTTGAGGCGAAGAAGATGATGGGCGCGATGGCCAACCAGTTCGGCCTACCAGGAATGCCGGGCATGGGTGGCGGACGCTCCGCGACAAAGAAGAAGCCCAAGGGACGCAGGGGCAAGAACGGGAAGCGCAAACCGGCGAAGCGCCGTGGTGGAGGCCCGAAGATGCCGGGCATGCCACAGATGCCGGGAATGCCTGGCATGGAGGATCTGCAAAAGATGCAGGAACAACTTCCTCCGGGTATGGAGGGGCTTGACCTCAACAATCTTGACTTCGGCGCAGCGATGAAGCGCATGGGCAAGAAGAAGTAGTCAGCAAAACACTGAAGGGCCGGTACGGGCATCCGTACCGGCCCTTTGCTATGGTGCTCGCACGCTACTGCGTAGCGGGTGCGTCCATCTCCAAGCTCGGTGTGGGATCCGTGGCGGGCCCCGGGAGCAGGCCTAGCTCTTCGAAGACCGGCATCAGCTCAGCCCACAGAAGCGGAGCGAGCGTTGCTGCGTAGGCGTTCGAGATGTGGTTCTGGTCGCGGTAGATGTACACGTTGCCACGCTGTGGCGGGCAAAACTTGTCGTCGCAGAACCAGTCAGCGGTATCGATGGACCACTGGTGATTCTCGGGCAAGAGGTACGAGGTTGCTGGGTCCTCGGGCCCGTAGACTGTGCTGCGCAGTGCTGAGCAGTCGCGTTCGGAGGCACCAGCAACGATGCAGAGGTTCGGGTCCATAGGATCGCCTTCTGGGGTGAACATCCATGGGTTATCGCGCAAACCAACGAACGGGATGCCGTAGTAGGCGAAGTTCTGCCACAGGTTCGCGTAGGCGTCGGGGACCTTGTCCGTGGAAAACGCTGCACCGCCCGCGTGGCCCTCGGGGCGTGTGGAGTTTGAAATCACCAGGTCCGGGTTCATTTCGACGATGTTCTGGAACGCAAGCTCCGACCATTGAGCACATACATCGCTGACGAACTCGTCTCTGTCGGCACCGCCGATGACAATCGGGCACTCCTGCCGGACGTACGGAATGACCCGGAAGTGGTGCTCTTTCCCGAGCTTGTCGAGGGGCACGACGTACGGCTCGATGTGGGACCCGCCGGTCATCACTACAGTGACGTCGGACTCGAGGTCGCCGTACTGGCAGTCGGGACGAGGCATGTCCGTTGCCGGCTGGGGGATCATGATCATGCACTCGTCTACGCCGATAGGTGGGTAGATGCCCGCAATCAGGGCCGGATCGGGCTGTGGCTTGACGTCTGGGACTTCAGCACCAGCAATGGCGAGGGCGCCCGGGTAAAGGTCCTCCGGAAGATCGCGGTCTGCGTCCTCGATGCGCTGATTCCAAAGCGGTTGGATTGCAAAAATAGTGGCAACGAGCACGGAAACCAGCACGCCGCCGCCTGCGCGGACAACGCCGGTGCGGGTGCGCAGCGTCGAGCGGGCGTCGATAATCGGGGTATCGGTCGATTGCGGGCGCTTTCGGTGTTGACGCAGCGGGTCTTCTACCAGCAGGTGTGTGACGTGTGCGAGTCCGAGCGAAACCGCGATGACGAGGGTGCCAACCCACCACGGAGGAGTCCCGAACCCTCCAGCAAGAGTGACAATGATGAGCAACGGCCAGTGCCAAAGATAGAGGGAATAGGCGATGCTGCCTAGCCACGTCATCGGCTTCGACGCCAGAATGTTTGAGACCGAGTTCTGGTTGCCACTCATGACAATCAGCGCGGCGCCAGTGAGTGGCAGCAGCGTGACAGGGCCGGGGAACGCGAGTGAAGTGGTGACGACGATGCCGGTAATTGAAATCATCACAACGCCAAGGCCCGCAGTCCACGCGGCTGTGCGCTGTGGCAGGAAACGGCTGGTTGGCACGAAGGCAAGCAACCCACCGAGCGCGAGCTCCCACGCACGGGAGAACGTGGAGTAGTAGTTCTGGCCCGTACCGACGAAGCCGAAGCGCGCAGCGTATGCGAACGAAGCAACGGTGATAATGGCGAGCAGCGTGATCGCGCCTCGCTTGGCAATGACAGCCGGAACTTTGCACTTCCAGATCAAGAAGGCCAGCAGCGTCCCCAACAAAATGGCGAAAACGTAGAACTGGCCTTGCACACTCATTGACCACAGGTGTTGCAGCGGAGACGTGTCCTGGCTTGCCGCCGCATAATCCGCATCTTGGGCGATCAGCTCCCAGTTTTGGTAGTACAGCATGGAGGCGGTGAACTGCTTGGAGAGTTCCACGCCCATGAGTTCGGGGGCGAGCAGCATCACACCAAGCATGGTTGCCAGGACAGTGAGCGCAAGTGCTGGAACGAGGCGTCGAATAGTGCGCCACAGTGGCCACCAGGGGTTGAGGCTTGGGTTTGGGCGCATTCCGTAGCGGATCTGGCCACCGAGGAAGAAGTATCCAGACAGCAGCAAGAAGACATCGACGCCGCCTGAGACTCGGCCGACGTAGACGTGGAACAAGACGACTAGTGCGATAGCAAAGCCTCGAAGCCCGTCAAGGTCGACGCGGTATGCGGTTGAGCGTTTCGTGCTCGGTGCAGGCATGCTGAAAAACCTCGTGTACTCTCAGATTGTTTCGCGCCCTCATTACGCTTCATGCTATTTTTCGGCGGGCAACTGAAAAGACGATACCCGCAACAGGCAGGCAAATGGTAACTATCTGCCTAGATAACAAGTCCTGTTTGGGAATTGGTTCGCTATGGGGTAACCTCTTTCAGGTTGATTATCTGTGTATGCAGGTTTTGAACAGGACCAACCTGCGTTCGCGTTGGACCCGTCACGTGCAGAGATGCCCGATGTCGCCCAACCAGTCACGCGCAGGGTAAAGAAGAAGGGTTGAACCGGCCCGCCTATCGTGTTGGCGGGTGTCTGTACTGCCCGGTGACCGTAAAGGAAGATTTTCATGGCTGTAAAGATTAAGCTGCAGCGCGTCGGTAAGATCCGTAACGCGCAGTACCGTGTTGTTATCGCTGATGCGAAGGCTCGTCGTGATGGCAAGGTTGTCGAGAACATCGGTATCTACCACCCGAAGCAGGAGCCTTCCCTCATCAAGATCGACTCCGAGCGTGCTCAGTACTGGCTCGGCGTTGGTGCGCAGCCGACCGAGCCTGTGCTCGCTCTGCTGAAGATTACCGGCGACTGGCAGAAGCACAAGGGCCTCGACGGTGCTGAGGGCACCCTCAAGGTTGCTGAGGAGAAGCCATCCAAGCTTGACCTGTTCAACAAGGCTCTCGAGGAGGCCAACAACGGCCCGACCGCTGAAGCGATCACCGAGAAGCGCAAGAAGGCGAAGGAAGAGGCTGAGGCCAAGGCTGCCGCAGAGGCTGAGGCAGCTGCAGCTGCTGAGGCTGCGGAGTCCGCTGAAGAGGAGTCCCCGGCTGAGGAGTCCGAGGACTAATCCGAACCTCGCAACGGCACGTTCCCGATCCGTGTGGTCGGAGGGCGTGCCGTTTTTTGTTTGCGAAGTGGGCGTCGAAAAGTAGGGTAATTGAGCATGGAGCTACTGATTGGTCGGGTCGTGAAGACTCACGGTATTAAGGGCGAAGTCGCGGTGGAAGTGCACACGGACCAGCCCGAGGTTCGCTTCGCGGTGGGCAGCAAGCTGCGCGGTACGCAAACGGGGAAGGAAGTTGAACTCACCGTTGCGACGGCCCGCCCGCACAAAGGACGCCTGTTGCTCAGCTTCGAAGAGGTGCCGGACCGTACCGCCGCTGAGGGGCTGCGAGGGCTGAAGTTCTTCGCGGCGCCGCTTGAACGCGGGGAGGACGCGGACCCGGATGAGTTCTACGATCACGAATTGATTGGACTGAACGTGCGTCTTGATGGGGAGGCGATCGGGCAGGTCACAGGTGTGATGCATACGCCGGGGCGCCAGATTCTGGAGGTTGAGTACGACGGCCGTGAGGTCCTCGTGCCGTTCGTGAGCGATATTGTGCCCGAAGTAGATCTGGAGAAGGGCTTCCTGTCCATCACCCCGCCAGAGGGTTTACTCGATGTCTAGGCACACCTTGAGGCTCGACATTGTCACCATTTTCCCCGAATACCTTGAGCCGCTGCGCCACGCGTTGTTGGGCAAGGCGATTGAGCAGGGGATTGTGAGCGTCCGCGTGCATGATCTTCGACAGTGGGGGCTTGGTGTACATAAGTCTGTCGACGCCCCTCCGCTCGGCGGCGGGCCTGGTATGGTGATGCGCCCGGATGTGTGGGGTGAGGCGCTTGATGCCGTGGCAGCTGGCAACGAAGGCGAAGGGTTGCGTTCCGCCGCACCGCACCGCAATGACAAGGCCCGCCACGATGAGGTCCACGCCGTCGCGCCACGGCCGTATGAAGTTAGTGATGTCCGCGAAGGCGAGTCTGCTGAGCAACCACTGCTGATTGTGCCTACTCCGGCGGGATCTCCGTTTACGCAGCAGGATGCGCAGGCGTGGTCGCGCGAGTCCCACATCGTGTTTGCTTGTGGCCGCTACGAGGGTATTGACCAGCGAGTCTTTGTTGACGCCCAGCAGCGGTACCGGGTGCGCGAGGTCTCTGTCGGCGATTACGTGCTCATCGGCGGGGAGGTGGCTACGTTGGTGATCGCGGAGGCCGTCACCCGCCTGATCCCCGGGGTGCTGGGCAATACGCAAAGCCACGAGGACGATAGTTTTTCCGATGGGTTGCTTGAGGGGCCGAGCTACACAAAGCCACGAACGTGGCGCGGGATCGACGCCCCGGACGTGCTCTTTTCGGGTGATCACGCCAAGGTGGGGCGCTACCGGCGCGATGCATCGCTGCTGCGCACCCAGCAAGTCCGCCCGGAGCTATTGGACGCCGCCGAGCTCGATGAGGATGACGAGTTTGCGCTGTACGGCCGCGACGTCGTGACGGCAATGCAGGTGCTCGTCGACGAGAAGCGCTGGCCGAAGGCGCGCAAGTCTTTGGCCCGTGCGTTGCGCAAGGCTGGTTATCGCGAGCCCAAAATCTCACTGGAGCCGATCGGACCGCACTGCGAGGATGAGTCGATTCTTGAGACCGATTACCTGTTGAAGGAGGGGCATCCGCCTCTTGAGTCTTTGTGCAGGCTCGAGGTGCGCGGCCGCACCGCGCTCGAGCTGGACGCTGCGACGCAAGCGGTGGTCGCAGGCCTGCCCAGAGGCACCTACTGGTACGGATCGACCCGCCTCGTGGATGGGAACGCATAAGCATTAGAATGTCCGGAATGACGTTCATTGCTGAGACCATTGCATCGGAACTCCAGGTAGCGCCACGCCACGTTGAGGCTGCGCTGCAACTGTTGGCAGAGGGGAATACGGTCCCATTCATTTCTCGCTACCGGAAGGAAGCTACAGGTGGCTTGGATGACACACAGCTGCGCCACATTGAGCAGCGCAATGCGTATTTGATCGAGCTTGAGGAGCGCAAGGCTTCGGTCATTGAGGCGATCGAGGAGCAGGGCAAACTCACTGATGAGCTCAAGGCGCTCATCATGGGTGCGGATACGAAGGCGCGCGTCGAGGATCTCTACCTGCCGTATAAGAAGCGCAGGAAGACCAAGGCGGATATCGCGCGTGAGGCCGGTCTCGAGCCGCTCGTTGACTCGCTTATTGACGCCCCTTCGGCCGACGCCGAGACCGAGGCAGCAAGCTATGTCTGTGAGGGGTTCGCCGACACGAAAGCGGTGCTGGACGGTGCCCGCGCGATCTTGGTTGACAGGATCGCCACCGATGCGGATCTCGTCGGCGAGGTCCGCGACAAGGTGTACGAGTCCGGAACGATGCGTTCGAGCGTCGTCGAAGGCAAGGAGAACGAGGGTGCGAAGTTCCGCGACTATTTCGACTTCAGCGAGCCATTCACCTCGTTGCCGTCGCACCGCATTTTAGCGCTGCTGCGCGGAGAGCAGGAAGGCGTGCTTTCGCTGGATTTGGACGCCGGAGATGATGCGGCGTACGAGGGGATGATCGCGAACCGTTTCGACCTTAACTGTGAAAAGAGCCCGTGGCTGGCGAAGGCCGTGCGGTGGGCATGGAAGACAAAGCTGCAGGTCTCTTCTAATTTGGATACGCGGATGCGTCTTAAGGAGCGTGCCGATGAGGCGGCTCTGGACGTCTTCAGCACGAATCTTCGCGATGTGCTGCTGGCCGCTCCTGCCGGTCAACGCGCGACCCTGGCGTTGGATCCGGGTTACAGGAACGGTGTAAAAACAGCGACCGTAGATGGCACGGGGAAGGTGCTCGCAACCGCGATCGTCTACCCACACCAACCGCAGAACCAATGGCAGCAGGCGGTGCAGGTGCTCGCGAACACCGTGGCGGAACACGGCGTGGAGCTCATCGCGATTGGTAACGGCACGGCGTCGCGGGAGACGGAGAAGCTTGCACGAGAGGTCGCGGACATGATCGCAGCAGCGGGCGGGCGCAGGCCTGTTCCGGTGGTGGTGTCGGAATCGGGTGCGTCGGTGTACTCGGCTTCTGAGATCGCGGCTCAGGAGTTTCCGGACATGGATGTGTCACTGCGTTCCGCGGTCTCGATTGGGCGGCGCCTCCAGGACCCGCTTGCGGAGCTGGTCAAGGTCGACCCGAAGTCAATTGGCGTGGGGCAGTACCAGCACGATGTGAATCAGGCGGCGCTCGCGCAGTCGTTGGACGCCGTGGTGGAGGACGCGGTGAACTCAGTCGGGGTGGACGTCAATACGGCGTCGGTACCGCTGCTGGAACGAGTCGCTGGCGTGACGCCGACGATCGCAAAGAACATCGTTGCCTACCGCGATGAACATGGTGTGTTTGCTTCGCGCAAGGAGCTGAAGAAGGTGCCGCGACTTGGGCCGAAGGCCTTCGAGCAGTCGGCCGGCTTCCTACGCATCCAAGGCGGAGAGAATCCGCTTGATGGCTCCGCTGTGCACCCGGAGGCCTACCCCGTTGTGGAGCGCATCGCTCAGCAATCTGGGGTGGACACTGCGGCACTCGTTGGTAACAGCAGAGTGCTGTCGGGTCTACGTCCGCAGGACTTTGCCGACGACACCTTCGGCGTCCCAACCATCACGGATATCTTTGCCGAGTTGGAAAAACCAGGACGGGATCCGCGTCCGGAGTTTAAGACGGCCACTTTTAAAGAAGGCGTACACAAGGTGTCTGACCTCCAGCCGGGCATGATTCTGGAAGGGACGGTCACCAACGTCGCCGCGTTCGGCGCGTTTGTGGACGTCGGCGTGCACCAGGATGGCCTCGTGCACGTGTCTGCGATGAGCCATTCTTTTGTGAAGGACCCGCACGAGGTCGTGCGCTCGGGTGAAGTGGTGAAGGTGAAGGTCCTCGAGGTGGACGTGCAGCGCCAGCGAATTAGCCTCACGCTGCGCCTGGATGATGAGCCGGGGAGCGAACAGAAGCGTGAGTCTTCACGCGGGAAGAAGCCGCAGCAGAAGCCGAGCCGTCAGGGTGGGAAGCGCCAGCGAGGTCGCGCTGGAGGTGCGCCGCAGGGCGGTTCGATGGCGGATGCACTCAAGCGTGCCGGATTTGGGAAGTGACGTGCTCGCATGTAAAATCGTGCGGGTTATTGTAAGCGACATGAACCAGCCGAGCGTCCACCTGTGGAAAAAGCCGCTAGGGTCCTCTGTCCAGAAACGTAAAGGATTGCTTCAATGAGCAACGGCATTATTGATCTTGTAGACGCAGGCCAGCTGCGCGACGATATCCCTGACTTCCGTCCGGGCGATACCCTCGACGTACACGTCAAGGTTATCGAGGGTTCGGTCACCCGTACCCAGGTCTTCACTGGCTTCGTCGTTCGTCGTCAGGGTGACGGCATCCGTGAGACGTTCACGGTCCGCAAGGTTTCCTTCGGTATCGGTGTTGAGCGTACCTTCCCGGTACATTCCCCGAACCTGGAGAAGATTGAGGTCGTCCGCAAGGGTGACGTACGTCGCGCAAAGCTGTACTACATGCGCGACCTGCGCGGCAAGGCTGCCCGCATCAAGGAGCGCCGCTAAGCGCATACCCGTTTCTTGCGCAGCACCCCGCACACTTACGCTTCGTAAGGTGCGGGGTGTTTTGTTGCGCTGCTAGAGTGTTGCGGGTGAACGAAAAGAGCGCATCTGAAGAAGAATCCATGCCGTGGTACATCGAAATCCCGATGGTCGTTGTACTCACCTTGGTGTTCATCTTCATTATTCAGACATTCATTGGCCGCCTCTATGTGATTCCTTCTGCGTCGATGGAGCCGACGTTGCATGGGCAGGACGGCAAGGGTGATCGCATCTTCGTGGAGAAGGTGTCCTACTACTTCTCTGATCCGGAGCCGGGTGACGTCGTCGTGTTTAAGGGGACTGACTCGTGGAATACCGGCTTCGTCACTAACCGCTCCGACAACCCGGCCATTGCCGGTCTGCAGGAGGTGTCCTCCTGGGTGGGGCTGGTGCCGAAGGATGAGAACACGTTGGTCAAGCGCATCATCGCGAAGGGTGGCCAGACGGTGTCCTGCCAGGAGGGGGATCCGGCGGTGATGGTGGACGGCAAGCCGATCGACCAGTCGTATACGCTGCAGCCGAACTACTACCCGGTGGATCCTGAGACTGGGTCCGACGCTTGCGGTGGGAACTACTTCGGCCCGGTAACTGTCCCTGATGGGAACTACTTCATGATGGGTGATAACCGCACGAATTCCGCTGATTCGCGCTACCACCTTGGTGATGAGTACCAGGGCACGATCCCGGAGGAGAACCTTCGCGGAAAAGTTCTTGCGATTGTGTTCCCACTCCAGCGTTTTGGTGGCGTCGACGACCCTGCGATCCAGCAGTAGCCCTACGCTTGGTGTGTGAGCTGTGGTGCGTCGTTTGAAGCAGCTTCGGACGTACGAGGTGGCGCTCGAAAAAGCAGGGCTCGGACCAGTCGTCGGGGTTGACGAGGCCGGCCGGGGCGCCTGCTTCGGGCCACTGACAGTCGCCGCGTGCGTGCTACCACCGCAGCCGATACGGCAACTTGAGGGGTTGACGGATTCCAAGCAGTTGACGGCGAAGCGTCGAGAAGCACTCTTTGACATCATTTGCCAGCACGCGCTCGCATACTCCATCGTGCACGTGCCCGCCAGCGAGATTGATCACCGCGGGGTGCAGCATGCCAACATTGACGGGGCCCGGCGCGCAGTTGCGCAGCTAGAGACGGAGGCGCGGTACGCGCTTGTCGACGCCTTCCATATCGCGGGTTTGCCCGTACCACAACTGCCGATTATCGGCGGTGACGCGAGTGCCCGGTGCATCGCCGCCGCCAGTGTGCTAGCCAAAGTGAGCCGCGACCATCTCCTCGATGGCTACGCGGAGCAGTACCCGGGGTATGGGTTGGAGCGCCACAAGGGGTATGGCACGAAGGCACACATGGATGCGGTGCGCCGCCACGGGGCGACGCCGCAACATCGTTATAGTTATGCCAACGTGAGAACTGCCGTTGAGATTTACGAAGGGGGCACCGCATGAGTGCT
Source organism: Corynebacterium sp. MC3 (assembly GCF_900099485.1). NCBI lineage: Bacteria > Bacillati > Actinomycetota > Actinomycetes > Mycobacteriales > Corynebacteriaceae > Corynebacterium > Corynebacterium sp. MC3. The sequence goes on from NZ_LT622816.1 coordinate 165,427, forward strand.
GAGGATCTGGACAATTACGAGGCCGACGTCGAGCTGTCGCTGTATCGCGAGTATCGAGACGTCGCGAGCCAGTTCTCGTTTGTCGTGGAGACGGAGCGTCGTTTCTACCTTGCGAATGCTGTCGAGTTGATCCCGCACAAAGACGGCAACGATGTGTACTACGAGGTCCGTATGTCGGATTGTTGGGTGTGGGACATGTACCGTGCGGTGCGTTTTGTGCGCTACGTCCGCGTAATTACGTACAAGGATGTCAATATCGAGGAGCTAGACAAGCCGGACATCACGTTCCCTAATTCGTAGTCTGCGTTTCGACGTCCCCTCCGCCCCTCCCGCGTGTTGCCTGTAAGGAACCGCGGGAGGGGTTTTTGCGTCTAAACACTTACGCCTCTGGTGCGTCTGGAGGTGTGTGCAAACGAACAAGGATGTGAAGAAGGGAACGAAGTTATGCAGAAACCGTGCATGGACCAGTATCAGCTTGGCCGTCTAGGGGAAGATGCCGTACTGGAGGAGTATTTAGCGTTGGGCTACACGTGCCTTGGTAGGCGGGTGCGATTACGGCATGGCGAGATTGACCTGATTATGCAGGACTCTTACGGCACCGTGGTGTTCGTAGAGGTGAAAACTCGTCGTTTACCGGGGTTTGGTTCGGTTGAGGCGGTGCACGCGAAGAAGATGATGGCAATGCGTAACGCGGCTGCTGAGTGGTTGCGCAGCACTGAGGGGTTCTACGAAGTCCGGTTCGACGTCGTGGAGGCGATGTATCACGAGGACGGCTTCGAGTTTGAGTTCATCATGGGGGTCGAAGATGCCGCTTGCTAGTACGTTGAGTGCCACGGTTGAGGGCATTCGGGCGCGCATCGTACGCGTGGAGGCCAACGTCGGGCCGGGGTTACCAGGAATGCATATTGTTGGGCTCGCCGATGCTGCCGTGAAAGAATCCCGCGAGCGAATCCGTACCGCCTGCCGTAATAGTTCACTGCCGTGGCCGAAGACGAAGGCGATGGTGTCGCTGTCGCCGGCGCACCTGCCGAAGGCTGGTTCGCAGTTTGACTTGCCGATTGCGTTGGCGGTGATGGGGAGCCTAGATCCACGCGCTCAACGGGCACTATCGCGAACATTTTTTGTAGGAGAGTTGGCGCTGGATGGCAGCTTGCGGCCTGTACCGGAAGTGCTGCCGATGCTGCTGGCGGCCCAGGAGCTGCTTGTTCAGGAGGGTGGAATTGACCGCATTGTGGTTCCGCGCGCGAACGAGCACCAGGCACAGCTCGTGTCACGCGGAGACATCGTGCTGGCGGACTCGCTGGCGCAGGTGTGGGCGTGGCTGGTCGGGGAAGAGGTGCTTGAAGTAGCTTCTGTGGGTGCGCCAAGCATTGAGCAAGGACGACAGCCGGACTTCGCAGACATCGCAGGGCAAGGCCCCGAGCGAAGGATTATGGAAGTCGCCGCGGCCGGTGCGCATCACATGCTAATGATCGGACCACCCGGCTCAGGCAAGTCCATGCTTGCAGAGCGTCTCCCATCCATCCTCCCCGCAATGGACGTCGAAGAAATGGTCACGTCCACAGCGATTCACGCAGCTGCCGGGATCGCCGGGGGAGAGCTGATTGCGCACCGCCCGTTCATCGCGCCGGACCCGTCGCTTTCCAAGGCGCAACTCATCGGGGGAGGCAGCGGGATTCCTCGCCCCGGCGCGGTCAGTCAAGCCCATAACGGTGTGCTGTTTCTCGACGAAGCCTCTGAGATCGCGTCCGCTACCCTCGATGCGTTGCGCATTCCCCTGGAGAAAGGCGAGGTGCGCCTGCGACGCAGCAACCGCGACGTCGTCTTTCCAGCCGACTTCCAGCTCATCCTCGCGATGAATCCATGCCCGTGTGGAAAACCAGCAAACCGCTGCCGCTGCTCCGGGGCGCAGCGTGCGCGGTATGCGCGAAGTATTTCGGGTCCGCTGAGGGACCGCCTGGACATTGTTTGCAGGACTTCGCTGGATAACGCCGTGCTAAACCCAAACGGGGCAGAGTCTTCCACGGCCATCGCCCAGCGTGTGGCAGAGGCACGGGACCGTGCGGCACATCGGTGGCGGACGTGCGAGGAACACACGAACGGGGCGTTGACGAATGCGCGCGTGCCGGGGCCGTGGCTGCGTCGATACTTCCCGGCGGAAGATTCCGCGATGATGTTCCTCTCCTCGATGCTTGCGCGCGGGGAGGTCAGCCAGCGCGGTATCGACCGCATCCTGAAATTGTCGTGGACCTTGGCGGATCTCACTGGCGCACAATGCCCCCACCTCGGGCACGTCGCTGAGGCCGTCGACCTTCGAGACGACCAGACCTTGCTTTCAGCACGTCAGGAGGCATCGGCATGAGCGCGCTTGAATCATGGGCCTACCTCAACCGTGTCATCGAGGGGCCGTCGACGGCGCTATGGGCACTGCGAAACGAAGGCTATACCGCTGACGAAATCGCCGAAGGCGTGCGCACACGAGCGCCCTGGCTCGGTGACCTCGCCGCCGACACCGATGCGAGATACACCTGGGACCAGCCAGCAGAAGACCTAGCCACTGCAGCGGAGCATGGGTACACACTCATCACACCGGAATCGCCCGAGTGGCCTCGCGAACGGATTTATGACTCCTTCAATCTCGGCGCAAAGATGAGTCGGGATGGCGAAGGTGCTCCGATACGTGCAGACGGGGTTCCGCCACACGCCCTCTGGGTTCGAGGCAATACCAACCTGCCGGAGCTATTGGAAAACTCGATCGCGATCGTCGGCACTCGAGCGCTGAGCGCATATGGGCATTCAGCCACCCGTGACATCGTGCACGGACTGAAGCGCTGGGGATACACCATCGTCTCCGGCGGTGCACTCGGTATTGATGCGGCAGCCCACGATGCGGCCCTCGAGGCGGGACTGCCAACTGTGGTGTTCGCCGCATGTGGGCCGGGTGTCACCTACCCGAGACGCCACAAACAGCTATTTGATCGCATCGTGGCGGCAGGGGGAGCGATCATCACCGAATACAGCCCTGGCATGGCCCCTGAGAGACACCGCTTCCTTACCCGGAACCGACTCGTCGCTGGGTTCACACAGGCCACGCTAGTAATAGAAGCCGCCTACCGCTCCGGGGCGCTTAGCACGTTGCGCTGGGCGCAGTACTACCAACGCGGGACGCTTGCGGTACCTGGGCCGATAACCACCGCCGGATCTGTCGGCACCAACCTCGCTATCTATAAGGGGGAGGCCACGATGGTGCTCAACGCGACCTACGTCCACGAGGCGATCCGCCTCGAGAACGGACTGGATGCAGAACAAGAACTTGCGGACAACAATGTAGCTTCGCCCCTACAACTCCTGACCCGCACCGAGATGCGCATCTACGATGCCGCGCCAAAACATCATCGCGACGGGCTTGTAGCGGAGGAGATTGCAGGTGCCGCCGCGCTATCCCTCCAAGTCACCATCAACACGCTCATTGAGCTGCAAGGAAAGGGACTGATCCAGCGGGAAGGCCAGCTGTGGCGACGAAGCGACACAGCCAAACCCTAAGCTACCGATACAATACGGGACATGAGTAGCAGCCACGATCAGTCGTCCACCCAGTTTCTCACCGCGGTGGACGACTTCATCGATTACTGCCAACACGTCAAAAACCGCGCCGCGGCGACCTGCAAGAGCTACAAATCGGATCTCACCACACTCGCGCCGTACACACCAGATCTCAACGCATTCACCATCGACGCTCTACGCCACTGGCTCGCCGACGCAGTCCAAGCCGGCAAAGCACGCTCCACCATCTCACGACGCACCGCATCCGCGCGCGCCTTCTCCACCTGGGCTTACCAACACGGCTACATCGCAAAGGACGAAGCAGCCCGCCTGCGCACCCCGAAAGAACAGCGCAAACTACCCACCGTGCTCAGCGCCCCCGCTACCGAGGAACTCATCCGCCCCCACGGCGACACACCAGAAGACATCCGCGACACCGCCATCCTCGAACTGCTCTACGCCAGCGCAATCCGAGTCGGCGAACTCGTCGCCCTCAACATCGAAGACCTTGACCTGCACACCAACACCGCAAAAGTCACAGGCAAAGGCAACAAACAACGCATCGTTCCATTCGGAACCAACGCACACAACGCACTGACCACATGGCTTCACGACGCCCGACCAGCCCTCACCAATAGTGCTGACGCAGGGACCGAACCGCTGTTCGTCGGCACCCAGGGAAAGCGCATCGACCAACGCCAAGTTCGCCGAATCGTCGAGCGCGCCGGGCTGCAGGCGGGGCAGGCGAGTATCACGCCACACTCGTTGCGGCACACAGCGGCCACGCAAATGCTTGAAGGCGGCGCCGACCTACGAATGGTGCAAGAAATGCTCGGGCACTCTAGCCTGCAAACCACGCAGATATACACGCACGTCTCCTCACAGCGGCTCACGCAGATTTACAACCAAGCGCACCCCAGGGCATGAGCCTTTAACGGGTTGGCTTCAACCGAATGGTGGGCGTCGATAAGAGGGAAAGCGGATTGATGTAGGTGTCTTTCGCAATGAGTGCGCCCCAGTGCAGCCCGTCCTGGAGATGTGCCTGCGGCCCCGTCGGCCGTGCCAGCGTCCCAATCGCATCGCCGAGTTTTACTTCGTCGCCTTGCTGCACACGCGCGTGTACAGGCTGGTACGTCGTACGGATGCCATCTGGGTGATCAATACTGATAATGGGTGTGCCTGCTACCTTGCCCACGAAAGCGACTGTCCCGTTGTCTGCTGCTAGAACAGTGGCTCCGACGCGTAGCGCAAGATCAACCCCGCGATGCCCCGGCATCCAGTTCTTCTCCGGGATCTCTGCGGGCCGTGTAATCCGGGTTGCGTAGGGCAGCCCCGTGGTGGGGTCGACGTACGCAAGAGCCTGAGGCGCCAAGCACCACGTGCAAAGTAGGGGAGTAATGGCCGCGAGTAAGCGTGTGAACATGTGCATGTTGCCATTGAGCCCTGCAACCGCGGTAGTAGACAAGGCTGCGGGCGTGCAGCCTGTGGATAAAAACTGGCCTGTGGATAAGGCTCAGGGTTTGTGCAGGTCAAATTAGGTAATCGTGGGATAGTCGACTATGCTTGGCAAGGCAACTTTTCGAAGTTGACTACGCGCGCCGAATAACGCCAGCTCAGCGTAGGTCCCACAGTATGAGGGTGTTGAGCGGGTGCGGTGCTAGGGCGAGGGATAAAAACCCTTGCAGTACATGAACATTAACCGAACGAGATTACTCCAAAGGAGAAATTCCCATGGCAGTTGTAACCATGCGCGAACTCCTCGACGCAGGTGTCCACTTTGGCCACCAGACGCGTCGTTGGAACCCGAAGATGCGTCGCTTCATCTTCACCGACCGCAACGGCATTTACATCATCGACTTGCAGCAGACGCTGACCTACATTGACGAGGCTTTCGAGTTCGTCAAGGAGACCGTTGCACACGGCGGCACGATCCTGTTTGTTGGTACGAAGAAGCAGGCGCAGGAGCCTATTCAGGAAGAGGCTCAGCGCGTTGGTATGCCATACGTAACGCACCGCTGGCTCGGTGGCATGCTCACCAACTTCCAGACCGTTTCCAAGCGTATCGCCCGTATGAAGGAGCTCCAGGCTATGGACGCTGCTGAGAACGGCTACGCAGGTCGCGGCAAGAAGGAAGTTCTGATGCTGACCCGCGAGCGCCAGAAGCTCGAGCGTGTCCTCGGTGGCATCGCTGACATGACCAAGGCACCTTCTGCTCTGTGGGTTGTTGACACGAACAAGGAGCACATCGCGGTCAACGAGGCAGAGAAGCTGCGTATCCCGGTTGTTGCTGTTCTTGACACCAACTGCGATCCAGACGACGTCAACTTCCCAATCCCGGGTAACGACGACGCCATCGGCGCGGTCAAGATCCTGACCCACATCATCGGCGAGGCAGTCATCGCTGGTAAGCAGCAGCGCGAAGAGCGTCAGCTGGCTTCCGCACGTGAGGCTGCAGGCGACACCGACGCTAAGCACCAGGCAGAGGTTGCAGAGGCCGCTGCTCAGGCAGCCGCATCCGCTGAGGTTTCCGCTGCAGACGCTGCGAAGGCAGCCGCTGAGGCTGAAGCTGCTGCGCCACAGGAGGTTGCACCAGTCGAGCAGCCACACGCTGTTCGCGCTGCAGAGCAAGCTCAGCAGGCTAAGTAACTCCGCTCGCAGGACGCGCGAAACGTGTATCCTGCATAAGCGAGTGTGACACCCCGCGTCCTGTTCACGTCCTGGATTATGGGCGCGAATTGGGCGTGGGGTGTTTTGCTTGAAGCATAATTTTACGACGTATTTATCCACTACTGTACGAGGAGGATCGCCCGAATATGGCGAACTACACTGCTGCTGACGTAAAGAAGCTGCGCGAAACCACCGGCTCCGGCATGCTCGACTGCAAGAAGGCGCTGGAGGAGACCAGCGGCGACTTCGAGAAGGCTGTTGAGCTGCTCCGCATCAAGGGTGCAAAGGACGTGGGCAAGCGCGCAGAGCGCAATGCTCTCGAGGGCCTCGTCGCTGTCTCCGGCAACACCATCGTCGAGATCAACTCGGAGACGGACTTCGTTGCTAAGAACGACGAGTTCAAGACCATCGCTGGCAAGATTGCTGACGCTGCTGCAGCAGCGAAGGCAAACAGCCAGGAGGAGCTGGCAAACGCTGATGTCGACGGCGAGACCGCACACGACGTTCTTGAGCGCCTCTCCGCAAAGATTGGCGAGAAGCTGGAGCTGCGCCGTGCTGCCACCATCGAGGGTGAGCAGCTGGCGAAGTACCTGCACCAGCGTTCCGCTGACCTGCCACCAGCTGTCGGCGTTTTGGTTGCTTACAAGGGCGACAACGCTGAGGCTGCACACCAGGTTGCGCTGCAGATCGCCGCGATGAAGGCTCGCTACCTCAAGGAAGAGGACATTCCGGCCGAGGTCGTCGAGAAGGAGCGCGCTGTTCAGGAAGAGATCACCCGCAACGAGGGTAAGCCTGAGGCAGCTATCGAAAAGATCGTCCAGGGCCGCATGGGCGGCTTCTTCAAGGACGTTGTTCTTCTGGACCAGCCGTCGCTTGCTGACTCCAAGAAGACCGTGAAGCAGTTCACGGAGGAAAGCGGCATTGAGGTCACCGACTTCGTTCGCTTCGAGGTTGGCCAGGCATAAGCCTGATGTTTTTTACCGTCGGCGTTGAGGGGTTACCCTCCGCCGGCGGTTTCTTTATGCCCGGTTGCTACAAACCGGACTGAGATCGCTAAGATCGGTCGAGAACAGAATTGTCCTCTACGGCTCGAATTGGCCAACTCTCAAGGAGTGTCCTCACAGTGTCAGAACTTGCGTCTACCCGCACAGGATTCAAACGCGTCATGCTCAAGCTGGGCGGTGAAATGTTCGGCGGTGGAAAGGTTGGTATCGATCCGGACGTCGTCGAAAGCGTTGCTGCACAGATTGCCGAAGTCGCCCAGTCCGGAACCGAAGTAGCGGTAGTGATTGGCGGCGGCAACTTCTTCCGCGGTGCAGAGCTGCAAAAGCGTGGCCTTGACCGTGCACGCTCCGACTACATGGGCATGCTCGGCACGGTGATGAACTGCCTGGCGCTCCAGGACTTCCTGCAGCAGAAGGGCGTCGACTGCCGCGTTCAGACCTCCATCAACATGGCGCAGATCGCTGAGCCCTATTTGCCGCTTCGTGCAGTGCGGCACCTGGAGAAGGGGCGCGTCGTCATCTTCGGTGCTGGCATGGGAATGCCGTACTTCTCTACGGATACCACCGCCGCGCAACGCGCGCTGGAAATTGGTTGCGAGGTGCTCCTGATGGCGAAGGGGGTTGACGGTGTCTACGACGACGACCCTCGAACCAACCCAGACGCACAGCTCTACAGCGAGGTTTCTCCCCGCGAGGTGCTCGAAAAGGAACTCAAGGTTGCCGATGCCACCGCGTTTTCGCTGTGTATGGACAACAACATGCCGATCCTGGTGTTCAACCTGCTCAAGGAAGGCAACATTGCCCGCGCGGTATCCGGCGAGCAGATCGGTACCCTTGTTTCCTAAGAGTTAATCGGGCAGCCCAAAATGTTCGACGGTGCGCGCTACCGAAAGTAGCGCGCGTCCGCCAACTGTGACTGACCCAAGGTGGAGCGCCCCGACTGCGACAGCGGGGCTGCCCATCACATTGAACAGCGTGCACCAGGGCGTCCACACTGTTTGTTGGTAAAAGCTCTCATCCGGGGTGAGGGAGGAGAAGTAGCCAATTGGTGGGGGATCAAACGCAATCGTGGGGGTGAGCACGATATCAACGTCCCACTCGTGTTGTACGTGTCTAAGTAGGTGCGCGAAGTGGTCATTCGCCGCAAATAGTTCTTCTGGAGTTACCGCGCAACCTTGTGTGTGCATCCATGCGAGGTAGTGATTGTCGAGCGGCTCTACGTTGCGGAAGCTGCTCGTGATGCGGTGTCTGAAGTGCTCGAACGTTGATTGTGCGTCCGCATAGGGGCGAAGTGACACTACATCGTGGTGTTTCCCGAGCTCACGTGCAGCGGCCTCAAGGGCATCACCGCGGCTCGTTGAAACAGTGGTGTTGGCGAAGAGGCCGTCGATAAGTACTCCGATGCGCAGTTTGCGTACCGCGGTGGGGTGATGCCCGTACAACTCAAACTGGTCTGCGACGCTGCGCGTGATAAAACCATTCGCGACTGCCCCGCGTGTTCCAGGCTTGTAACCAACGGCACCGCAGGCTGCAGCCGGGACCCGCAAGGACCCTCCAGCGTCCGTGCCGTGTGCAGCACGGTACAGCCCACTGCCCACGAGCACTCCGGCGCCTGCTGAAGAACCACCGGGCGTGCACCCAGGGAACAAGGGGGACTCTAAAAGCGGAGAGTGGGCTTCTTCGGCGTAGCACGTCGCCCCTAGCTCGGCTGTCAGTGACTTTCCAGGGATGGCTGCCCCAGACTCAAGGAGTGCTGCGACGATTGGGCTGTGCTCTTCCGCGATGACGCTGCGTGACGGGTTGCCGTGCGTGGTGGGCATTCCAGCGACATCCGTTCCGTCTTTGATGGGGATTTGCCACGATGAAAGTCGGCCCTCAGCAGTGCGCAATGGAGTCGGGTGTGTATAGACCATCGCGGTACTGGCGGGGGAGTAAAGCATGGGGACAGTCTAGGCGTAACTTGCCTTGAATTCTGCCATTCCCCGTCAAGCCACGACACGGCTGGGAGTGAAACGCTGGTAGATTGGTGTGCGACTTATTTGTCCCGAACGCTTTTGTATAGAAGAAGTGGAGTAAAAATGATTGATGACGTGTTGCTTGATGCCGAAGAGCGTATGAGTGCTTCTGTTGATTTCACCCGCGATGACCTCGTAACGATTCGGACTGGTCGCGCTAACCCTGCCATGTTTAATGGCGTCATGGCTGATTTTTACGGTGCCCCAACCCCGATCAACCAGATGGCGACGATCTCTGTTCCGGAGCCACGCATGCTGCTGATCAAGCCGTACGACATGTCAACGCTCAAGGAAATTGAGACTGCCATCCGCAACTCTGATCTCGGCGTCAATCCGACCGATGACGGGCAAGTCATTCGCGTCACGATCCCACAGCTGACGGAAGATCGTCGCCGTGACCTGGTCAAGCAGGCCAAGCAGAAAGGTGAGGACGGCAAGATCGCTATCCGTAACGTCCGCCGCCACGGTATGGAAGCACTGAAGAAGATCCAGAAAGACGGCGACGCCGGCGAGGACGAAGTGCAGACCGCAGAAAAGGCACTGGACAAGACCACCCAGGGCTACGTGGCACAGATTGATGAGCTAGTTCAGCGCAAGGAAGCCGAGCTGATGGAGGTCTAAGCAGACCTTTCGATGAATAGAAAGCACCGCTACGTGAGACACTCGACAGATCAGTCAGGACCATCGGGCTGGCCCCGCATCGCGCCGCCCAAGCCGAAAAATGATGCGGGTCGCGACCTGCCAGCCGCCATCACGACCGGGGTCATCCTCGGTGCTGTGGTGATCGCTGCTGTGTGGGTTGGCCCTATGGCCTGGTATCCGCTTGTTGCTATCGCTGTAGCAGGTGGGATGTGGGAGGTGCTTACCCGTTTGCGGGAAGCGGGCTACCAGCAGCCGCGCACGCTGCTGATCATCCTCGGTCAGATCATGGTGTGGTCCTCTGCCGCCTACAAAACCGCTGGCGTAGTTGGCGCATTCGCGTTCACAGTGCTGTTCCTGATGTTTTGGCGGTTGTTCGACCACGGCAGGCACCAGACACCGACCAACTATCTCCGCGACACCGCCGTGGGAGTGTTCGTCCTGGCGTGGATTCCACTGTTTGGAAGCTTCGCTGCGATGGTTTCGCTTATCGACGAAGGCTCCGTCAGTGGTTCAGCGTTCATTGTCGCGTTCATGTGCTGCGTGGTGGCGTCTGACGTTGGGGGATACGCTGCTGGTGTGATGTTTGGTGCGCACCCGATGGCGCCGGCTGTAAGCCCGAAGAAGTCCTGGGAAGGATTTGCGGGCTCGATGATATTCGGGATCATTGCAGGCGTCGCGGTGGTCACGCTACTGATCAAGGGCCCGTGGTGGATGGGGATCCTTTTGGGTGCCGCACTGGTTATGTGCGCCACGATGGGCGATCTCGTTGAAAGTCAATTCAAGCGTGAACTCGGTATCAAGGATATGTCCCAGATACTGCCTGGACACGGCGGAATCATGGATCGCTTAGATGGTATGTTGCCAGCAGCGTGCGCAACGTACATTCTGCTCAGCGCTTCCGCATTGATGAATCCGTTCTAACGTGCAAAGATGGGGCAATTATGACTGAGACCCCAACACTGCCACTTCTGACCCCAAAGTTTGGTATGCCGCCGAAACACTTCGCTGATTTGTCGAGCGAAGAGCGCATCGAGGCCGTGAAGTCCCTCGGCCTGCCGAAGTTCCGTGCGGACCAGATTGCGCGCCACTACTACGGCAAGTTTGAAGCAGATCCCCTCACAATGACGGATCTGCCTGCCGCACAGCGCGAGAAGGTAAAAGAGGCTCTTTTTCCGACGCTGCTGACCCCAGTACGTCGGGTAGAGACCGATGAGGGAGACACCACCAAGACGTTGTGGCGGCTGCATGACGGCATTCTCCTGGAGTCTGTGCTGATGCGGTACAAGGACCGCGCGACGCTGTGTATCTCCTCACAGGCGGGTTGCGGAATGGCTTGTCCGTTCTGTGCGACCGGTCAGGGCGGTCTCGACAGAAACTTGTCAACTGCGGAGATCGTCGATCAGGTGCGAGCTGCAGCAGCCATGATGCAGGAGGAAGGCTCCCGTCTTTCCAACATCGTCTTTATGGGGATGGGAGAGCCGCTGGCGAACTACAAGCGCGTGGTCAGCGCAGTACGCCAGATCACGAGTCCAGCGCCGCAGGGATTCGGGATTTCTCAGCGCAACGTCACTGTGTCAACGGTTGGTCTCGCGCCGCAGATTCGAATGCTTGCCGACGAAGGCCTCTCCTGCACGCTCGCGGTTTCCTTGCACACCCCTGATGACGAGCTGCGCGACACACTGGTGCCGATGAACAACAGGTTTTCCGTGCAGGATGTGCTGGATGCAGCCCGCTACTACGCGGATACAACAGGGCGCCGCGTATCGATTGAGTACGCGTTGATTCGTGACATCAACGATCACGATTTCCGCGCCGACATGCTTGGCAGGAAGCTGCATCAGGCGTTGGGGCCGCTGGTACACGTCAACCTCATTCCGCTGAACCCAACTCCGGGTTCGAAGTGGGACGCGTCCCCGAAGGCGCGCCAGGATGAGTTTGTTCGTCGTGTGATTGCGCAGGGTGTGACGTGCACTGTCCGTGACACGAAGGGTCAGGAGATCGCTGCGGCTTGCGGGCAGCTCGCGGCGGAAGGCGAGTGACGTTGCGCCGAGTTTAGGTGCGCGAAAACGGCGCCACCCTCAACCTGTGAGTGGGGTGGCGCCGTTTATTGCTATTCGGTGTAAAGCGTGAAACTAGTGAATGCTCTGCTGCTGTGCACCGCGCAGTGTATTGAAACGCGCCGGATCGATGTTGAGGGCGCGCAGCTCGCGCTCATCGAGCTCGGCGTATGGGCCGGTCATCGTCTGCTGTGCGTAAATCCAGTCCGGCTCCTTGTGGCCAGCAGGCTTGTTGTGGGAGGTGACCGTGCGCACCTGGCTGAGCTTCGGCTGCAGTCCGTGGAAAATCAGTGCAACTGCAATCAAAACTGCAAATGCGAGCAGCCAAATCGTTTCTACGTGGCCGTGGTGGTTACCGAAGTTGTACGCGAGCAAGAAGATCACCGAGATCCACCCTGCGAGTTGAATCGTGCGCGGCTTGAACGCGCTCCACCCGAAGCGGGCGGAAGGGACGTCAGCTTCAGAAACGCCGTTATATACCTGTGGAGCTTTGTCCTGAGGGTGAGCCACTGCCATTCTCCTTGAGCTGTAGTCGTCCGCATCGGTTCGCATTATTGTGTATGCGCCCGACGGCGGACATGCTAAATCTGTGTGTACTGTGCATTATCTTTTCATATTGCAGGGCGCGATGGCACTGTGTAGCCCCCAATGAGTTCAAACTTTCGCATCATGTGCGTGAGGGGCAGCGGGGGAGGTGCGCTCGTGGGTGCGATGCGTGGTGGTGGGAATGACAGAGTATCCCCACGGTCGTATGTGCACATCTTGTGTATGCACCACGACGAGCGGTGGTCAAAAATACTTTAAGGAGAAACTAATTATCTATTTTTGCCGTGACGTGCCACAATGGAGGTTGTGAAAAAGGTTCTGATTCTTGGATCGACAGGCTCTATCGGCACACAGGCTCTCGATATCATTCGGAAGCACCCTGAAGACTTTGAGGTTGTCGGCATCGCGGCAGCAGGGCACAACCCTGAGCTTGTTATCCAACAGGCACAGGAGTTCAATCTGCGCCCAGAACAAATTGCAGTGCAGCAGCTCGACCCTGCGAAAGACGTTTCTCGCGCTGTGGGTGATGTCATTATCACAGGTGAGGACGCCGCTGCGGTTCTCGTTGAGATGCAAGACGCAGACATCGTGTTGAATGCACTTGTCGGTTCCGCCGGTCTTGAGTCGACGCTTGCGACGCTTCGCAAGGATGGCGTGCTAGCTCTGGCGAACAAGGAATCACTGGTTGCTGGCGGTCAATTCGTCATGGAGAAGGTGAAGCCTGGACAGCTCGTGCCGGTCGATTCTGAGCACTCTGCGATGGCCCAGTGCCTGCGCGCAGGGAGCCGTGCTGACGTTTCACGGTTCGTCCTTACTGCTTCGGGAGGCCCGTTCCGGGGGTGGACCCGCGAGCAGATGATGGAGGCAACTCCGCAGCAGGCTGGACAGCACCCGACGTGGTCGATGGGCACTATGAACACCTTGAACTCCGCCACGATGGTGAACAAGGGACTGGAGCTAATCGAGGCGACGCTGCTGTTTGGTATTGCGCCCGACATTATTGATGTCGTGGTGCACCCACAGTCGATTGTGCACTCGGCTATCACGTTTGCCGATGGTGCGACGATTGCACAGGCTTCGCCGCCGTCGATGATGTTGCCGATCTCCCACGCGCTCGCCTGGCCAGAGCGCATTCCTGGGGCACAACCAGCTTTGGACTTTTCACAGGCCAGCGATTGGACGTTTGCGCCGCTTGACGACGAAGCGTTCCCAGCTGTGCGTCTCGCTAGAGAAGCAGCCGCGATGGGGGATCCCTACCCGGCGGTGTATAACGCAGCGAATGAAGTCGCGGTGGAGGCGTTTCTCGCCGGGAAGATTCGGTTCCCACACATCGTGGACGTCGTAGGTTATGTTCTCGACGCAGCTGGGGCGTTTGCATTTGCGCCGACATCTATCGAAGATATTCTTCACGTGGATGCTGGTGCACGCCGGGCAGCAAAGGAAGTTATCGCCCAGCTGTAAGCCAGCCTGAATGGCCCGAAATGGCAAGGAGCAGCGAGTGGGCATTGTAGGAATCATACTTTTTGCCCTCGGCATTACGGTTTCCATCGCGCTCCATGAAGCGGGGCATATGTTCACCGCGCGCGCGTTTGGGATGCGAGTGCGCCGGTACTTCGTGGGGTTTGGGCCGAAGGTGTGGTCCGTGAAGAAAGGGGAGACGGAGTACGGCATTGCGGCTCTTCCCCTGGGCGGATTTTGCGATATCGCGGGGATGACCGCACAGGATCCTGTCACCGCTGACGAAGCGCCTGTTGCGATGTACCGTAAGCCGTGGTGGCAGCGTGTGGCGGTGCTCAGCGGTGGAATTGCGATGAACCTGCTGATTGGCGTTGTGGTGTTGTACTTTGTCGCGGTGTTCGCAGCGATCCCGAACCCGTATGCAGATCGAACCCCAACTGTGGGAGAACTGCAGTGCGCACCCGACCAAATTAGCGAGCGTGAGCTGGGTGAATGCACTGGCAATGGCCCCGGCTATGACGCAGGGCTGCGCGCAGGCGATAAGCTGCTCGCAGTTGATGGGGAAGCGCTCAAGACATTCCCGGAGCTGCGGGATTACGTGATTCGCCGCCCAGGTGAGATTGTGACGCTGACCGTGATGCGCGACGATGCGCAGCTCGACATCGACGTTCCACTCGCCACGGTGACCAGGATTGACCCAGCAACCGGTGCTTCTTTTGACGCTGGCGCAATTGGTGTGACGAGCGCTCCCGTGGAAGATGCGATGTGCCAGTTCGGGCCACTTGAGGCCGTACCGGCTACGGCAGCATTTACGGGGCAGATGCTCAGTGCGACGGTGCAGGGGCTTATCGCGTTCCCGTCGAAGATTCCTGGAGTTGTTGCCTCAATTTTTGGTGCTGAGCGTGAGCTCGACGGCCCAGTGAGTGTCATCGGTGCTTCCCGTGCGGGCGGTGAGCTAGCACAGCAAAGCATGTGGTCGATGTTTTGGATGATGTTGGCCAGTCTCAACTTCTTCCTCGCGCTGTTCAACCTGATCCCGCTCCCGCCCCTGGATGGTGGGCACATCGCAGTGGTGCTGTATGAGAAAATCCGTGATGCGCTACGCAAGTTGCGCGGGCTTGGGCCTGGTGGCCCTGCGGACTACCGCAAGCTGATGCCGCTGACGTATGCGATGGCTGCGGCATTGCTGACAATCGGTGTGTTTGTCATGCTTGCGGATGTGGTGAACCCAATCAAGCTGTTTGGGTAGCAGTGCTAGAGTAGGCAACTATGAATCTTCCCATCGGTTTAGGCATTCCTGAAGGCCCAGCGCCAACGCTCGCACCTCGTCGAAAGACCCGTCAGTTGATGGTTGGCGGAGTGGGGGTCGGGTCGGATCACCCGATCACGGTCCAGTCGATGACGACCACGAAGACGCATGACATTAATGCAACGCTGCAGCAGATCGCCCAGCTGGCGACGGCTGGTTGCGACATTGTGCGTATTGCCTGCCCGAAGACGGTTGACGCCGATGCGCTGCCAGCGATTGCGGCGAAGTCGCCTATCCCGGTGATTGCGGATATTCACTTCCAGCCGAAGTACATCTTCGCGGCGATTGACGCTGGGTGCGCCGCTGTACGCGTGAACCCGGGCAACATTAAAGAGTTTGACGGTCGCGTGAAGGAAGTCGCGAAGGCTGCGGGGGACGCTGGTATCCCGATTCGTATCGGCGTCAACGGTGGTTCGCTGGATAAGCGTCTGCTGGAGAAGTACGGTCGCGCTACCCCTGAAGCTCTCGTCGAGTCTGCGATCTACGAGGCTGGCTTGTTCGAGGAGTACGGCTACGGCGATATTGCGATCTCCGTGAAGCACTCTGACCCGGTGCTCATGGTGGAGGCATACCGCCAGCTGGCGGAGAAGACTGATTATCCGCTGCACCTAGGCGTGACTGAGGCCGGCCCGAAGTTCATGGGCACCATTAAGTCCTCCGTTGCATTCGGCGCGTTGCTCTCGCAGGGCATCGGCGACACGATTCGCGTTTCGCTCTCTGCTGACCCTGTGGAGGAGATCAAGGTTGGCGACCAGATTCTGCAGTCGCTGAACCTGCGTCCGCGCAAGCTTGAGATCGTCTCCTGCCCGTCCTGTGGTCGTGCACAGGTCGATGTGTACAAGCTCGCCGAGGAGGTTACCGCTGGTCTTGAGGGGATGGAGTATCCGCTGCGCGTCGCCGTCATGGGCTGTGTTGTTAACGGACCTGGTGAGGCTCGTGACGCCGACCTAGGTGTGGCTTCTGGTAACGGCAAGGGTCAGATCTTCGTGAAGGGCGAGGTCGTTGAGACTGTTCCAGAGTCGAAGATCGTTGAGACACTCATTGCCCATGCTCAGCGCATTGCTGAGGAAGAGGGCCTCGAAGAGGTTGAGGGCGCACGCGCGGAAGTCAAGGTCACGCGCTAGATAATCCGTCTGTGGGAGTGGCGCAGGCGACGTTTGTTTGGTGACCTTGGTATTTTAGGTCCATGCAACGTCTCCTCGCTTTGCTCCTGAGCGTAGTTTTCACGGGCGCGCTGGCCACAGCATGCACACCGCGCCCGAATGATGTTGAGCCCGTCGCACGCGAGTTTCTCGATAGCCTTGTCAGCCTTGACGGGACTCAATTTAGCGAACTTGTCGACGTCCCCTCGGACGCCGAGGCGTCATTTGCGGAGACAGTCGAAGGACTCCAGGCGGAATCGCTTGAGGCGACGATCACCGATGTTCATCAAAGTGACAACCTTGCGACTGTCTCGTACCACTTGAAGTGGGGCCTGCCGAAAGAACGCACGGTCGAGTACGACTCCCACATGACGTTGACCCAGATCGGCGAGAAGTGGACCGTACGTTGGCAGCCGAGCGTCTTGCACCCGCGCTTGGGTGCGCAGCAGCACCTGGAACTGCGCTCGGTAGCGGCATCGAAGGCGAGTGTTGTTTCTTCCGATGGGGTAGAGCTGCTGCGGCCGGGGACAGCGTTCCGCATCCTGGTGGAAAAGCACGCGGTGCGTGACATCCCGGACACCGCTCATAGGATTTCTGCCTTCCTCCAAGATGCCCGTGGCAAGTCATCCGCGGTGCCCGAGATTCCCGCGGATGAACTAGAGAACAGCCTCCTTCAGGCTCAGGGCACGTACTCAGTTGCGATGGTGCCGGCCGAATTCGGTGATGCCGCCAAGGCTGCGTTTAGTTCCGTGCCGGGAGTGCGTATCAACGAGGAAGCGGCGATGGTGAATATCGAGCCGGATTTCGCGCCGGATATGCTCGCTCGCGTTGGTGAGCTTGTTCGCGATGACCTCATCGGCGACGACGGCTGGAGCGTGAGCGTGGTCAACGAGCACGGCGCGGTGCTGGAGGATATTGAACGCCACGCCCCGGCTCCTGCACCTGCAATAGAGGTGAGCCTGGACCACAGCGTGCAGCTGGCTGCAGAGCGGGCACTCGAGCCGTATGCCGGACGACAGGCGATGATTGTTGCTATCCGCCCATCCAATGGTGCGGTGCTTGCTGTTGCACAGACGCGCGAGGCCGACCGTGAGGGCAACCTCGCGACGATGGGCCAGTACCCACCAGGCTCAACGTTTAAGATCATCACAGCTGCGGCGGGCCTCGAGCGCCAGGCTCTTACTCCGGGTAGTACCGTGCCCTGCCCGGGAACCATGAACCTGTACGGCAGGACCGTGACGAACTACGCTGGGTTCTCTCTCGGCAACGTCTCACTACAGTCGGCATTTGCGCACTCGTGCAACACGACATTCGCCGACATTTCCACGAAGCTTGCCCCTGGTGAGCTTCGGGATATCGGCAAGCAGTTCGGGTTGGGCCTTGATATGAAGATCCCTGGCCTGGAGACCATCACCGGCTCCATCCCGGTAGGCGAGGAGCCACTCGACCGAACAGAGGCCGGGTACGGGCAGGGCCATGACCTTGCGAGCCCGTTCGGTATGGCGCTCGTGGCTGCGTCTGCCGCGAATGGCTCAATGCCGATCCCTTACCTGATTAAGGGAGCGGAGACTGAGCTGAGCGAGTCTGCGCCTCGTATGCCGGATGAGGCATGGCACCAGCTGCAGGAAATGATGGCGGCGGTGACCGCCCCGGGTGGTACCGCGGCGGGCATGACCGCCGGTGGTGATATCCGCGGCAAGACCGGTGAGGCGGAAATCAACCAGGGGTCGCATTCGTGGTTCACCGGCTACCGTGTCGACGATGACATAGCATTCGCTGCCTTGGTCGTGCTTGGCGGTGGATCGGAGGCTGCAGTCGCGTTGACGAATTCGATGCTGGTGAATCTTGACCAGTCGCGCGGGGGTTAGTTCGACCTCAGTAGGCAGGTACTACTATGGGGCGCATGAGCAAACGAGGAAAACTAAAGCAAGAAGCGTCCACCCCAATCCGGAAGGTTCCGAAGGACATTGAGCGTCCCGAGTACGCCTGGAAGGACGACGTACAGGAAAACATCGGCGAGCCGTACGTGCAGGACCCCGAGACGATCGAGAAGATGCGCGAGAGCTCCAAGATCGCCGCGAATGCACTGGCGGTTGCGGGTGCAGCTGTGAAGCCTGGCGTGACGACTGACGAGATCGACCGCGTGGCCCACGAGTACATGCTTGACCACGGAGCGTACCCGTCCACGCTTGGCTACCGTGGCTTCCCGAAGTCGTGCTGTGTGTCTCTCAACGAGATTGTGTGCCATGGTATCCCGGATAGCACTGTGATTGAGGACGGCGACATCGTCAACATCGACGTCACCGCATACAAGAACGGTGTGCACGGTGACACGAATGCGACGTTCCTAGCTGGCGATGTCGCCCAGGAGCATAAGGATCTGGTCCAGCGCACGTACGAGGCGATGATGCGTGGTATCAAGGTCGCGAAGCCTGGCCGTGAGATCAACGTGATCGGCAGGGTCATCGAGTCCTATGCGAAGCGCTTCGGCTACAACGTGGTCACTGACTTCACTGGCCATGGTGTTGGCCCAACGTTCCACAACGGACTCGTGGTGCTCCACTACGACTCCGATGCCTACCGGGACATCCTGGAGCCAGGCATGACATTGACGATCGAACCGATGATCAATCTCGGCGCGCTGCCGTACGACATTTGGGATAACGGCTGGACAGTGCAAAACCGCGACGGTAAGTTCACCGCCCAGTTCGAGCACACCTTGGTAATTACCGAGGACGGCAACGAGATCCTCACCATTCCGGATAAGGACGTTGCTGAGGGCCAGCTGATGTTGGGCGCGTAAACAGCTCCTAAAGGCGCTGAATCGCTGTTGGTGTTTGTCCTAAGACGCCAGCAGCGATTGTTTTTACCGAAAAGAAAACTGCCCTGCCGCGTGTTGCGACAGGGCAGAACCCGTTTCCTGAGAAGCAGATCTTAGAGCTTGATCAGGCCGTTGTAGGAAGCGAAGTTGAAGCCAGCGATGATCAGGCCAACCAGTGCGCCGATGCCAGCGATGACGGTGCCGTCAATCCAAGCGCGTGCCCACTGAGGGACAGCCGCAGCGTCAGTCTCTTTACCGAACGCATCGGTGGCGTAGAAAGGCTTGTCGGTGTCATCGTAGTAGTGGGAGGAACCAGCGCCAGAGAACAGGCCCTTGGTGCCCTCGGAGATGACCTTGCCGGCTTCCTTGTCGCCTTCCTGCTTGCCCGTGAAGATTACCTGGCGGTCAGCCTTAGGCTTAGGCGTCTCGGTGGCGGTTGGGACGGTCTCTGGCTTTGCAGGAGTATCGGTCTTCTCTGTTGCGGAAGCGGTGGCAATGCCGCCAAGAGCGACAGTCAGTGCGGTTGCGGAAGCAACAGCTGCGGTGCGGAAGTTACGCATTGAGTTTCCTTCTTTCGAAATTTATTGATTCAGTTGCGGAAATCCGCGATTACTTACTTGGCTGCTGGCAGACCGTGAACAACGAAGTTGTATGCAGGTCCAACGATCAGGCCGACTGCTGCAGCGACGGAGGTGAATACGGTGAGGACGTAGCCGATCTGCGCCCACACTGGCTGGTCCCCAAAGCCCTCCTTCTTGATGCCGAACAGAGCCTTAGCGTTAGCGCCCTTGGCCTGAACCTTGCCGTTCTCGTCCTTCTCCCAAGCGCCCAGCTTGTGGCCGATCTTGGTGGAAGAGCCACCGAGGTTCTTGTTCTTGTCGATCTGCTTGTCCGGAGCGACGTTGACGGTCGGGGTTGGGGTAGCGGTAGTGGACTCTTCCGCGATAGCGACGGAAGCGGAGCCGAATGCTACAGCGACTGCGGTAGCGCCTGCGAGGGCTGCCTTACGGAAATTACGCATGAAACGAAATCCTTCTCTGATAGATACTTACAAGACGTCCGGGTGGAAGTTCGGAGAAATCCAGAACCTGTGAAGGCCCTAGGACCGATAGCAAGCCCCATGTGGACTCTGCCCGGTGTCGGTGACCTACTTTAGACCAACGCGGGCAAGATTGCACAAGTTATCCCAAAAATCCGTGAGAGAACTTTCAGTAAGCCCGCGTATGGCCTGCTGCACCAACAGGAGAATCGTCGCGCGCGTCACATGCGTTACACGTGGTCAAGTCACCTGGGGAAATGCGTGCAGCTATTAGGGGTGCCTTGCCTGGGTTCAATGCCACCCCGTTTTGGGGTGGTGGTAAGTTTTAATCGCCGATAAATACAAGGTCAAGACCAAGAATTGCGTTTTCGATGACCTCCGGCAGGGCAGGGTGGATCCAGTATTGCTTGCGCACAACCTCTCGAAGGTCCATGTCGAACGCCATGATGGTGATCAGCTGCTGGACGAGCGTGGAGGCTTGTGGACCAATAAGGTGGGCTCCCAGGAGTCTCCCAGTTTTCTTGTCGGCGACAAGCTTTACGATGCCTGAGGTGTCCTCGAGTGCCCACCCGTAGGCGACGTCGCCGTAGTTCTGTTGCTTCACGGTGACGTCGTAGCCTTCGTCTTGTGCCTCTTTCTCCGTGAGGCCAACTGTGGCGATCTGTGGCTCGGTGAAGACGGCGAAGGGGACGTGCTCGTGCGGCATGGAGCGGTAATCGGACTCGGGGGCGCCATTCATCGCCGCCAGTAGGTTGTAGCGCACGGCACGCATCTCCGCGTTAGCTACATGCTTGAGCTGATACGGGGAGGAGACGTCGCCGAGTGCCCACACGCCAGGGCACGTGGTGCGCCCGTAACTATCGACGGCCACGCGACCGTCATCTTCCATATCGATGCCCGATGCCTCGAGCGACATCTGGTCGCCGTTCGGGATACGGCCCATGCCGATCAGGAGGTGCTCGCTGGTGATGGCTGTGCCATCGTCGAGCATGATCGTGACCCCGTCCTCGTTGTGTTGGGCGTTGCGGACGGTGCCGAAGTGGACGTCGAAACGCTCCTGGGCGAGTTCATTGAAGCGCTGGGTGATGTCCTCATCTAAGGTGCGCAGGAACGGTGAGCGGTTCACCACCGTGACTTTGGTGCCGAGGGCATCAAAGACGTGGGCGAACTCCATTGCGATGAAACCGCCGCCCACGATCGTCAGTGATTTGGGGAGCTCCGGCAGGCGCATGATGTCCTCGTTCGTGTGGAACGGAACTGCCTTTGCCCACTCTGGGATGAAGGGGCGCGATCCTGCGGCGATCACGACCTGATCTGCGGAGATCGTGCGTGCGTCGTCGCCGATGCCGGTGGAAATTGTCTTCGGGGCGACGAATCTTGCGTGCTGGTCGAAGACGGTGACGTTGGGGCACTCGTCGCCACGGCGGTAGGCTTCGCCACCCTCAGCAATCTTGTCGATGCGCTCGGTGAAGACACGGTCGACGATTGAGGGCCAATCAACGCCCCGGTATTCCAAGTCGACGCCGAGCTTCTTAGACGTGCGGGCCTGGTAAGCGGCGTCGGCTGCGAGCACATACATCTTTGTCGGAATACAGCCGACGTTGAGGCATGTCCCGCCGAAGGTGCCTTTCTCCACGATGGCAACCTTCTTGTCGTCGAACTCCGGGGTAAGGATTGAGTTGCCGGACCCGGTGCCAATAATAATGAGGTCAAAATGCTCGTCTACGTGAATGCTCATTGGTTACTCCTTAGGTGTTGTGAGGGTCTGCAGCCACTGGATGGAGGCGCGGTAAGCGGCTGTGCGCGAGTAAGGCTCGGAAAGAAAGACGTCGTGGCGGGCGCCATCGATGGCGACGGTGGTGGTGCCGTCAGCAACGTGGGGCGCCCAGTAGCTGATCTGGTCGACGTCCAGGATGGTGTCCGCGGTATCGGCTGCAGGGGTGTATTCGTTTTTCAAAAAAGAATGCGAGGAATGCAGGACCAGCGTTGGAACACCAGCGTTTATCGACCCCGAGTGAATCTTTGCCTGCGCCTGAAGTACAGCGCGCATCCAGCCGAAATATTTCCGATGCCCGGAGATCGGTTTCCACTGCTTGTTGAAGGACCATGAACCATGATCCTCGTAGTGGAGAGATTTACCGTAGGCCGTAAGACTTCCGCCGGGGAGCGGGAGCAGTGGGACCACGCGGCCAAGAATATTAATGACTGGTTTGAATGCCGTCGTCAGCGCTTTCGGAAACTGCAAGTCTAGCCAGGGGCTGTTCAGAATGATGCCCGCTATTAGATCGTGGACTTCGGGGTTGTTACGGCGCATCTCATCGGCCCATAGAGGCGCGATAAGACCACCCGTAGAGTGTGCGAGGAGTACCACCTGGCCGTGTTCCTGGGCTACGTACTGCACCGCCTTCGTAATCTCGGGGAAGTAGTGGGACATATCTCGGGTGTAGTGCCAGCGCTCACCTCGCTGCCGTGAGCGCCCGCAGCGACGAAGGTCGAGTGCATAAAATGGATAACCCTGTTCGTGGAAGTGTTCGGCCACATGATCCTGGAAAAAGTAATCGGACATGCCGTGAATCCATAGTAAGGCTGGTTGTCCAGGATTGGACGGTGGCGTTGGGCTCATTCTTACGAGTGTCGCGACGACTGGTTGGTGGGTATCCGGGTCCTCTCCAAGGGGGAGAGTTAGTTGCTCAAAGCCTTCCCCCAAGACGTCCGGTTGCCAGTGGTTGTTGCTAGTTTTGGCCATGTAGGAATGGTAACCGACTGGCCAAAAGCTTGCTTGGGTGCGCTGGTGTGGCGTCATTGACTATTTGGTCTAGGGGTGGGGGCGGGTGTAGGGGGTGGGGTGACTACACGCATGAAGCAAAAACAAAATGTGGGCACAAGGGGTAACGTAAGGTGGAAACTGTTCAGCTAATAAGCGTATGGTTACAGAGGTTACGCACCTGCCTGAAATGTGCGTTGCACTCGTACAACGATATGGATCGAAGAGGGAATAATACGAATGTCTGAGACGGGCAACATCCAGTACGTTGATGAGGTTGACGTACTGCATATCGGCGCCGGAATTATGAGTGCCACGCTGGGAGCAATGATCCGGGAGCTTGAGCCGGAGTGGACCCAAGCGGTGTATGAACGACTTGAGGGGCCAGCGCAGGAATCTTCCTACCCGCTGAACAATGCGGGAACCGGGCACTCTGCGCTTTGCGAACTGAACTACACGCCTGAAAAGAATGGGCAGATTCAGATCACGAAAGCGCTTGCGATTAATGAGAAGTTCCAGACTGCGCGCCAGTTCTGGTCTCATCAGATTGAGAACGGCAAGCTGGGGGATCCGAGCGAGTTCATTCACCCAGTGCCACATGTTTCGTTCGCACAAGGTCAGGATCAGATTGATTACCTGCGCCGCCGCTATGAGGCGCTGTCGGCGAATCACATGTTCCCGGGCATGGAGTTTTCGGCGGAGGAAGACAAGTTTGCTGAAAAGCTTCCGCTGATGGCCAAGGGCCGCGACTTCGGTGCTGAGCCGGTCGCGATCTCCTGGATGGACGCAGGCACTGACATTAACTATGGGGCGCTGACCCGTCAGTTTTTCGACGCCTCCGTGAAGGCTGGCACCCAGATCCACTATGGGCACGAGGTGCTCAACCTGAAGCGTGAGGGCAAGCTGTGGAATGTCACCGTCCGCAACGTTCGCACTGGCGATAAGCATGTTGCACGTGCGCGCTTCGTGTTCGTAGGTGCAGGCGGCTACGCCCTCGACCTGCTGCGTAAGGCAGGCGTGCCGGAAGTGCACGGATACGCCGGATTCCCGATTTCAGGTATGTGGCTGCGGACCAACAACCAGGAGCTCGTCGCGCAGCACCAGGCCAAGGTATACGGCAAGGCAAAGGTGGGTGCGCCTCCGATGTCTGTCCCACACCTCGACCTTCGCGTCATTGACGGCGAGCAATCCCTGCTGTTCGGTCCGTACGGTGGTTGGAGCCCGAAGTTCTTGAAGAAGGGTTCCTACCTGGACCTGTTCAAGTCGATCCGCCCTGACAACATTCCTTCTTATCTCGGTGTTGCGGCCTCAAACATCGGCCTGGTGAAGTACCTGGTGGAGGAAGTCTTCCGCGACTTCGACGGCAAGATTGACGTGCTGCGCCAGTACTACCCGGAGGTCAACCCGGCTGACTGGGACGTTGCAGTCGCAGGCCAGCGTGTGCAGGTGATCAAGCCAGCACGTGCGCCGAAGTTCGGTTCCCTCGAATTCGGTACCGCGCTGGTCAACGACCAGGACGGCACGATCGCGGGCATCCTGGGTGCGTCGCCGGGTGCGTCGATTACCCCGGCTGCGATGATTGAGCTGCTGGAGCGCTGCTTCGGCGAGCGTATGGTCTCTTGGGGCGACAAGCTGCACGAAATGTTCCCGACCTATGGCGTATCGCTGCGCGACGACAAGGCAGCGTACGAGAAGCAGTGGGAGTGGACGCAAAAGACGCTTGGTCTGCAGGCGTAGTAACCGCTTGAAAGTATTCGCCACACGGTTTCCGGTTGTACCGGCGCCGTGTGGCTTTTTACGTTCCGCAGAACGTCGTGAATGCGCCGTCAGGTTCCCTCTCGAGCATCCACGGCTCCCCGGCATCCGCGTCGTATGGGTGGGTGACTGCCTGGAGCAAAGCGGTGAACAGTCTGTAGTCGCCGTCGTGCTCGACCGCGTCGAGTGCGTCTTGTAGCGCGAAGTTTTTCGGCACATACAACGGGCCTGGGCGTCCGTTGACGCCGTGTTTACGGTTGTAGGCGGCGAGGTCGTCGGCACCTACTACTGCATCGAGGCCGTTCGGCCCGAACCAGCGCTTGGTGGCGCCCTCCCAGCGCTCAGGGATAGTGGCAAGGATGTTGTTAGTGCTTGACTCCGGCATCAGCGGGAGCAGTGCTTCCGCGAGGCGGACCAGGTTCCATGCGATCACATTGGGCTGGGCTCCGAAGCAGTAGCGTCCATGCCGATCGATGGATGAGAAGCATGAGTGCGGGTTAAACCCTTGGGTGAAGGCGCAGGGCCCGTAGTCGATGGTTTCGCCACTGAGCGCGGTGTTGTCCGTGTTCATGACGCCGTGCACGAACCCGTAGCGCATCCACTGCGCTACCAGTTCGAGCTGCTTGTCGACGACCACCTCCAGCAGCCTTTCCGCAGCATCGAAGCCTGCGGCGTGCACAACTGCTTCCAAGAGCTCATGGGACTGAGTTGCTGCGTACTGCACCGAGCCAACGCGTAGGTGGGAGCGCGCGACGCGGACCATGATGCCCGCTGGAACGGGGCCGCTGGTGCGCATGATCGTCTCCCCGGTGCTGATGACGGCCAGCGCGCGTGTGGTTGGAACACCGATTGCGTGCATATGTTCCGAGACCAGGTACTCGCGCAGCATTGCGGTCAGTGGGCCCTTCCCGTCGGAGCCCGGGCGGGAGAAAGGGGTGCGCCCGCTTCCCTTGAGCTGGATCTCGTACCCGCTGCGGTCGCCGAGGAGGGTTGCGCGGCCGTCGCCAAGCAGGGGCACGAACGAGCCGAATTGGTGGCCGGCGTAGGCAGTTGCCACCCCGCCTGTGGCACCGCACATCCAGGCGATGCCCTCATCACTGCGAAGCCACTCCGTGTCGAGGTCGAGCTCGGACGCGACTGACTCGTTGAGGTAGCTCACCTGGGCGTTGGGGAAGTGCGTGGGCGCCACCGTGTCGGCCATGCCTGGGAGTGTTTCCGCAAAGTGTTGGTGGAGCTCGGGGTAATGCATGCCAACAGCCTAAACTGTCTGGGCAAGGAGCAAAAGGAGAGAACATGCAGCAGTACCTGGTGTTGACGCAGTGGGAGGTAAGTGGCCGTGCGCGCGCTTGACCGGCTGATCTGGGAGCAGGCGAGTGAACTCGAGGGGTTCGAGTCAGCCGACATCCTCAACGTGTGCAACGACCCGACCGGGGCGCTTGTGCGTGCCGGGGTGGAAAGCGGGAAGCGTGTCGTCGTCGCGGACACGGACTACTCCCGCTGCCGGCAAGCAGCAGCGTTGGGCGCAGAGGTCGTCGGTGATCAGCGCCTCGATGAGTACCTGGCGGGGTTGTCCGGTTCGTGCGTTGCGTTGGGAGAGATGCCGAAGTCGCTCGCGCGCCTTGACTACCTCGCGCGCAGTATCGCGGGTGCAGGGTTTACGCAGGCGGACGTCGTGTTGGGGGCGAACAACAAGCACCTGAGTCGGACCATGAACAGCGTGTTGGAGCAGTCCTTCGTTGAGGTGCACGCCACGCGGGGGAGAGGTAAATTCCGCTGCCTCGCGGCGCGTGGCCCAAAGCCTGTGTCCTACACGCCGGTAGAAGAAAACGGGTTCGTTGCCATCGGAGGCGTCTTCGCGGGGGCGCGGGCGGACTACGGCGGGCAGCTGCTGCGGTCGTGTCTTCCGGACGCCCCCGGCGCGCTATTGGACCTCGGTTGCGGCAATGGGGCTGTTTCAAAGGGGCTTGAGGGGGAGGTGTGTGCCACGGATGCTGATGCGGACGCGGTGCTTTCCGCCCGCGCGATCGGTATTGACGCGACCTGGGATGATGCCGGAAGCAAGTTTGCCGACGCCTCCTTCGACACCGTGGCGCTCAACCCTCCATTTCACGCGGGCACGACCGTGGATACGACGCTGGTGGAGCATCTGCTGGACGCATCGCATCGCCTGTTGAAACCGGGCGGTCAGCTCTTCATAGTGTTCAACTCGCACCTGCCGTACCGTGCCCAGGTCACGAAGCGTTTTGCACAGGTGGAGCAGGTGGCGAGGAACTCGAAGTTTACGGTTTTGACAGCTCGTCGATAAGGCGTTGCTGTTCGTCGAGGTACTCCATGGCGGGCTCGCGGAACGTGAAGTTTCGCGTGCGCTTCACGCTGTCGCGCAGTGCGTCGACGTAGTGCTGGCAGCGGCCGACAAGCCCGCGGTCACCGGGGGAGCGCTCGAGCTCCTCGATGCCGGTGGTGAGCATTTCTAACGTCACTTGTTGCGTTGGTTCTGTGAACCAGCACTCGGGCCCCAGCCCGTAGATGCCGAGGGAATCGCGCACCGCAGGTGCGGCCTCTGCCTCGAGGCGCTGCGTGAACTTCGTGTTCGGCGCGTACTCGACGACTCGGGCAAGCCCCTCGGATACCATCACAGCGTTGACGAATTGGCCGTCGTGAAACACACCGGCAAGCGTGCGCCCGTAGCGGTCGGTGCGCTCCTGGTCGTATTCGAGGCGTGCACCCGCGCCTTCGGGGAGGAGCTCCTCGAGTCGCCGGGTTGCGTCGTCAGCTAAGCACTCGCCGCGCTCCGGAGTATCAATCCCGAGCAGGCGAACGCGCTCTTGCCCAGCGGGGCCGTCGACAACGATCGTGTCGCCGTCAACAACCTGTGCGACGTGAAACTCAGCCTCCGGGGCGTCGACCTGCTGCCAGACCCAGCTACCGGCAGCGAGCAGCACAATGGCGGCGAGGAGCCCAAACACCTTTTTCATAGCATGGCCACCAGCACCGTGAAGAGCGTGTACACCACGACAGCGGCCAGCATCCGTACCAAGTACCGTTTGCCCAGCTGCTGCCCACGGTTGATGATGAGGCGAGTCGGCCGGGACGGAACTGAAATTGCGGCCATCGGATCGCTCGGGGCGTTGTAGACGCCTAAGAAGAATTCGTCATCAGCTCGGGCAATCTCCTCCGCATCGGGCTCGACCTTCTTCGAGGACGTCAGCCGCACCATCAGCACGAGACTGCCGACGACAACCAGGATGGTGAACGCCACCCAAACAGCGGGGGCCAACCACTGCATGTGGGCAAACGCTGGAAGGCGCGTTGTCACGTCGCTGACGAGAAACGCGACAGCAACCGCTACCGCGAACCACCCCAAGAAGCGCCACGTCAGGTGCACAACCTGTTCTACCCGCTGCGCAACACTCACCGAGTACGGTACGGAGGGACTCCCAGGGACCGGCTGTGGCTGTGCAAGTCCACGTGGAGGAAGGCACGCCAACATTAGCAGGGCAGTTCCTGCTGAATACAGCGGCATCATCAGCACGTGCCGTGGCGTCTTCGGCTCCCAACTGTCTGCCTGTCCCGCCGCGTCAAAATGCACCGCAATAGGGTCAGGAATACTGTCCCAGTACAGCAGCAACAGCGCCACGTGCGCTAGCAGCACAATGGCGGCAACACCCCACGGTTTCCAGTTCACCGGCGCACCCATCTACGTCCCTTCCACCACAAGCGTCAGCACCAAACCATTCACCTCGACAGCATAACCCGCGGCCTCGGCAACCTCGGCGACCTCACGTATCGACGCCACCTCCGGCCCACACGCCAGCGCCCTGGCCAGCAGCCCCTTGTAGTGCTTATTAAAGTGGCTGACCACCTTGCGCGACCCATCCGGGGCAACGGACTCCACCCGTACCGTCACCGCGCCATCGACAGGCCCAAGCTTCTCGTACGCGCCAGAGCGCATATCCACCACGAACGGCTCCTTCGAAAGCGCCTCCGAAACCGCTGACCCCCAGCGTGCCCGCATCGTCGGCAGCGACCCATCCGCAGCAGGCACCTTCGACGAGGCAGAGACCCGGTAGCGCGGAATCATGTCATCAGCACGCACAACACCAAACAGCGCCGAGCCAACCGCCAAACGGCGAATCGCATCATCCGGCAACGTCTCAGGAACCAGCGCGTCATACAGCACCCCCGTATAGCGATAAATCGCAGGCATCACCGGGCCAGTGCGCAGCGACTGATTCTCCACCGCCTCCTCCCGCTTCGTCTTCGGGATCTTGAGCAGCCCCATCATCTCGTCTACGTCCATTGCGGAGAGGTCGTCGAAAAGTGAAGCACGCACCGAATCAAGGGCAGGGAAGGAGACAGACATGGCGTCGCGCTCGCCGCCGGGCGCCTTCGTCTCGGAAGGAGGGAGCAGGATCAACATGCAACTCACCCTAGCGCTAAGATATGCCCCATGATTACACGCCTGTCAGAGCTATTCCTGCGCACACTGCGCGAGGACCCCGCCGATGCCGAAGTCCCTAGCCACAAACTGCTCGTCCGAGCAGGCTACGTCCGTCGCGCCGCGCCGGGCGTCTACAGCTGGCTGCCCCTCGGGCTTCGCACGCTGCGCAAGATCGAGGGCATCGTCCGTGAAGAAATGAACAGCATGGGCGCACAAGAGCTGTTGTTCCCGGCGCTTCTTCCACGCGAACCATACGAGCTGACCAATCGCTGGACCGAATACGGCGACGACCTCTTCCGCTTGCAGGATCGCAAGGGCGCCGACATGCTGCTTGGCCCAACCCACGAAGAGATGTTCACTGCAGCAGTTAAGGACATGTATTCCTCCTACAAGGACTTCCCGGTCACGCTCTACCAAATCCAGACCAAGTACCGCGACGAAGCACGCCCACGCGCCGGGATTCTCCGCGGCCGCGAGTTCGTGATGAAGGACTCATACTCCTTCGATATGTCGGACGAAGGCTTGGACAACTCGTACGCCAAGCATCGCGAGACCTACCAGCGCATCTTTAACCGCGTTGGCATCCGCTACGAGATCTGCAAAGCAACCTCCGGAGCGATGGGTGGCTCCGCATCCGAGGAGTTCCTTGCGTACTCCGAGAACGGTGAGGACACCTTTGCTGTGTCGACCGCGGGAGATTACGCCGCCAACGTTGAGGCAGTGACCACGGTTGCACCTGAACCACGCCCGATTGAAGGGCTGCCGGAGGCCGTCGAGCACGCCACCCCAGCTTCCGAGACCATCGCGGCACTCGTGGAGTGGGCACAGGAGGCAGGAGTGCTTATCGACGGCCGCCCTGCCGAAGCCTCCGACACCCTGAAGTGCATGATGATCAAGGTCGACGACCCACGCGTGCTCGACGACAACGGTAAGCCGGTCGGCCCGCAGCTCGTCGGCGTTGTGATCCCGGGCGATCGCGAGCTCGACGAAAAGCGCCTGGAAGCTTCCCTGGAACCAGCGACGTTTGAGCTGGCCAGCGACGAGGACTTCACCAAGAGCGACTTCCTGGTGAAGGGCTACGTCGGGCCACGCGCACTGCAAGCCAACGGTGTACGCGTCCTCGCGGACCCGCGCGTGGTGGAAGGTTCCGCGTGGATCACCGGTGCAGACGCTCCTCAGAAGCACGTCGTCGGCCTCGTTGCCGGCCGCGACTTCACCGTCGACGGGTTTATCGAAGCCGCCGAGATCAAGGAAGGCGACCCCTCACCGTCCGGCAACGGCACAGTGAAGCTTGCCCGTGGCATCGAACTGGGCCATATCTTCCAACTCGGACGCAAGTACACCGAGGCAATGGATGTGCAGATCCTGGACGAGAACGGCAAGCGTGCTGTCCCTACCATGGGTTCCTACGGCATCGGCATCTCGCGCATGATGGCCGTCGTCGCGGAGCAGAAGCACGACGAGAAGGGCCTCGTGTGGCCAGTTGCAGTCGCGCCGTACCAGGTACACGTTGCCGTCGCGAACAAGGACAAGGCAGCCATGGAGGCTGGAGACGCTCTCGTACAGGAACTCAGCGACAAGGGCATCGAAGTGCTTTACGACGACCGCCCAAAGGTTTCTCCAGGCGTCAAGTTCAAGGATGCCGAATTGCTCGGCATGCCGTTCGTTGTGATCCTCGGTCGCTCGTTCGCCGACGGCATCGTTGAGCTTCGCATCCGCGGCGGCGAGACCCTTGAGGTCCCAGCTGGTGAGGTTGTGGCGAAGCTGCAGCAGCTCATCGCCGAAAGCTAATTCGGCAGTAGCAAGGAGCCTTATGCTTGCTGCGCGTGCGCGGCAAGCATAAGGCTTTGTTGTTTCCACTCGGAAGAGCTGGCTTGGGATACGGTTCCCCTCCAGGTATTGGTGAGCTGGGCGGAGAGGGCGTCGACAAGCGCTTCGGCATCTGCTGCATCATCGAGCGCATCATCGTGGGCGAGTTGATACCCAGCTGCTGCGACTGGAATCGAGTCAGCGTCGCGCAGTGCGGTGCGCAGGAACGCGACGCGCTCATCGGAGGCGTCCTCCAACGCGGCGATACGCGCGTGCAGCGGCGCATCCGCATATGCCTTTGCCAGCCCCAGCCCATAGAGGAACTCGTACTCTGTTTTGAGCGCCGCACTGGCAAGCTCGATATCGCCCTTGTTTTGCAGTGCGGCGACGTCCTCAGCGTCGAGTTCGGGGCCGATTGCCGCGATGATGTCGACGGCCTGCGCCGCAACTAAGTCTCGCGACTGCGCTGGAACCTTCTCCAAAGAAGCTGTCACGGACTGCTCGACGAACTCTTGCAGTCCTGCATCATCGCTGACACCCACGGCTTCACCAGGGCCCGTGGAAAATTCGCAGCTGCGCGGCAACTCCGCGTCAATGTTGCCGCAGAGTCGCGCAACCTCTCCAAAAAGTTCGTCCGCCTGCTTGCCACGAAGCTCAGCGAGTGCTGGATCCGAAAGACTGCGCGCATCCGCAGTCGCCTGTTGCGCAAGGACAAGCACTGCTTTGTCGGGGCGGGGACCAACAATACCGAGAAGGTCGCACGACGAAAGCGTCAGCGACAACGGCACCGCAAGAACAGCAACCAGCAATTTTTTCACGGGGAAAACGCTAGCACGTTTGCGTCGCGCTATGGTGGGCACATGGCTTTTCCAACTCCCCAAGAACTAGAGACACTCATTGAGCCGCTGGCCCAGCGCCACAACATGGATATCGAACACGTCAAGGCAGTGAAAGCTGGCAAGAAATCCCAGATTGTCATCGCGCTTGATGCCGATGCGCGTCCAACGCTCGACGAGCTCGAAGTAGTGTCCAACGAAATCGGGGAGTTCCTCGACGAGCAGGAAGAAGTCGGAGCGTTCTCATTCGGTGCTGGCTACACGCTGGAAGTTACGACCCCAGGCGTCGACTTACCGCTCACAGCACCGCGCCACTGGCGTCGTAACCGCGGGCGGCTAGTGAAGCTCAACGACACCAACGGTCAGAGTTCTATCTGGCGCATTGGTGCGATGAACTCCGAGGAAACGAAGGTTGCGCTGATCGAGGCAGGGAAGAAGACCCCGGCGGTGCAAATCTTGGAAGTTTCCGAAATGCCGAAATCGGTGGTAGAAATTGAGTTCAACACGCCGCCCGCTGCTGAGCGAGAACTCAGCGAGGCGACGTTTGAAGAAGCAGAAGTAGCAGCAACCCTGTAAGGGATCCGGAGGAAGACAAGTGAATATTGACGTCCAAGTCTTGAAGAACATCGAAGCACAGCAAGGAATTGGGTTCGACGAACTGCTCGAGACCATCGCCTCGGCGCTGCTCTTCGCGTACACGGACAACCTGGAGCACCCCCAGGATGAACACCACAAGGCGCGCGTCGACATCGACTCCGAAACCGGTGACGTTGCCGTCATGGTTTCTGAGCTCGACGCTGAGGGCGAAATTATCTCGGAGTACGACGCCACCCCGGTCAACTTTTCTCGAATCGGTGCGAGGGCCGTGCGCGACGCCATCAAGGGCAAGCTGTTGGCCGTCGAAGCTGGTCGCGTGTACGAGGAGTACTCCGGCGCTGAAGGTACTGTTGTCTCAGGCATCGTGCAGCGGGACGCGCAAGCGGAAGCACGCGGAATCTCCGTGGTGCAGCTTGGAACCGAAGCCGATCCACAGGATGGCCTGCTCATCCCGGCAGAAAAGATCCCTTCCGAAACGCTCAAGCACGGTGACCGCATTAAGGCGTACGTAGTTGGCGTCAATAAGTCTGACCGTCGTGTGCAGGTAAGTTTGTCGCGCACGCACCCTGAGCTCGTGCGCGGGTTGTTCGCGCTTGAGGTCCCGGAAATCGCAGATGGCACCGTTGAGATCGTGGGCATTGCCCGTGAGGCGGGGCACCGCTCCAAGATCGCTGTACGGGCGACGGTGAAGGGTGTCAACGCGAAAGGCGCATGCATCGGCCCGCGCGGTTCGCGTGTCTCAAACGTGATGAAGGAGCTCGGCGGGGAAAAGATCGACATCATCGATTGGGCAGAGGATCCGGCTACGTATGTTGGTAACTCACTGGCGCCATCGAAGGTTGTCAAGGTCGAGGTCGTCGACCCAGTGGCGCAAGTAGCGCGCGTTACCGTGCCTGACTACCAGCTGTCACTTGCGATTGGCAAGGAGGGGCAGAACGCACGTCTGGCTGCTCGCCTTACCGGTTGGAAGATTGACATCCACTCCGACGCAGCCGCAGATTAACGACGCCAGATCCTGGCCTCTGTGTTGGGAATTCGCACAACGCTTATAAAAACTTGGCAAAGTGGCGTAGGCTGGTCCGTGGCTAATTTTCCCATCGTGGTGTTGGCCACGCGATAGCCGTTCAGCAATGTCGAGTATGTGGAAGAAGGGTGTGGATGACTTCAGCGAGCGAACGCTCAATCCGTCGTCGCACCTGTATAGCCACAGGCCGGAAACTTCCAGATAGGGAATTGCTCCGGGTTGTTGCTGACGGTACTGTTCCAGGTGTTGTTCTTGCAGATCCGACCCGATCATTACCAGGGCGGGGAGCGTGGATAACCCCTACATGGGATGCATTAAAGCTGGCGGAAGAGCGTAGAGCTTTCTCTCGCGCCCTCCGTCTGTCCGCTCCGGCGGACGTAGGTCATGTACACAAGTACCTCGCTGAAAAGGCGAAAGACCCAACAGAAGTAAGGAAGACCGAACACTGATGAGAACGCAACAATGAAGCAGCATCAGCGATGAAAGTCATAATCAACGTCTAGAGGCCGGTCGCCGTTTCCGGTGCCGCCCTCTAGCCCAACTAAGAGGAGACACGTGCCCGGAAAGCTACGCGTACACGAGCTCGCAAAACGACTCGGCGTAACAAGCAAGGAACTACTCGCCACTCTGAAGGAAGAGGGCGAATTCGTAAAGACAGCTTCCTCCACCATTGAGCCTCCCGTCGTCAAGAAGATGACGGCACTGTACGAGCAAAAGAATGGTGGCGGAGAAGAAGCATCCGCGAAGGATAAGGATGCAGCGAAGCCCGCTGGTAAGGCGTCGAAGCCTGTCGCAGCAAAGCCAGCAGCACCAAAGCCAAGTGCTGCAAAACCTGCAGCACCAAAGCCCGTCGCTGCCACACCAGCCGCTCCAAAGCCCGGCGCTGCTAAGCCAGCTGCCCCGAAGCCTGCAGCAGCAAAGCCTGCGGCACCAAAGCCAAGTGCTGCAAAACCTGCAGCACCAAAGCCTGCCGCAGCGAAACCTGCAGCACCAAAGCCGTCGGGTATGCCGCGGCCGATGCCGAAGCCGGGTGGCCGCCCACGGGTAGCCAACAATCCATTTTCTTCCAACACTGGTGGGGCACGACCAGCTCCACGTCCGGGTGGTCGCGGTGCACAGGGTGGCCGTGGTGGTCAGCCTGGTCGCGGTGGCCAAGGTGGCCCACGCCCAGGGCAGAACCAGGGCCAGGGTCGCGGGACTGGCGCGCAGCGTCAAGGTAGCCGTCGTCCGTCCCCAGCAGATATGGCAGCGGCACCGTCGCCAACCCAAATGCCACGCAAGGCGGCTGGGTCGGACAACCGTGGTGGTCGTGGGCACGGCCGCGGCCGTGGTGGACACGGCCCGGGTGGCCCACAGGGCGGCGGTTTCCGCGGTCGCGGTGGACGTCGTGGCGGAACCGCTGGTGCATTCGGCCGTCCAGGTGGCGCACCAGGGCGTCGTCGTAAGTCGAAGGGCCAGAAGAGGGCCGAGTACGAAGAGATGCACGCACCAAACGTCATCGGTGGCGTACGCCTTCCCGATGGCGGTGGCAAGACTGTGCGTCTGCGTCAGGGCGCGACCTTGGCTGACTTCGCTGACAAGATCGGTACCGAAGCATCGAACCTGGTGCAGGCGCTGTTCAACCTTGGTGAAATGGTAACGGCAACGCAGTCGGTTCCTGAGGAGACGCTGCAGCTACTCGGTGCCGAAATTAACTACGAGGTTAAGATCGTCTCTCCTGAGGACGAGGACCGCGAACTTCTCGAGTCCTTCGACCTCCAGTTCGGTGAGGATGAAGGCACCGAAGAGGACCTTGAACAGCGCCCACCAGTGGTGTCTGTCATGGGTCACGTGGACCACGGTAAGACCCGCTTGCTGGATACAATTCGTCGCGCCAACGTTGGGCGCGGCGAGGCCGGCGGTATTACCCAGGGCATCGGTGCGTACCAGACCACCGTTGAGCTGGAGGGCGTTGAGCGTAAGATCACCTTCCTCGATACCCCAGGTCACGAGGCGTTCACGGCAATGCGTGCCCGCGGTGCGAAGTCGACCGACCTCGCTATCCTCGTTGTCGCTGCTGACGACGGCGTGATGCCACAGACGGTTGAGGCTATCAACCACGCCAAGGCTGCAGACCTGCCTATCGTGGTTGCAGTGAACAAGGTGGATAAGCCGGAGGCTTCGCCGGAGAAGATCCGTGGTCAGCTGACCGAATACGGACTGGTTCCGGAGGAGTACGGCGGTGACACCATGTTCATCGACATCTCCGCGAAGCAGAGCACCGGCATCGACGAACTGCTCGAGGCAGTCTTGCTGACCGCCGACGCAGCTCTCGAGCTGCAGGCGAACCCGGACATGGATGCACAGGGCGTGGCTATCGAGTCGCACCTCGACCGTGGCCGTGGCCCAGTCTCCACCGTTATCGTGCAGCGCGGTACGTTGCGCGTCGGCGACTCCATCGTTGTGGGCGGCAACTTCGGCCGTGTCCGCCGAATGGTCGACGAGTGGGGCAACGACGTTGAAGAGGCTGGCCCGTCCCGCCCGGTACAGGTACAAGGCCTCAATGGCGTTCCTGGTCCAGGCGACAACCTCCTGGTAGTCGAGGACGACCGTGTTGCCCGCCAGATCGCTGCGCAGCGCGACGCTCGTCATCGCGCTGCTATGCAGGCACGCAACAAGAAGCGCGTCTCTCTGGAGAACCTGGATCAGGCGCTCAAGGAGACCAGCCAGCTCAACCTCATCCTCAAGGGCGACAACGCCGGTTCGGTGGAAGCTCTGGAGGAGGCGCTGCTCAAGATCGAGGTCGACGACGAAGTCGAGGTAAACATCATCGACCGTGGCGTCGGTGCTGTTACCCAGACCAACGTCGTGCTCGCGGCCGCTTCCGACGCTGTCATCGTGGCATTCAATGTCCGTGCTGAGGGCAAGGCTACGGAAGAAGCCAACAACGAGGGCGTCGAGATCCGTTACTACTCGGTGATCTACAAGGCGATCGAGGAAGTCGAGGCAGCCCTGAAGGGCATGCTGAAGCCGATCTACGAAGAGAAGGACCTGGGCAAGGCCGAGATCCGTCAGATCTTCAAGGCATCTTCTGTCGGCCTCATCGCAGGCTGCATGGTTACCGAAGGCAAGGTCAAGCGTGGAGCGAAGATTCGCCTCGTGCGCGACGGCAATGTTGTTACCTCGGACGCGACCATCGACTCGCTGCGACGCGAGAAGGACGACGCAACAGAGGTTGCAAAGGGCTACGAGTGCGGCATGGTGCTGTCCTACCCGGACATCCAGGTCGACGACATCATCGAGGCATACGAGATGGTGGAAGTCCCCCGCGACTAGTCGGTAGAGAGAAAACGGCCCTGCTCTTTCGCAAACGCGAAGTGAGCAGGGCCGTTTCTTTTCTTGAAGTAGTGGGCTGCGTCGTAGCAGGGTAGACTGTTCGGAGGTTTAGTGCCAATGAAGTAAAGGAGACGAAATGTCAGAGAACCCTCGCGCGCAGCGCCTGGCGAAGCAGATCCAAATGATCGTCGCTTCGGCGATAGAGCGTGAAGTGAAAGACCGTCGCCTCGAATTGGTGACTATTACGGACGTCCGGATGACCGGCGACCTACATGATGCGACTGTCTACTACACGGTCCGCGGAAAGAATATCGACGACGAGCCGGACTACGATCAGGCTGCAGAGGCGCTGCACCGTCACCGAGGGCAGATCCGCAAGATTGTTGGCGACCAGTTGAGCGTCCGCTTTACTCCTACGATTGAGTTCAAGCTTGATACGGTTCCGGAGTCCTCGGCGCGGATGGAAGAGCTGCTGGAAAAAGCTCGTCGTCGCGATGAGGAGCTGGCGCGACTGCGAGAGAACGCCCAGCCAGCAGGTGAGGAAAACCCGTATAAGACGATTGAAGAGTAGGCACTATGGCGTTGTTATTTCCCCAAGCAGAGGCCGAATTTAGCAAAGTTGCTGGCGCCATCAAGAGCGCATCGAATGTTGCGGTGCTGGCCCATATCAAGCCCGATGCTGATGCGATTGGATCGGCGTGCGCTCTTGTTCGCGGATTGCGGCAGATCGGAATTGAAGCCAGTGCTTACATCGGCCAGCCATTCCCGCACGCAAATAACCTGCGCTCTATTCCGGGGGTTGATGAGGTCGTCTATGGGGAAGCGTTACCAGCGGATGGGCTGATCGTCACGGTTGATTGTGCCTCGGTAGACCGAACGGGATGCTACCAATCTGAGCTTATGGCGCAGCAAGAGCGGGTGATCGTGCTTGACCATCACCGTTCGAATGACGGGTTCGGAGCGCGGAACCTCATTATCGATTCTGAATCGACGACGACTATCATCCGGGAGCTGTTCACGTACCTCGGCGTCGAGTTAGATGCTGAACTGGCCTACTGCCTGTATTCCGGGCTTGTCACCGACACAGGTAACTTCCGTTGGGGTTCCCCGAGAATGCATACGCTTGCTGGAGAGTTGTTGGAATTCGGGCTCAATCCAAGGAACATATCCCTGCAGCTTTCGGACGAGATGACGGCCGATGACCTACGTTTGATGGGTAGTGCATTAGCAAGCTTGGAATCACGCCAAGTCGATGATCTCACAGTTTCGTTCATGTGTATTGATGAAGCTGCGATGCAAGCGATGAGCCAAACTGCCGTTGAAGCCGTAATTGATTACGCGCGTGTCCTCGTTGGCAGTGACGTCGGGGTTGTACTCAAGCAGTTCCACCCGGAGCGGTGGGGGATTTCCTTGCGCTCGACAAAGGTAGATGTCTCCGTCGTTGCAAGTGCGCTCGGCGGGGGTGGTCACCGCCCGGCTGCGGGGTACTCAGCGCAAGGAACGAAAGAGCAGGTACAAGATCAGCTTCTGGCTGCATTGCATGACGCATACGTTGCGGAGTAAGGCTGCTCCTGTATGACGAATACGCATGGTGTGCGGGCGCGTGACATTTTTGCCCTGGCGCTACCGGCCCTCGGCGTGCTTGCGGCGAATCCTCTGTATTTGCTGCTGGATACTGCTGTGGTTGGAAGGCTGGGCACGGTTGAGCTTGCGGCGCTCGCTGCTGGTACTGCGGTGCAATCTACGGTGACCACGCAGCTGACGTTTCTTTCCTACGGCACTACCGCGCGTAGCTCGCGTCTTTACGGCGCAGGTCGGCGTGCTGATGCGGTCGCGGAAGGCGTCCAGGCTTCGTGGGTGGCAATACTCGTGGGCCTCGGATTGGCGTCGATTATTTGGCTGTTCGCCGAACCCATCGCGTTTGCGTTGACTCAGAATGCGGAAACGTCTGCTGACGCGGCGCAGTGGATGCATGTCGCGGCGGTCGCTATTCCGCTGACGCTGCTGATTATGGCAGGTAATGGTTGGATGCGAGGAGTGCAAAACACCAGGCTACCGTTTGTGTTGACGCTGTGCGGTCTTGTACCCGGGGCGGTTCTATTGCCTTTGCTTGTTGACCACTTTGGGCTGGTGGGCTCTGCTGTGGCCAACGTAATAGGAATGGGAATTACCGCTTCACTATTCGTTGGGGCGCTTGTAAAGGAACATCGAGGAGAGGGCGCTGTTTGGCGCCCACAGTGCAATGTCATTGCCCATCAGTTGGTGCTTGGACGTGACTTGATTTTGCGCTCCGCCTCCTTTCAGATTTCGTTGCTCGCCGCTACTGCAGTCGCTGGTCGTTTTGGTGTCTTCGCATTGGCCGCGCACCAGGTATTGCTGCAGTTGTGGAACTTCCTGAGCCTCGTGCTGGACTCGCTCGCAATTGCAGCTCAGACGCTTACAGGGGCTGCACTTGGGCAGGGAAACGTGGAGCGCGCAAGAGGGACAGGTGCAGCTGTTACGCGCTACGCTACGGTGTTTGCGGTTGTGCTCGCTGCGGTTTTTCTTGTGTTCGATGGGCCAATCCAGTCGATTTTTACGCATGATCCTGGCATGGCAGACGCGCTGGCTGTCCCTTGGCGGTGGTTGGTGGCGATGATCGTTGTGGGGGGTGCGGTGTTTGCGCTCGACGGGGTGCTGCTTGGAGCGAGTGACGCTGTCTTCCTGCGCAACCTTTCGATTGGCGCAATGCTCGGTGGATTTTTGCCTTTGACGTTGTTGTCCATGTGGCTTGGGTGGGGTCTCGCGGGTGTGTGGGCCGGCTATTTTGTCTCAGTCGTGTTGCGTCTGGTGGGAGTGCTGTGGCGGTTCCGTTCGATGAAGTGGGCGCGCACCGGGGTAGAGGAGTGAGTACGTCATGCTAGGTCCGACACTGTGGGCGGTCAGCGACCTGCATGCTGCAGTAAAGACGAATCAGGCCAAGATCGACCTCATTCAACCGCGGCATGAGGGGGATTGGCTGATTGTCGCGGGTGATGTTGCAGAGAAATTTGAGCTGATAGTCAACGTGATGGGTGTACTTGCTCAACGGTTTGAGAAAGTCATCTGGGCCCCTGGAAACCACGAGCTGTTCTCTAGCGAGCGATCACGCTACAGAGGCCGTGATAAGTACGTTGCGCTAGTCCAGGCAATGCGAGAACTCGGCGTTGTAACGCCTGAGGACCCGTACCCGGTATTCCACGGCATTACGGTGGCGCCACTGTTTACTCTGTACGACTACTCGTTTCGCCCTCAGCATTTAAGTGTCGACGCCGCGCTGAAGAAAGCTCGCGACAACAACATTCTGATGACGGACGAGTTTGCTATCCGCCCATTTGTAGATACTCGTGCGTGGTGCTGGGAGCGCTTGGCGTACACAACGAAGCGCCTTTCTCGCGTGCACGGTAAGACGATCTTGGTCAACCACTGGCCACTGGTAAAGGAGCCAACGCACCGCCTGTTCTACGGGGACATTGCCATGTGGTGCGGGACCCGGCACACGCGCAGTTGGCCTAAGCGGTTCCACGCACAGGCCGTAGTCTACGGACACCTTCATATCCCGGGGACCGTACATGTAGACGGCATTCCGCATATTGAAGTGTCGTTGGGGTACCCCAGGGAGTGGCAGCGCTGGCCAGAGGAACATCGTTGGCCGTACCCAGTCTGGGAGGTGAACCGCTAGTGCGCGATCTGTCATTATTCCCTCCCTCTGCGCGGTTCGTCTCTCTTCGAACCGACGACGGCCATAATCTCCGCAATTACGATAACCTCGACGAGCAGGAGAAACGCGTTGTCCGCGGAGCCGTCGATATCCGGAAAGGGGAGTTCGGCGATGCCCGTTGGTGTGCGCACCGCGCCCTCGACGAACTAGGGGTCGAAGGTCCTCACCGCATCATGCGGGGCGAGGCTGGGATGCCGTTGTGGCCCGAGGGCGTGTGCGGCTCCTTGACGCATACGGATGGTTTTCGTGCGGCGGTCGTTGCGCCACTCAACAAGGTGCGCTCTATCGGTATTGATGCTGAGCTGGCTGAGCCGCTTCCGGAAGGCGTATTGCCCCAAATCGCGTGCCCAACCGAGCTTGAGATGTTGGACGCACTTCGGGCTGAGGGGTGCTTCTGGGCTGATCGGCTGCTGTTCTGCGCGAAAGAGGCCACATATAAATGTTGGTTCCCGTTGGCGCGAAAGATGTTGGAATTCGATCAGGCGGAAATCTATATCCGGCCGAACGGAACATTTGTTTCGTACATTCTCGAGCGGCCGACGCCCGCTCCGTTCTTTGAGGGGCGCTGGGTGCACCGGGCTGGCTACGTCATCACTTCTGCGTTTCTGTTGTAGCGACAAACGTGAAAAGCGGCGTTAGCGCTGACTACAGCGTGGATGGGCGCGCGACAAACACCGTGGCAAGACGCTTCTTGGATTCTTTCACAAGGGCGACGACGCGGCCGTCGTCACGTTGTGCAGCGTGTACACCCGAAAGTCCGCGAGGTTCGAGCCATTTGCCCATAGCGAGGGCGTCGTATTCATCGTTGGTGACGGGCAGTACCGGCCAACAGGTAGCGCAGGCTTCGTCGAGGGTGAGGCTGAAGCGCGGGTGAGCCTGAATGTCTTCCAGCTCCAATGCGTGCTCGAGGTTAAAAGGCCCGACTGTGGTTCGGCGAAGCGCAGTCAGGTGCCCGCCGGTGTGTAGGGCCTCACCTAGATCGCGTGCGAGCGCGCGAATGTACGTCCCCGAGGAGCAGTGCACACGGACATCGACGTCAATCCAGGTATCGACGCGAGCGATGCCCAAAATGCTGTACTCGTGAATTGTTACTGGTCGGGCTGGGATCTCGACATCGTGTCCTTCGCGGACGAGCTGATGTGCGCGCTTGCCGTCGATTTTGATTGCGGACACGCTTGAGGGGCGCTGCATGATATCGCCGCGGAAGCTGTCGATGGCGTCGATAATGTCGGCGTCAGTGACTGCATCGGTGGGGGAGGTGCTGACGACCTCGCCCTCGGCGTCATCCGTCGTGGTGGTGGCGCCGAGTCGAATGGTTGCCTCGTACGTTTTGGTTTCCGCGACGAGGTGGGCGAGGAGCTTTGTGCCGCGCTCGATACCGACAACCAGTACTCCAGTCGCCATCGGATCCAAGGTGCCGGCATGACCAACTTTGCGGGTCCCGAAAGCACGGCGAAGGCGTGCGACCACGTCGTGGCTTGTGAGGCCTTGGGGCTTATCGATGACAACAATTCCAGATGTAGCGAGGGGATCACTCATAGCTCTTTAGTATGCCGTACGCTATTGCACGTGGATATTTTGCACGGTCTTAATGCTGTACCGGAATCGTTTGGTGCCCTCGACGGCACCGTGCTGACGATAGGGGTCTTTGACGGAGTCCACCGCGGTCACCAGATGCTGATCAAAGCAGCTGTTGATGAGGCGAAGCGTCTCCAGGTGCCATGCGTGGTGATGACATTTGAGCCGCACCCGGTAGCAGTATTTCGTCCGGAAGCCGCACCCACGGCGCTGATGCCACTCGAGGAGCGGGCGCGGCTGATCGCTGAGCTTGGCGTGGACGCGCTGATCGTTATCGATTTCCGCAAAGAGCTTGCGGGGGAGAGTGCACAAGACTATTTCGACAAAGTGGTGATGGGCACCTTGCATGCTCGTCACGTCTTTGTGGGCGAGAATTTCACGTTCGGACGTAACGCTTCCGGCACGTCGCAGACGATGGTGCAGCTCGGTGAGCAGAATGGTGTTGATGTGACAGTAGTCCGCCTGCTGAAAGAGGGCGCGACAAGAATTTGTTCAACGGCGATTCGGGACGAGCTTGCACAAGGCAACATCAGCGTGGCTAAGGACTACATGGGCAGGCCGTTCTCCGTCGTGGGTCCGATCAAGCGGGGTGCTGGGCGAGGAGGTCGCGAGCTCGGTTACCCGACCGCGAATCAGTATGTTGCTGACGTTTCTGCCCTCCCGAAAGATGGGGTGTACGCGGGGTGGCTCACAATTATCGACGATGCCCCCATCGGCGGGAACATGGTTCCGGGAAAGCGCTACCCGGCTGCGATTTCAGTCGGCACTAATCCGACGTTCGGTGACAAGCGGCGCAGTGTCGAGTCCTACGTGCTTGATAGCGATGCTGACCTCTACGATCGGATGGCCCGCGTCGAATTCGTGGCGAAGGTTCGCGACATGGTCAAGTTCGATTCCGTTGACGAGCTTCTGGAGCACATGGCTCGGGACGTTTCCCGGACCCGCGAGCTCTTAAGCGAGCCTGTTGCTGATTCCGTAGAATAAAGCCGTTGCTGATCTGTGTTGCTTGAAAGGTTTTTGCTGTGACCATCAAGATGATTCTCGACGTAGACACCGGTATCGACGACGCGTTGGCGTTGGCATATGCTATGGCTTCACCTGAAGTGAAACTTGTCGGCGTGACATCGACATATGGAAACGTCACGGTGGCTGATAGTGTTCGCAACAGTCTCGCGATTCTCGAGCTATTCGGGCGCACCGATATTCCCGTGTTCGCTGGCCCGACGCATGCTCGTGCCAAGGATAGCTTTGAAGTTCTGGAGATTTCGCAGTTCATTCACGGCGTAAACGGTATAGGGGAGGCGCAACTTCCGGATGCCCATCGCGCTGTCGAAGAAGCCTCCGCGGTGGACTTCATGGTCGACGCGTTCCACCGCTACGGCGACGAATTAGTGATTGTTCCTGTCGGGCCTCTGACGACGGTCGCAGCTGCCATGGAAGCCGATAAAGACTTTGCAGACAGTGCCAGGATTGTGATGATGGGCGGTGCGCTGACCGTGCCGGGAAACGTCAATACGTGCACTGAGGCGAACATCAATCAGGACCCCGAAGCTGCTGATTTTGTGATGCGCAGGGCGCAGAACCTCACCGTGATCGGGCTCGATGTCACTTTGCAGACGCTGTTGACGTCGAAAGAAACCGCGGTGTGGAAGGAGTTGGGCACGTCTCAAGGCGACTTCTTGGCAGAGGCGACTGACTTTTACATCAAGGCATATGAAACAACTTCGCCGCATCTTGGTGGGTGCGGGCTGCATGACCCGTTGGCGGTAGCAGTTGCGATAGATCCCAGCCTGGTTGACTGCATTGGTATAAACCTGCGCACGGACCTCGAAGAGCCAACTCGTGGACGAACGATCGGGGACCCGGAGCGCTTGAATGACCCGAAGAAGACGAGTCAGGTTGCAGTTGGTGTCGACGTTGATCGATTCCTCGATGAGTTCATGACACGTTTGACCAACCTGGCGCGCAGCAGCTAAAGTAGTCCAGGCTTTGTGCGAGTTGAGACTGTGGTTCGCAGCAGTTGCAGCACGAAGTGGTCAA
Organism: Corynebacterium sp. MC3; assembly: GCF_900099485.1. Lineage (NCBI taxonomy): Bacteria > Bacillati > Actinomycetota > Actinomycetes > Mycobacteriales > Corynebacteriaceae > Corynebacterium > Corynebacterium sp. MC3. The sequence continues at coordinate 209,568 of NZ_LT622816.1, forward strand.
AGTATATGCGGACTGAAACAAATGAGGAGTTTTTCATGGCGCTGAACGCTGAGAAAAAGGCAGAGATTCTGAAGACCTACGGTGTGCACGAGACTGACACCGGTTCCCCGGAGGCACAGGTTGCGCTGCTCACCGAGCGCATCAACAACCTGACTGAGCACCTGAAGTTCCACCAGCACGACCACCACTCCCGTCGTGGCCTGCTGCTGCTGGTTGGTCGCCGTCGTGGTCTGCTGAAGTACCTGCGTGAGAACAACGTGGAGCGCTACCGTGACCTGATTGCTCGTCTCGGCCTGCGTCGTTAAGACGATCACGTCATAAGGCTTCAAACCCCCGCTCTGGCTTTCAGGGCGGGGGTTTAGCTGTGTCTGGAGCGTGGTGAAATCCCTGGCAGGGTGGTAGAGTGTGCTTCGTTCTAAATGACACAAAAACGGCGACATCGATGATCGCCCGGAGATCCAAGGAGAGGGATCAATTGAGCAGTTTTAAGCCGAGAAATTCGTACGAAATCCACGTTGATGAAGAGTATGGGGTTACCGAAGCAGTAGCGTCGCTCGACAATGGTGATTTCGGTTCTCGCACCATTCGTTTTGAGACGGGCCAGTTGGCTCGCCAGGCAGATGGGTCGGTGACGACCTACCTGGACGATGACACCATGATGCTTGCGACGACGACGGCGTCGAATAACCCCCGCGAAGGCTTTGATTTCTTCCCTCTGACCGTTGATGTCGAGGAGCGGATGTATGCCGCGGGCCGTATCCCGGGCTCGTTCTTCCGCCGCGAAGGCCGCCCATCCACCGAGGCGATCCTGGCTTGCCGTCTCATCGACCGCCCACTGCGCCCAACCTTCGTGAAGGGGCTGCGCAACGAGGTTCAGGTCGTGATTACCGTCCTGTCGATCGCCCCGGAAGAATACTACGACGTTGTCGCTATCAACGGAGCTTCCGCGGCAACGCAGCTTTCTGGCCTGCCGGTTTCCGGCCCTGTTGGTGGTGTGCGTATGGCATTGATCGCTGACGATAAACACCCAGAAGGCCAGTGGGTTGCATTCCCGAATCACGAGCAGCACCAGCGTGCCATCTTCGAGATGGTTGTTGCGGGCCGCATTGTTGAGCGCAAGCGTGGCCGTAAGACGGAAGCGGATGTTGCAATCATGATGGTTGAGGCAGGAGCTGGCGCGAACGTCGTCAAGCTGATCGCTGACGGCGCACCTGCACCTACCGAGGAAACTGTCGCAGACGGTCTGGAGGCTGCGAAACCGTACATCAAGACGCTGTGTGAGGCGCAGCGCGACCTTGCAGCTCAGTTCGACAAGGAACGCAAGGAGTTTCCGCTATTCCCGGCATACACCGATGAGGTGTTTGAAGCAGTGGAGAAGAAGGCATCGAAGAAGCTCGCTTCCTTCCTGACCATCGCTGGCAAGCAGGAGCGCGAAGAGAAGATCAACGCGTACATCGAGGACATCGAAGAAGATGTGCTTGACCGCCTCGACGTCGACGAAGATGACGACGATGTTGCTGCTGTGGTGAAGGAGATTCGCGCGGCGTACAACGCACTGCAGAAGGAGATTGTTCGAGGCAAGATCCTGAAGGATGGCTACCGTATCGACGGTCGCAGCGTGACCGCGATCCGTGACCTCGGCGTGGAAGTCGAACTGGTCCCGCGTGCGCATGGTTCGGCACTGTTCGAGCGCGGTGAGACCCAGATCCTTGGTGTGACGACGCTTGACATGCTGAAGATGGAACAGCCAATCGATTCGCTGAGCCCTGAGACTTCGAAGCGTTACATTCACCACTACAACTTCCCACCGTATTCGACTGGTGAAACAGGTCGTGTTGGCTCCCCGAAGCGCCGCGAAATCGGTCACGGTGCGCTTGCAGAGCGCGCGTTGTTGCCAGTGATACCTTCGCGCGAAGACTTCCCGTACACGATTCGCCAGGTTTCTGAGGCGCTGAGCTCCAACGGTTCGACGTCGATGGGCTCCGTGTGCGCATCGACGTTGTCGCTGTACAACGCTGGTGTGCCACTGGCTGCTCCGGTCGCGGGTATTGCGATGGGCCTTGTGTCGGGTGACGTCGATGGTGAGACGAAGTACGTCGCTCTGACGGACATTCTGGGTGCGGAAGATGCGTTCGGCGATATGGACTTCAAGGTGGCAGGCACCCGCGAGTTCATCACCGCCCTGCAGCTTGATACCAAGCTGGACGGCATTCCTTCTGACGTGCTCGCTTCGGCTCTGAAGCAGGCGCATGATGCTCGGGAGACCATCCTGGACACGATGGCAGAGGTCATTGATTCGCCGGATGACATGAGCTCGTTGGCGCCGAAAATCACCACGGTGAAGGTTCCTGTTTCCAAGATTGGTGAGGTCATTGGCCCGAAGGGCAAGATGATCAACTCGATTACCGAGGAAACCGGCGCGGACATCTCGATTGAAGAGGACGGAACCGTGTACGTCTCGGCAACCAGTGGCGAAGCAGCAGACGCCGCGATCGACAAGATCAACGCAATTGCTAACCCACAGTTGCCGAAGGTAGGCGAGCACTACCTGGGTACCGTGGTCAAAACCGTTGCATTCGGCGCGTTCGTTTCGATCGTCCCGGGAACCGACGGCCTGATTCATATCTCGAACTTGGGTGGCAACAAGCGCATCGAGAAGGTCGAGGACGTTGTCAACGTCGGTGACAAGATCGAGGTCGAGATTCGTGATATTGATAATCGCGGCAAGATCTCCCTTGTTCCTGTTGAGCAGGACAAGTAGTCTCACCGCTTAAAGAAGTGGCCAGGGCATTTACGCCCTGGCCACTACGCGTTTGCCGAGCTAACGGTGGACGTCAATAACTAGCCGTGTTGGACTTTCCAACACCGTAGCCTCAAACGAACGCTGCCGGTCGAGTCCGATGAAGAACTGCGACTGGTTCTCAAACGTGCCGCCGTTGGTGATCCCAGCGACGTTGCCGGTTGCCAGCTGATACGGGCCAGCGGAGATAAGATCAGGGTTGCTCGGGAGTCGATCCATCGGTGTGCCTTCGATGAGCACCTCCAAGATGTCGTTACCGGAGACCGCGAGCTCGTGGCCGGAGGCCTGCTGGAGTGCCTTATCGGTGTACTGAATTCGGTATCCAGGTAGGCCATCGCCTGAGAACTCGAAGACGACGCGGTCATACGTCTCATGGGTACCGACTCGAACATCCTGGAGCGTTAGCTCAGGGGCACCTTCGGGCGGAGCGAAGGCGTTGAGAGCGACTGTGGCTGCGGGAGATGCGGCAGCCGACACCGTTGACTCCGTAGCAGATGCGTCTTGCGTAGTGGCAGCTGTAGCGCTTTCAGGGGACGCGGTTGCTGTGGACGGCTCTGTCACTTCGGAGCCCGTGCCGCACGCGGTGAGCAGTGCAGCCACGGTGAGGACACCGGGGAGGATCAAGCTACTCTTCATGCTTTTCGAGTGTACCGAACCACACCTGCCGCACGGCGCGCTACAGTGACAGCAGTAGAACGAACGCAACTCGCAAAGACAGAATTGAGGAATGGATATGACAATCAAAGTCGGTGTTTTGGGAGCGCATGGACGCGTTGGTACCGCAGTTGTAGCGGGCGTGCGCGCTGCTGATGATCTTGAACTTGTGGCCGAGATCGATAAAGACGACAGCTTAGAAAAACTGTTGGACGCTGGTGCCGAAGTTATCGTCGACTTCACCACTCCAGATTCGGTAATGAGCAATCTCGAGTTCTGTATCAAGCACAGCATCCACTGTGTAGTGGGCACAACAGGATTTGACGACGATCGCTACGACCAAGTACGCAGCTGGTGTGCTGCTTCGCAGGGCACTGGCGTTCTCATTGCGCCTAACTTCGCCATCTCAGCTGTATTGACGATGTCCTTTGCTCGCCAGGCGGCTAAGTTCTTCGAGTCAGCCGAGGTAGTTGAGTACCACCATCCGAACAAGCTGGATGCACCGTCCGGCACTGCGGTAAAGACAGCGCAAGGGATTGCAGAGGCCCGAAAGGCCGCCGGAATGCAACCTTGTCCGGATGCCACTGTGCAGGAACTCGATGGAGCGCGCGGCACAGATATCGATGGTGTCCGAGTCCACGCTGTGCGTATGACCGGAATGGTTGCGCATGAGGAAGTTATCTTCGGCACCGTCGATCAGTCGTTGACTATCCGCCAAGATTCCTATGGGCGTGATTCGTTCGTACCGGGTGTATTGCTCGGCGTGCGAAACGTCATGGATCATCCAGGCCTCACGATTGGCCTTGACAAGTTCCTCGGGCTGTAACAGATGCAGCCGCAGCGCCAACTCAGCATCCAGCTCGTGGCAGCATCAACGTTCGAACCGCCAGCCGGATTGGGCTGGTGGCCTTCATCTGGTGCAGCGACGGCGGATGCTGTCGTCGAATTTGCAGGCAGGGCAAGCTATGACTCCTTCGGTGACAATGAGTCTCACACTTCGAGCACGGACGCCTTCCTGCATCACGTCATTGATACCGGCAACCTCTCGCTGCTCGAGCACGCAAGCGTGACGCTGTATATTCAGGGAATCTCAATGGCCACCAGCCATGAGATATTGCGACACCGAGACTTTTCAATCAGCGAGCTTTCACAGTACTCCTTACCTGAAGAGCAAAGAGGAGTCGTGGTTCCTAGCGTTGTACAGCGCGACGAGCAACTTCAACGGTTTTTCGAGCACGCGATTGAAGACGCTGCGTTTGTGCACGACGAATTGCATAACGCGGTGGAAGCAAGTCTGACGGATGAGAAGAATGTGTTACTGCGCAAGCAACAGGTACGCGAGGCAGCTATGGCACTTGCTCCGGCTGCGAGAGAAACCCGACTTGTTGTCAGCGGCAACCTCCGGACTTGGCGGAATTTTGTTGCGACCAGGGCAGCTGAGCACAGTGGGGAGGAGCTACGAGCGGTCGCCGTGAGGTGTCTGGAACTTTTGAGTGAGTGCGCACCCGTCTTGTTCGAGGACTTCGTTGTCACAACGCTGCCGGACGGGACTAAGAAGGCAACAACCCAGTACAAAACGTAGCGGTGGAGTTACATTCAGCCAGCAAAAAGGGTACGCTCTTTTGGCATGGGCACTTCTATGAAAGCTAATATCGGTGCTGACGTTTTCGGCACAGTCTGCGTCGCAATGGTCACGCCGTTCGATAAGCATGGCGAGCTAGACGTTAAGGCAGGACGAGCATTAGCTGCCCACCTTGTCGGCAATGGCATTGATGCCCTCGTGCTTGCGGGCACGACGGGCGAATCGCCAACGACAACCAGTGAAGAGAAAGTCGCGTTACTGAAAGCGGTGCGTGAAGAAGTTGGCGATAGCGCCAAACTTATCGCCGGCGTAGGCACGAACGACACCCGAAAGTCCGTCGCATTGGCGAAGGAAGCTGCTGAGGCAGGGGCTGATGGCCTCTTGGTTGTCACGCCGTATTACTCGAAGCCGTCTCAAGACGGCGTGTTTGCGCACTTCCGGGAGATCGCTTCTGCAACTTCGTTGCCGATCTGCCTCTACGACATTCCAGGACGCTCCGCGATTCCGATTGCCTCGGACACCATTGCGAAGTTGGCGGAATTGCCAACCGTAGTCGCGATGAAAGATGCGAAAGGCGACTTCTTCCAGGCAGCACCGTTGATCCAATCAACAGGTCTGGCATGGTATTCCGGGGATGACCCGCTGAACCTGCCGTGGCTGGCCATGGGGGCAACCGGTGTGATCTCGGTTGTAGGCCACGCAGCACCGCAAGCGTTGCGCGAGCTCATCACAAGCTTCGAGGAAGGCGACCTCGTCCGTGCGCGGGAAATTAACGCCAATGTCATCGACGTTCTCGCACATCAACAAGCGATTCTCGGTGGCACAACATTTGCAAAGGCTGCTCTGCGTCTGCAGGGCATTGAAGTAGGCGAACCACGCCTGCCAGTGGTCGGAGCGACCTCTGAGCAGGTAGAGGTTCTCAGAGAAGATTTGAAGAAGGCTGGAGTCCTTTAAGTATGAACGAACCCCGTACACGCTCACGCAAAGTGACGCGTAAAGCAGGGCCACCTGAGGCCACTGAACAGAAGCCGGTGTTTCAGGCACCGAAGCAGGCCGCAGGAACCACAAGTAATGAAGATGACAAGGGCCCTGAGAAGTCACAGCGGGATAGCAAGTCCCGGAACTCGAACGGAAATGGCGGTAACGGCAGGAATCGCCGACGCGGCCGTGGGCGCGGTAACAACGGCGGTGGCCGTCGCAACCCGGTGAAGTCGATGCAGGGCGCAGACTTGACGAAGCGCCTCCCGGCTCCTCCGAAGGCACCGAAGGGAACCCTGCGTATTTACGCTTTGGGTGGTATTTCCGAAATCGGTCGTAATATGACGGTGTTTGAATACAACGGACGCCTGCTCATTGTTGACTGTGGTGTGCTGTTCCCGAACTCCGGTGAACCAGGCGTTGATCTTGTGCTGCCTGACTTTGGTCCGATTGAAAAGAAGTTGGACAAGGTCGAGGCCCTGGTTGTCACACATGGTCATGAAGACCACATTGGCGCAATCCCGTGGCTGTTGAAGCTGCGCCCGGATATCCCGATTTACTCGTCGCGTTTCACCAATGCGCTGATTGCTGCGAAGACGAAGGAGCACCGTCAGCGTCCGAAGTTGCATGAGGTGAACAAGGATTCTTCCGTCAACTTGGGCCCATTCCACGTGCGTTTCTGGCACGTGAATCACTCCATTCCGCAGTGTCTCGGCCTGTCTATTAAGACCGGCGCGGGTCATGTTGTGATGACCGGTGACGTCAAGGTGGACCAGACTCCGTACGACGGAATGCCGACGGACCTGCCGGCGCTGTCGCGTTACGGTGACGAAGGCGTCGATCTGTTTATGTGCGACTCCACGAACGCTACGGTGCCGGGTATTTCTGCATCCGAGGCCGGTATCGAGGAGACACTGACGCGTTTGGTGAGCCAGGCGAAGCAACGTGTTGTGATTGCTTCGTTTGCTTCCAACGTCGCTCGCGTCCAAATGGCAGTCAACGCGGCTGTAGCGAATGGTCGCAAGGTTGCCTTCAACGGCCGCTCCATGTTGAGAAATATGGAAATCGCCGAGAAGATGAGCCTGCTGAAGGCTCCGAAGAACACGATTATCCCTATCGAAGAAGCTGCCAAGATGGCGCCGCATAAGGTTGTGCTGATCACAACGGGTACGCAGGGCGAGCCGATGGCTGCGCTTTCGCGTATGTCGCGCCGTGAACACCGCCAGATCACCATCCGCGACGGTGACATGATCATCCTGTCGTCTTCCCTGATCCCAGGTAATGAGGAAGCTGTGTTCGCGGCGATCAACAACCTCGCACAAATCGGTGCGACTGTGGTGACGAACTCCGAAGCTCATGTCCACGCTTCTGGCCACGGCTACGCCGGTGAGCTTCTCTTCCTGTACAACGCAGCACGCCCGACTTGCGCTATGCCTGTGCACGGTGAGTGGCGCCACATGCGCGCGAACAAGGAGCTCGCTATTGCGACCGGTGTGAAGCCGGAGAATACCGCACTTGCTCAAAATGGTGTTGTGGTTGACATGACGAAGGGCAAGATCAAGGTTGTTGGCCAGTACCAGGTCGGACAGCTTTATGTTGATGGCGCGACGATGGGCGACGTAGACCCGGACGTGCTGGCAGACCGCAGCTCGCTTGCCTCAGGTGGCGTTGTCTCGATTACCTGCGTGATCGACGACCGCACGAGTAGCCTCATTGAGGTACCGCGCGTCTCCACCACTGGTTTCTCTGAAGACGACCGTGACTTCAATAAGAAGGTCGTCGAGCGTGTCCAGGAAGTTATGGGTGATTTGGCTGCAGAAGGGGAGAATGACCCGTACCGCATGGTGCAGCAGCTTCGTCGTCAGCTCTCGCGAACGATTGAGCAGAAGTACAAGCGTGAGCCAGTCATTCTTCCAACCGTGGTTCCAACCGCGGCGGATATTGGACCGGCAGAAGACGCTGATGTTCAAGCAACACGAGAGTCGCTTTAATACCTGACACTTTTGTGAGCAGAACTATGGGCCCTGGCACTATGCTAGGGCCCATGTCATTTGCAAAGACTGAACGAAATCAACTCGCTGAACTGTTACTCGAAGTCGGGCCTGAAGCACCGACGCTGTGCGAGGGCTGGAACACTCGCGATTTGGCGACGCACCTCTATATCCGTGAACGAAGGCCATTAGCTGCCATCGGAATATTCGTAAAGCGAGCGAGGAAGTTTTTGGAGGCGGAGGAAGCCCGACTTGCATCATGGTCGTACGAGGATCTTGTGCGTCTCTGGGCCATCGGTCCGCCTTCGCTTTTCAAACCGAGTGACGACACGTTAAATACAGCCGAGCACTTTATTCACCACGAAGACGTTCGTCGAGGTAGAGGTAAGGTCGAGCCTCGGCAGTTTAGTGCCGTCACCAACAAAGAACTTTTGAAGCTTGCGAAGCGGTTTGGTTCAGTCACGCTGAAAGGTGTTGCGGTACCTGTGATTTTGACGCCCCCGGACTTGCCTCCTGCGGTCATTGGCGAAGGCGTCGGCGTTTCAAAGCAGGGCGATAACGTCGTCCGCGTATATGGCGAACCCGGGGAACTATTGTTGTGGGCCGCCGGTCGCAGCGCGGTCGAAGTGGATGTAACCGGTGCGGTTGAAGCTCTTGCTGGAGTAGATATCAAGTTGTAGTACTTGATTCATTCGCCTGTAACAATATCTGTGGTTTTAGAGTGGCGGATGGTAATAATGGTGCGCAAGGTACTAATGTGTAGCACATGTCTGCCAGGAAACCAGCGCCACGAAATACGCGAGCTTCGACAGGCCCGCGGGACCGTGCACGTTCAACGACGAGCCGTTACGGTGCCCCAGCGTCGATGACGCATCCACCGACCTCGTCCATGGTCGCGGCAGAGACTGCCGATGAACGGGTCGGATCCGCGACGAGAGTCGTCGGAAGCTCAATTGGCAGTGCAGTTCGCGGAGCTGGTTCGTTGCTTACCAAACTTCGACCACGCCGTAAGGAGAGTTTTGACAGCGTGCCCGACGCAAACGGATACGATGACGAGGACGACAACTTCGATTTTCTTGACGACGGCCCCTCTGCTGAGGCGCCGCAACGTGAAGAGCACTCACGAAAGTCCAGTCGCTCGTTGGGCATCTCGCGTGGCAACGTTGACGCGTACGGTTTAGTGCTCATTGGCCTTGCCGCGATCCTGGGCGCCTCCGTGTGGATGGATATCGCTGGCCCGATAGGCAACGTCATTGCGCAGGGTGTTCACTGGGCAATTGGTGCTGGTGCGCTCCTGCTTCCTGTGATTTTGGTCTGCATCGCTATCGCTCTCATGCTGAACGTGAAGGCAGAACCGGCAGTACGTGCCAGGGTGGCGTCGGGCCTGTTGATTATTGGTATTGCGATGCTTGGCATGATTCATGTCTTCGCTGGCAACCCTGCCGATTGGGAATCTCGCAAGATCGCCGGTGGGGTAGTGGGCACGTTCACCGGTGGCTTGCTCGCCGCTGGATTCTCCTCATATGTGGCAGTTCCGCTGCTGGGACTTGTCATTGTTTATGGTGCGCTTCGTACAACCGGTATTACTGTGCGTGAGGCGTATGATTTTTTCACTGCGTGGCTTAGCTCGGTATTCCAGCGGCCCGAGACTGACGATGAGTCGGATCCTTACAGTGATGTAGGCCGGGACATTGACGCTATCGCAGAGGGGTGCCCGCGCACGTCGGCAAAGCGCTCGCGGGTTGAGCCTGAATCGAGGAGCCCACGTACCGGTCTTTCTCCACGTACAGCGGCAAAGAAACCAAGGGTTTCTGGGTTTTCGTCTTTCTCGGAGAAGTTGCGAAAGGCCTCCACGCCACTGGATAACTACCCGGCGAAGCCAGCGTCAGCGCCTCAAACATCGGGTGATGAGACAGAGGTTATCGATTTCGGTGAAGACTTCGACACGCAGGAAGGCAGCGACGCCACTGCGGTCATTGAACGTCCTGCGACGAAGGCGGCGTCGAAACGTCAGCCTGCGCAACCCGAGGAGACGAAGATTCTGCCTCGACCTACGCTCGAGGAGGCTCAAAGGGATGCCGTCGATCAGTCGCGAGACGCAGTTCGCCAGGCGGTCGTAGCGCGTTCAGGGAAGGACCCAAGCACAACTCCACCTGAGGCGCCGAAGGATGGCCACGCGAAGAAGATCGACAGGAATTCCACCTACGTCGTTCCAACAACCGATTTGCTGCTCGCTGGCCAAGCGCCGAAGACACGCACCGAAGCTAACGATCGCATGATCGAAGCCATCACAGAGGTCTTCGAGGAGTTCAAGGTCAATGCTATGGTGACGGGCTTCTCCCGTGGTCCGACCGTGACCCGCTACGAAGTAGAGCTTGGGCCCGGCGTCAAGGTGTCGAAGATTACCAACTTGCAGTCCAATCTTGCCTATGCAGTCGCGACCGATAACGTTCGTTTGTTGACGCCAATTCCCGGCAAATCTGCCGTCGGCATTGAGGTGCCGAATCAGGACCGTGAGATGGTTCGTCTGCGCGATGTCCTCGAAGCGCCGAATGTTGCTGCGGACGATGACCCTATGCTCATCGGCTTAGGCAAGGACATCGAGGGCGACTTTATTGCATCTTCGGTGCAGAAGATGCCGCACTTGCTTGTTGCGGGTTCTACGGGCTCCGGTAAGTCGGCGTTCGTGAACTCGATGTTGGTTTCCTTGCTGACGCGCGCAACACCTGAAGAAGTACGCCTGATCCTCATCGACCCAAAGATGGTGGAGCTCACTCCGTACGAGGGGATTCCACATCTGATCACGCCAATTATCACGCAGCCGAAGAAGGCATCAGCGGCACTGCAGTGGCTGGTGGAGGAGATGGAGCAGCGGTACATGGACATGAAGACCGCTCGTGTCCGCCACATCAAGGACTTCAACAAGAAGGTGAAGAGCGGTGAAATCACTGCTCCTGCAGGCTCTCAGCGCGAGATGCGACCCTACCCGTTCATCGTCTGTGTCGTCGACGAGCTTGCCGACCTCATGATGACCGCGCCGAAGGAGATCGAGGACTCGATCGTCCGCATTACGCAGAAGGCCCGCGCAGCAGGTATCCACCTTGTCTTGGCTACGCAGCGACCTTCGGTGGACGTCGTCACGGGCTTGATCAAGACGAACGTGCCGTCCAGGCTCGCGTTTGCAACATCCTCGCTTACTGACTCACGCGTCATCCTCGACCAGGGTGGCGCGGAGAAGCTCATTGGCATGGGCGACGGTCTCTTCATCCCGCAGGGCGCCGGCAAGCCGCAACGCATGCAAGGTGCGTTTGTGTCTGACGCTGAAATCCAAGCCGTCGTGGACGCTGCCAAGAGCCAGGACGAACCACAGTACGTCGAGGGCGTTACGGAAGAGAAGGAGTCCGAGAAGAAAGTTATCGACGACGACATCGGCAAGGACCTGGACGACTTGCTGGAAGCCGTTGAACTCGTTGTTACGGCGCAGCTCGGATCGACCTCCATGCTGCAGCGCAAGCTGCGTATCGGTTTTGCAAAGGCCGGCCGACTGATGGATTTGATGGAGTCCCGTGGCATCGTTGGGCCATCGGAAGGCTCCAAGGCCCGTGAAGTGCTGGTGAAGCCAGAAGAGCTCGAGACCATTCTTTGGATGCTCAAGGGTGCGGATCCCGCGGACGCACCGAAGGACGTCGACGCGCAACTTGGTGATGACGCCACTGCAGATGAAGATGACGTGAAGACGGTCGAAGCAACCTACAATCCCACCGGTGGAGCCGTATAACTGGTAGCGACTCCCCCTGATGGTGTAGCCTGGCATTCGCATTGGAGGGGAGTACCCCGCAAGTGCCTCAGATCGTCAACACGGAACAAACGTATCCCGGTTGAGGCAGCCGCGTAGCTACGTGGTGGGGGAGACCTCCGGTCTTTCTTTGTCCTATGCAACGACCGGAGGTAACCACGTTGAGTGTCCCCCTATGGATATGGCTGCTCACTGCAGCAATCATTCTGGGCTTTTTCGCCTTTGACTTTCTTACTCACGTTCGCCAGGCCCACGAGCCAACTATCAAAGAATCGGGCTTTTGGACGCTGTTCTACATGACGATGGCAGCGATCTGTGGCGGTGCGATCTGGTGGGAGTGGGACGGCGAGCACGGCGTCCAGTTCTTCACTGGCTACATCACTGAGCTTGCGCTGTCCGTGGACAACTTGTTCGTCTTTGCGCTGATCATGGGTGCGTTCAAGATTCCAAGGAAGTACCAGCAAAAGGTGCTGCTCTTGGGCATTGTTATCGCGTTGGTATGCCGCCTGCTGTTTATTCTGCTCGGCGCAGCACTTATCGAGGCGTGGAGCGACGTCTTCTACATCTTCGCAGCGTTCTTGATCTACACGGCTGTCAAACTCGTTTACGACGAGGCGACTGATGCACCTGAAACAGATCCGAACGATATGGCTGTCGTGAAGGCACTCCGTAAAGTCGTCCCTGTCACGAGCTCCTACCACGGTGACAAGCTGTGGTCGAAGACGAAGGAAGGTAAGACCGCAGCGACCCCGCTGTTCGTCGCACTGCTCTCCATCGGGTTTATCGACGTAATGTTTGCGTTTGATTCGATCCCAGCAATCTACGGTATTACCTCTGAGGCGTACATTGTGTTTACCGCGAATGCGTTCGCGCTCATGGGCCTTCGCCAGATGTTCTTCCTGCTTTCTGGCTTGTTGGACCGTGTGGTGTATCTGCCGTACGGGTTGGGCGTGATTCTTGGCTTTATCGGCATCAAACTGTTGCTTCACGCGCTACACGAGAACAACCTGCCGTTTGTCAATGGCGGTGAGAATGTGAGCGTACCGGAGGTTGGCACCGTTGCATCGCTCGGCTTCATTGTGGCAGTACTGGTGATTACCGTGCTGTGCTCCTTGGTGAAGGACCGAGCGGATATCAAGGCAGGGCGGCGGGACCCAAACGGTCCGAGCTGGCACATCGACTACGACGACCACGGGAACCGTCGCAAGGTCGATAACCAGGGCCACCACATCGAGTGGATTGATGACCCTGCAACGTCGGGCAAGGGCGACCACACCGCCACTGGTTCCCGCGAGACGGATCACCTCCATGTGCAGCGCGGGAGGAAGTAGAACTTCCGCGGTTTAAGGGAACACCCGGGAGACCGGGTTCCACTCGTGGACCTCGCGGCTGAGTAGGGCGTTGTTCTGCCAGTAGGGGTCCTGGTTCATGAGTGATACTGCCTCCGCAGCGTCGGCAGTATCTGGTAATTGCACGATGATGAGGGCCTTGCCGGCGTCGACTAGCGGGCCAGATCCGACAATCCTTCCGAGCTCTAGCTGCTTCGCGATGAACTCGCGGTGTGCGGGGCGCGTAGCATCTACGACGTCCGTATTATCTGAGTACGTGTAATGGAATGCAAAATATTTCATAACACGCAGTCTAAGGGAAAGCATGGGATAGGTAGGGTAGAGGGCGTGACTGAAAAACCATCGAACTGGAACGTACCCAACGTCTTGACGTCGTTGCGAATCATTTTTATCCCCGTCTTCGCATGGTTGGCACTGGACCAGCGATGGGGTGCGGCGTTCGGTGTGTTCGTTGCGCTGATGCTCACGGACAAGCTAGACGGAACAATCGCCCGTACCTACAACCTGATTACCGACTTCGGGAAAATTGCGGACCCGATCGCGGACAAGGCCCTGATGATTACGGCACTTGTAGTACTCAACGTGGCGTCCAACCTTCCTGTGTGGATGACTATCGTCATCGTGGTCCGCGAGCTCGGCATCACCATGTGGAGAATGTGGATGCTGCGCAACGACCATGTCGTTCCCGCGTCCAAGGGTGGCAAGGTGAAGACGGTGCTCCAGACCGTCGGCGTTGCTCTCTACCTGTGCCCGCTGCCTTCCTGGATGGACGCGCCTTCCTACGTTGTAATGGTGTTGGCCGTAGTCGTCACCGTGGTGACCGGCGTGCAATACCTTGTCGATGCTCGCAAGGTGAATAACTAATGCGAGGTACTGCATCCGATGTGATTGCGGAACTTACTAAGAGGGGTGCAACAGTTGGGCTTTGTGAATCGCTCACTGCCGGTTTGGCAAGTGCCGCACTCGCAGGCGTTCCGGGTGCCTCCGCAGCGCTACGAGGCGCGATGGTGACTTACGCGACTGAGTGCAAAGTTACCTTGGCCGGCGTTCCCCAGGACGTCATCGATGAGTTTGGACCTGTTTCTCCGGTGACCGCGAAAGAGATGGCGAAGGCGGCAAAGCGGAAGCTCGATGCGGACTGGGGCCTTTCGCTCACTGGTGTGGCCGGGCCCAGTGAACAGGATGGCCACCCTGTTGGTGAGGTCTGGGTAGGGATCGCCTCAAGTGATGGTTGTGAAGCAGTTCTCGCAGGCGACATACTTTCCGACGCCCCTCTCGTACGCGGAACCATTCCAGGATTCAGACAGGCCCGAAACTTGCTACAGGCGCCGCGCAACGAGGTACGCGAGTGGGCTGTTGAAGCAGCGCTTCGCGTCCTGTTGCATGCCGTGCGGGAACAAAAACACGTTGAGGGGAGTTATACCAAGTGATGACTACGACACTTCTAATCGATACGCCGCTTGAGCCCTCGTTCGATGCACAGGATGAGGTCGCTTTTCCATTTCGCGAGTCTGGAACCCGCCAGAAAGAACCGCTGCTGAGAGAGGCGCTAGGAATGTCACTGCGAGCTTTCCGGGCGGATAAAGGCGTGACGTTGCGATCTCTTGCTGCTCAAGCCCGCGTTTCTTCTGGTTACCTCTCTGAGCTGGAGCGTGGGCGCAAGGAAGTTTCCTCAGAGCTGCTCGCATCGATTTGCGAAGCACTGGACACAACGGTTTCAGAAGTTGTTCTCGAGGCTGTTGCGAACCTTTCACTGCAATCGATGAACGATGAATTCGCTACGGCTGATGCGATTCACGCATAGCGGAGCAGCGCTGTAACAGATAGAATACGAAACAGTTTGGCCGTGGACACGGCCAATTTCAATGCTCAGCGAAAGGTAAAACGCAACACTATGGCAAACCCGTTTTCAAAATTCTGGAACTACCTGATGGCACTTTTCGACAACAAGATCGAGGAGAATGCTGATCCAAAGATCCAGATTGAGCAAGCAATTTCCGAGGCTCAGCGCCAGCACCAGGCGCTTTCGCAGCAGGCAGCCGCCGTTATCGGTAACCAGCGTCAGCTGGAAATGCAGCTGAATCGTCGCTTGGAGGAAGTCGAGAAACTTCAAGCGAACGCTCGCCAGGCGCTCCAATTAGCAGATAAGTCCCGCTCCAACGGTGACGCACAGAAGGCGACCGAGTATGAGAACGCTGCTGAGGCGTTCGCGGCGCAGCTTGTTACCGCAGAGCAGGGCGTTGAAGACACGAAGGCGCTGCACGACCAGGCACTCCAGCAGGCAGCACAGGCAAAGCAAGCTGTGGAGCGCAACGCGGCACACCTGCAACAGCAGGTCGCTGAGCGCTCGAAGTTGCTGTCGCAGCTTGAGCAGGCCAAGATGCAGGAGAAGGTTTCCGAGACCATGCGCTCGATGAACTCGTTGACCGCCTCCGGCCCGAACTTGGACCAGGTTCGCGACAAGATTGAGCGCCGCTACGCGAACGCACTGGGTGCTGCAGAGCTCGCGGAGAACTCGATCCAAGGCCGCATGGCTGAGGTGGAGCAGGCTGGAATCCAGATGGCAGGCCACAGTCGGCTCGAGCAGATTCGCGCAGAGATGTCTGGCGAGTTGACCTCGGGAAAGGAACAGCAGTCGATTGAGCAGGGCAAGACCGGCGCCCCGCAAGCAAGTGAGGACGCCGTCGCACGTCGGATGCGTGAGCTCCGCGGCGAAGCCTAAAGCGTGGTAAAAAAGCTCCAGGATTTCTATAGAAACCTGGAGCTTTTTGCTTTGCCCTGCGAAGGATTGAACGCGGTTAGTCGAGCGCGCCACGAGCGACAAGTGCATCGCCGATCTGTTCCGCCCTTCGGATACTTCGCACGATGAGCGGTACGCCAAACGCGAGGGGAGAAAATCCCAGTCCTCGGGCCTTGCGGGCGTCGAGAACTTCCTGCGACGTCTGCAAGATGAGCGGAATGAGACGGAGCGTGAGGGCGATGGCGAGGCTGATTTTCTCAGTTGATACTCCGAAACGGCCGAGCGGTTTGAGGCCCTCCTCGAGCGATACAAGGAGCGCTTCAACTGTTGTGGTCAGAGTAAGAAGGTTTGCGGCGAGAATCGTTGCGAACAACGTAATCAGCGTGACGCCAGCAAGTCCGATGCCATTTTGCCAAACAAGGAAAGCGCCCAGCATTGCGAGCAAGGGAAGAATTGGCACGAGCTGATTGGCAACGATTCGGATCGGAATTCTTGCCACGATGTACAGAACGAAGATCAAGCCTAGCAACGCGAGCGCGATTGGGAACGTACGCCCGAAGTTGGTCGCTATGAGGATATACAGTATGAGCAGTACGAATTTCTTCTTTGGGCTCATACGGTGGAGCAGCGTTTTGCCTGGGATGTACACGCCCATTGGTAGCGAGTCAATCTTCACTGTTCGGCTCCATTAGCTGAGTGTAGAACTGAATCGTGTCTGCTGGTGTGCCGTCGTATGCAATGACGCCGTCGTTGACACAAATTACTCGGTCGAAGTCACTGAGTAGCTCTAGATCATGGGTCACCACGATTGTTTGTTGATCAAGCGAGTTCAATTCAGCGATTATTCGCCGACGGTTTCGCAGGTCAAGCAATGTTGTTGGCTCGTCTGCGATGATGGTGGTCGGTTCAGTCACCAGTACCGCGGCCAGCGCGAGAAGCTGTTTTTCACCGCCAGAGAGCGTATGAGGTGATTGTTCTGCCTTGTGCAAGAGTTTGAAGCGTTCCAGTACCTCATCGACGCGTTGCTCTTTCTCTGCCTTAGAGAGCTTGAACTTCTTCAATGAAAACGCCACGTCATCGTGGACTTGGGGCATGACAATCTGGCTTTCTGCGTCGGAGAACACGAACCCGACACGTCGGCGGACTTCAGAGCTACGAGTTGCAAGCGAAATCCCGTCGTAGAATACCTCGCCTGTGCTCGGCTCTTCGAGCCCATTGATAAGCCGGACGAGCGTTGACTTACCAGAACCGTTCGAGCCAATGATGCCGATCCGATGTTCCTGCAACGTAAGTGAAAATGGTTGGAGCAGTGTGTTGTCATTACGTACGACGCTCACGTCGTTGAAGCTGATCTGCGGCATGGAAATAATCCAGTTTATGCGCGACGGAGTGAGGGGAGTGCAGCGCGAACTGCGAATGCGATGAACACAATCACTAGCACCTTGGCGGTGTCAGGGATGACAAACGGTAGCTGTGCTGCCCATGCAGCGCCAAAGGTCATGTTTGCGCGTGCCATCAATCCAAACACCCCAAAGAAGTACTGCAGGAACAGGCCAGCGAACCCGGCTCCAAGAAGGAGGGCGATATTCACGAAAGAGCTCTTGCTGGAAGCGCGGTAGGCGATGAGACCTGCAACAAATGCGCTTGCGATGTAGCCAACCAGATATCCGATTGTAGGGCTTCCCAGGGCATAGACGACGGTGCGTCCACCTGCGAGAACGGGAAGAGCAAGTCCGATGAGGAGGAACAATAGCACTGTGTAGGTTCCCCGTTTAGGGCCGAGCACGAGCGCCGCGAGAATACAAGCAGCGTTCTGCATGACGATTGGAACGCCGGCAGCGCCGACTGGAATAGAGACAAACCCGAGTACGATGATCACCGCCGCGAACACGGCGATATATGCGAGGTCTTGGGCTTCAATCTTTGATTGCGGAATGCTTTTTGACATAGCGAGAATAGTACTTGAACAGTGTTCAGTTCGCTATGAAATCGTATTGATTTTTCTGCGCGTATATTTGAGGCCATGCGATTAACGGAGTTTCACCAACTCGTCCAGGATGAATTTGGGTCTGATCGGGCGTCATGGATTATTGAGGCGCAACTTTTGCCTCGTCATGGGTGTACCGCCGAAGAGGTTATCGAAAATGGAGGCGATTTGCGTCAAGCCTGGGACGAACTTTGTGACGCCTTTGATGTTCCAGAGGCGCGTCGCCTTGGCGTAGATCGGCCGGGTTTCTAGCTGCTCTCGCCGTTTTGCACTTTTAATTCGAACATGTATGCGTGTACACTCTGGTGATGTCTCGGCACTTGCCTATAGTCAGATCCAGATTTAGAAGTCATCGGGAACCGTAACCCTCGAAGGTGAGTCTAAACATGTGTGTGGGCGATGGCGTATGCAAAAACGCCGCCGCCGAACTCGAACAGAATGAACATTAAGGAGAACATGTAAATGGCTGCGAAAAAGAAAACCGCATCAGCCGCGAAAGATCGCCAGAATGCGCTAGATGCTGCACTCGCAATGATCGAGAAGGATTATGGCAAGGGGGCTGTGATGCGTCTCGGTGATGAGAACAGGCCTCCAATTCAGTCGATTTCATCTGGGAATACGGCTATTGACGTCGCTCTGGGGATCGGTGGGTGGCCACGCGGCCGCATCGTTGAGATTTACGGACCTGAGTCTTCCGGTAAGACAACTGTTGCGCTTCACGCCATCGCTTCCGCGCAGCGGGCCGGCGGAATCGCAGCTTTTATCGACGCCGAGCATGCTCTGGACCCGGATTATGCCCGCAAGCTGGGCGTCGATACTGATAACTTGCTCGTTTCTCAGCCAGATACAGGGGAGCAAGCACTGGAGATCGCGGACATGCTTGTCCGATCTGGCGCGATTGACATCATCGTCATTGACTCGGTTGCCGCACTGACGCCTAAGGCTGAAATTGAAGGTGAGATGGGTGACTCTCACGTTGGCCTCCAGGCTCGGTTGATGTCGCAGGCACTGCGGAAGATGACAGGTGCGCTGTACAACTCCGGCACTACAGCGGTTTTTATTAACCAGCTGCGTGAGAAGATCGGCGTCATGTTCGGTTCACCCGAGACAACTACGGGCGGTAAAGCGCTGAAGTTCTACTCCTCGGTTCGTTGTGATGTCCGACGTATCCAGACGTTGAAGGACGGACAGGATTCCATCGGAAACCGAACCCGCCTCAAAGTAGTGAAGAACAAGGTTTCGCCACCATTCAAGATCGCAGAGTTTGACATTATGTACGGAGAGGGCATCTCTCGGGAATCGTCCATTATTGACATGGGCGTAGAGAACGGCTTCGTGAAGAAGTCAGGTTCCTGGTTTACCTACGAAGGCGATCAACTTGGACAGGGCAAGGAAAAGGCGCGCAATTTCCTGAAGGAGAACCCGGACCTTGCGGACGAGATCGAGCAAAAGATTTTCCGTGCATTGGGGGTTGGCGAATTTGCCGATGATGATGCGCTGACTGATGACCCAGTAGACATGGTGCCAAACATTGACTTCGACGACGAGGAAGAGCCAGCGAAGGCGAAGTAATACGTGGCAACACCAGATCCGGAAAAGATTCAACGCCTGCAGGACGCACTTGCCGAATGGGAAGCTACCGGTGGGAATGGAGAACTCTTCAACTACGAACGTGAAGAAGCCCTCGCTCCAGTACGGCGGCGTGCATTAAGGTTGCTGGATCAGCGACCGCGATCAGAGCATGAACTCAGGGAGCGTCTTGTCAAGGCTGAGTTCCCAGCGCCTCTCGTTGATGAGGTACTGGCGTCTCTTCGCGCGTCCTCGCTTCTCGACGATCGGCGCTTCGCCCATGAATGGGTTCGACAGCGGGCGAAACGTCGAGGAAAGTCGAGAAGCTTTCTGGACCGCGAGCTCAGGGAAAAAGGAGTCTCAGAAACAGATCGGCGCGCCGCGCTCGCACAAATCAGTGACGAGGACCAACACGCAATTGCTGAAGCCCTCGCGGAAAAGAAGGCGCGAGAAGTGAAAACACCACCAGCGGGGCACGCGGAGTACACCCGCGCGCTGCGCAGGGTTGTCGGAGTGCTGGCGCGTCGAGGCTTTCCACAAGGTATGTGCATGTCTATCGCAAGAACTGCACTAGATACAAGGGTTGAATCACTTCGAGAGACTTCCTAGGGAGCAATTTGCGGCGTTTGGGCGGGGTAGTTGGCAGTGGCTAGAATGTTCAGCCGTGCCTGCGTAGGCCCGCGTAATCAACCAGGAAAGGCGAACCAGATGGCTGCATCAAGGACATACGAAGTACGAACCTTCGGATGCCAAATGAACGTTCATGATTCGGAGCGGTTGTCGGGTCTGCTGGAAGATTCGGGGTACGTGGCAGTTGAAGATGGGCAGGCCCCAGACCTCATCGTTTTCAACACCTGTGCCGTGCGTGAAAACGCAGACAAGCGTTTGTACGGAACGCTTGGACATTTGAAAAAGGTTAAGGAATCGCAGCCTGATTTGCAGATTGCGGTTGGTGGATGTCTGGCGCAGAAAGACAAAGACCACGTTATCCAGAGAGCACCGTGGGTAGACGCGGTCTTCGGGACCCACAATATGGGCTCACTGCCGGTACTGCTGGAACGTGCACGAGTACAGGGCGAGGCGCAAGTTGAAATTGCAGAAGCGCTCGAAGTATTTCCTTCTGTTCTTCCAGCGAAACGTGAAAGTAGCTATGCGGGCTGGGTTTCGGTGTCTGTCGGGTGCAATAATACGTGTACATTCTGTATCGTTCCGAGTCTGCGTGGCAAAGAAGTTGATCGCCGTCCGGGCGATATCCTCGCCGAGGTACAGGCGCTCGTGGATCAAGGCGTCTTAGAAGTCACTTTGCTTGGCCAAAACGTCAATGCTTACGGTGTGCATTTCGTTGACGAGGAAATGGAGCGAGATAGGTCCGCGTTTTCAAAACTGCTACGAGCGTGTGGCGAGATCGAAGGCCTCGAGCGTGTTCGCTTCACCTCCCCGCACCCCGCAGAGTTTACATCTGACGTCATCGACGCAATGGCAGAAACCCCGAACGTTTGCCCGCAGCTACATATGCCGTTGCAGTCGGGGTCTGACAAAGTACTCAAGGACATGCGCCGTTCGTACCGATCCAAGAAGTTTTTAGGCATTTTGGATGAGGTCCGTGAGAAGCTTCCTGAGGCTTCGATCACCACCGATATCATTGTCGGATTCCCAGGCGAGACGGAAGAAGACTTCCAGGCAACGCTTGATGTAGTTGAGAAGGCACGATTCACGTCCGCCTATACATTCCAGTACTCACCGCGCCCTGGGACCCCGGCGGCTGAAATGGAAAACCAGGTTCCGAAAGCTGTGGTGCAGGAGCGGTTCGAACGACTGCTTGAACTCCAGGAACGAATCAGCCTGGAAGAGAATGAAAAGCTCATTGGATCTGTGCAAGAACTCCTTGTTCAGCAGGACGAAGGTCGAAAGCACGAGACGACTCACAGAATGTCAGGACGCGCTCGCGACGGCAGGCTCGTGCACTTTGCTGTCGATGAGGCCAATCGATCTGCCATCCGTCCGGGTGACATTGTTACCGCTCGTATCACCGAAGCAAAGTCATATTTTCTGATCGCGGATTCTGGTGTGCTTTCACACCGACGCACACTCGCGGGTGATCACGCTGAGGCAGGCGAGGTACCAACGACTGCACCTGTTGGGGTGGGACTTGGAATTCCTACGGTTGCACGTCCAGACATCGTTCCAGTGACTAACGTAAGCAACACTGGCTGCTGCACGACTCCTGAAGCGTAAACCACGCGACTACTGGAAGGGAGACTTCAATGAAAATGGAATTAGGATCCGCGCGCTGGGTACTCGGTATTGCAAGTATTGGGTGGCTTGTTGCGCTGTTTTTGCCCTTCGTTGGTGACATTCCCGGATGGCAGGTGCTCGCGGTGGGCGAAGGCGCCCGCAGTGCAGATACCAAGATCACGGAGTACGTATTTGTATGGCTAGGCTTCTTAGGCGTAGGCGTTTGCACGTCGCTAGTGACGGTTTCGCGACGTTTCGGAATGGCCACAGCCGCGTGGATGATTTCAACAGTTGCCCTGGTTAGCTCGTTGCTGGCAGTGTGGCTGCGGAAGTCGAGTACCGGTGTTGCAGGAACGTTTCAGCACGGGCCCGGGTTTTACCTAGAAGTTGTCGCGGTACTCCTGGTCGTGTTGACGTACATTCCGCTGTTCGTGCGAAAGACAGCGGTTGCCCCGGAACTGCTCCGGAATCAGCCAAGCGAAATCGACGCGGATATCGCGGATGCGCAATTGAATGCGACGCGGACTCATCAGGAGCAAGAAACGAACCCACTGCTTGTCGATGACCGACGAGCGAACGCGGCACGACGCCACAAAAGAAGCAACTAGCTATCGAGCTTTGGTACGCCCTTCTGCCAGGCCGTCGCCTGGCTTATCCCGGTTGGGGCATAGTGGTCGAGAATGTGGCTCGCACCCGGCTGCGGGTTGGGATAAGAAGCGTAGATCTGCTTCGTTTGTGGCCAAATCGAGAGCGCGGCTGATATCGCAGAAGCCAAGGCGCGCTTGCCTAAACCGAGTCCCCGGCTTGCCTCCCGTACGTACACCAGCCCGATTTCTGCAACAGAATCTGCGTCATTCTCGAATTTTGCTACCTCTGCAAGCCCGACCGGTTTCCCTGAGACATCACGGGCAATGGCGGTGATCTGGGAACCGCCGCGGTCCTTGAGACGTGCAGCAGCGTCCTGAAGACGGGACGCAGACCACTGGACAGGCTCGAGCGATAGTGAACCACGAGGGTATTTCGCTGCGGACTCCTGGAGAGTAGCTAAGAAGGAGGGCAGATCAGTAGGGTCGAATGCCATGTCTTCAATCACGTCGCACCTATCATTCTGGTCAGGCGCCACGATAGCGTCCGCGTTGATAATTGCCTGTCGCTCACAGTGCGCCGGCGTGTAGCCGTCAGCGCGAAGGAATGGGTGCTCCGGTGCCCCCAATGGCTCCGTGATCCAAATCTGACGGATGGGACGGTGCAACTCTGCAGAAAGCGCGTCAATCAGCGCGAGCGCACTTCGCCACACGTGCGCCGGCTGCTCCTCCCCGGGAAGAGGAGCGATGGAGGCGTCGATAGTGACGTTCGCTTCTAACACATCGACGTCCTCAAGTAGAGGAAGCGATATGAGCACCCAGCCTTCGACGTCGTACAGATCATCCTCAGTCAGCACTGGGTAACCGAACGCTCCAAGGGACCGTGGCGCTGGTTTGCTACACAGCGCGAAGAGAAGCGCTAACGATTCTTCGGATCCCTCCAGGCGTTTCGCGAGATGGGCTGCACTCACTCCGGAGTGCGCTTCTCCCGTAATGTCCTGGATAGCAAGCGTGACTGAGAATGCGTAGGAGGAGACTGCGGCGTGTGACGGGTCGGCACTCCCTACGATCAAGGGATATAGCACTACTGCTCGTCGACGGCCTTCGCTGCGACGTTGGCAAACTCCTGCCACTGCTCAGCCTGTTCACGGAGCTTCGCCGCCTTGGAGGAATTCCCGGCTGCCTCAGCTTCCTGAGCCTGCTGCAGGAAGTGATCAGCTTTCTCCTGGAACTGATTCACCCGCGCTTGTGCCTCAGGGTCTGCTTTGCGCCATCGTGATTCCTCTGCATCCGCTACGCGCTGTTCCAGCCGAGCAATCTTGTCTTCGTACGTACGGACCTTGTTGCGAGGCACAAATCCAATTTCGTCCCACTTCTCCTGGAGCTCACGCAGCTTGGCACGTGCCGCACCTAGACCCTTCTCTGGAGTGATGAGCGCATCGTACTCATCTATAAGTGCGTCCTTAGCTGCAGCATTTGCTTCAAATTCGCGGTCGCGCTCCGCGTTTACGGCGTTGCGGGCGGCGAAGAAGTGATCCTGAGCAGCGCGGAACTGTGCCCACAGCTCATCGTCGACGCCACGTGGGGCGCGTCCGGCTGCTTTCCACTCATCCATCAGAGAGCGGTAGGCACGGGCGGTGGCGTTCCAATCCGTTGAGTCCTGGATTGCCTGCGCGCGGGCGATGATATCCTCCTTGATACGACGAGCCGTTGCGCGATTCCTATCGAGCTCAGCGAAGTGAGCCCCACGACGGCGATTGAAGGCATCGCGTGCACGCGAGTAGCGCTTCCAGAGCGCGTCGTCGGTTGTGCGATCGATACCGCGGATCGTCTTCCATTCTTCGAGGATCGCTCGAATCCTGTCCCCGGCAGCCTTCCAGTCCGTAGACTTCTCGGCGATCTCCTCAGCCTCGGCCGCTAGACTTTCCTTTTTGGCAATTGCGTTAGCCCGTCGGGTCTGCTTGAGTTCCTTTGCTTCGTGTTCCGCAACCTCTGTTTTGCGCAGTAATTCTTCTAGGCGTGCCTCGAGCGCTGCGAAGTCGCCAATTGCGGCGACGTCTTTCAGCGAGTCTTTCAGCTCAGTCACGCTGCGATGCAGAGTGTGTGCGTCCTCTGGGTGTGCAGTGAGTCGCGCCTCCAGGACTTCAGTTTCGACGATGAGGTCGTCGAAACGCTGCCCGTAGTGGCGAAGTCCTTCCTCGGGAGACCCGGCCTGCCAAGATGCGATCTGACGCTCAACGCCGTCACGGGTGACAAAAACATTGCCGGCATCATCGACGCGCCCGAACTTCGACGGATCAGTGTTCGCTGATGACGACTGAGCATGCGCGAGTGGAACAACCCGCTGTGAAGGAACAGACTGTGCCGCACCTGGACGAGGTCCGGGCTTCGGCGTTTGCTTCGGCATGGCAGCCGGGTTCGGACGTCCAGCTGGTGGCTGTGGCTTTGGAGTCGAGGAAGTCATGAAACAGTCCTTTCACAAATAGCTGTGCCGCGCGTCACGGCGCCGAGATACATAATCGACGGCATTCTCGTCTTCATAACTCTAGCGTGTTGCAGACGAACATGCGTCATGTGTCATGGTTTCAACTCCGAGAAAACCCCACTATGGTGGGCGAGGTGAATGAAGCCCGTGCCTGCCTACTTGTCATGCCTGGTTCGCCAGCTCTCGTGCGAGAACTCGCACCTGCTGACGAACCGTCGCAGCGTTTGCTGAACTCAATTAGAGAGACAGCCGGAAAACTGACGAAAACTATTGACATTGTGTGCAGCCACGACAGGAGATGGGCAACGCACCTTGCTGGCTCGTTTGCTGCCTGGGGAGCACCACACGTCGAAGTAGGAGGTGGGCACGTATTAGGCGAACTTGTCGCCAGATACTGCCTTCACGGGGCTACGGTGCGTGAGAGTCGTGAGCACCTGTTGCCGTTAGATCCTTCAGTGCTCACAGTGTTGGTAGTCGATGGACCTGCAGGGCTGACAACTCGCGCCCCGCTAGCGTTAATCCCTGCGGCTGCTGATACGAACGACAAACTCCAGGCTTTGTTGTCAGGAAAGCAAAGCTCCCTGATCCGTGAGCAGGAAATGCGAGACGCAGGAGTACTGGAACCAGATATTTGGCTTGAGCTACAAACACTGCAGCCAACGAAGGCCACACTCGTAGACGTAGACGACACGTTGGGCGTTGGTCGGTATGTTGCTTACTGGGAGGTAGAGCAGTGAACAAGGAGATCGGACACCAACCAGTAGCAATCGTCGGCCCGACGGCTTCAGGTAAGTCCTCGCTGAGTCTCGCGCTTGCGCACGAACTCGATGGTGAGATTGTCAACGTTGACTCGATGCAGCTTTACCGCGGGATGGATATCGGCACTGCCAAATTACCTCTCGCGGAGCGACAAGGAATACCGCACCACCTGCTTGATATCTGGGAGGTTACGAAAACCGCCAGTGTCGCAGAGTATCAGCAACGAGCGGTGGAGACCGTTGAGGAGATCTCCAATCGAGGAAAGCTGCCGATTCTCGTTGGTGGGTCCATGCTGTACATGCAGTCACTTGTCGACGCTTGGCAGTTCCCGCCAACCGACCCCGAAGTCCGCGGGCGCTACGAGTCTCTATTGAAGGAAATCGGAATAGATCGCCTTCATGCGCAGCTAGCTGCAGTTGACCCTGTGGCGGCGTCGATAATTGAAGACCGTGACCCCCGGCGCACAGTGCGTGCACTCGAAGTCATTGAGCTTACTGGTAAGCCTTTTCAGGCATCTCAACCCCCCAAAAACGCCCCTACACGCTGGGGTACGCGCATGATTGGGCTGGAGACAACCCCAGAGTGGCTCAACCCGCGGATTGCGCAGCGTACTGATGCGATGTTCGAGCAGGGGCTCATCGATGAGATTCATCGGTTGGTGGGCCAGGGATTAGCGAAGGATTCGACTGCTGGCAGGGCTATCGGATACGCCCAAGGACTTGGAGTTATCGACGGCCACCTCACCATCGACGAAGCCTGCGAGGACACCAAACTGCGAACGCGGCGCTATGTGCGGCGTCAGAAATCCTGGTTTAGGCGCGACAAACGAATCACTTGGATTGACGCGGCGAACTATGACGTTGCGGAACTAGTAGCACAGCTTGGTTGATTACGACGGACCAATTTCTCGAGCAGCGTTACGGGCAGCCACCCAGGCGTCCTCAAGCTCGAGGGCGCGCTCGTCCGCAATTCGAATGAGTTTTTCAAGGTGGACGCGTTCCAAGTCCGGTGACTGCAAGTAGGTGTCAACGCGCGCGAGAAAGCGCTGTGCCGCACTGTACTTGAGATGAAATTCGCTGATTTCTGGTACAGAAAGATCGGTGTTCGCAAGCGCGGGAAAATGAAGCGTGCGGTCGGCCAACGCCTGCGTCGAGCTACCATGTTGCAAGTTATCAAATGCTTCAACGATGTCGCGGATGTCATCGCACGCAATCAGAAGCGACTCTACTTCCGGGTTAGGAATAAAACGCCTGCGGGTCAAAAGCGCCGTGACACCAATCAGCCCGGCGATGATGGCGCCAGGAGTCTTGAGGAGCAGCACAAGCAGCACCATGACGGCGAAGATCAGGGCGCCCCACAGTGCTATGGAAAGATCACGACGTGCTGGATCCATGAGTAGTGCCTAGTTCCTAGCAGCCGCCACCGCAACCGCAGGAGCCACCACAACCACCACATCCGCCACCTG
Source organism: Corynebacterium sp. MC3 (assembly GCF_900099485.1). Lineage (NCBI taxonomy): Bacteria > Bacillati > Actinomycetota > Actinomycetes > Mycobacteriales > Corynebacteriaceae > Corynebacterium > Corynebacterium sp. MC3. The sequence goes on from NZ_LT622816.1 coordinate 236,542, forward strand.
TAGGCACCGGGATGGTACCGACCATGACGGCGTTGCCTGCGATGACTTGGTCGCGTTGGGGGAGATCGCCATCAGGTAAGCAAACGTCGAATGGAAACGCCCCGTCGACTGAAACATGAATGAAGCGGTCACCCGTCAACTCCGACGTGCGGTATTCAGCTTCCAGCACGCGTGCGGAAAAAGTGGCTTTTGCATCGGGGGAGGAGGCTGCCCCAGTTGCAATCGCTTCGGCTCCTGCAGAAATGACTGTGCCAACCGTGCTACCAGGGTGCTCCTCAAGATAAGCAGAGGTGGATTCGTACGTGCTCACATCGAGTGCAAGGGCGGTCACGCTGAGCTCTTGCCACTGGATTGTGGGCTCATCGACGATCAATGGCTCCTGCGCCAGGTTTAGCGTCAGAGATCCGATTGGATTCCCATGTGGATCCACAACCTCAGCAAGCGCAACCACATCGGTTGCCGGGGTGATGTGCGCGTTTGTGCGTGTGATGCCCTCAAAGCCGGCAAAGGTGGCGAAAGGCTCAACTGCCAAGATATTCAGCTGCGCACCAGAGTGGTCCTGGTATTGGACCATTTGGCCGCCACGTACCTCACCGATAACACCGAGGCGACCGGATGCGATTGCAGCTTCTACCGCGTCTTGCCACTTAGGAAAGCTCAGGCCGATCGCTGCCAGATCCTTGTTTTCAGTCAGAGGTTGTTGGTTCATAAATGTGAAGCCTAGTCGAATGCGCTCTGAGGTGAAGAAATGTGGTGGAAGAAAAATGGGTGGGCTACCGTTGAGCAAGGAAGAAAGCGAAAAAAGTTACGTATACCCACTATTTTTGAAAGCTTGCATGAATTCGAAATCAACCACTCCTGATTCGCATGAGGCGTTGCTGGATGAAGCGTTTCGCCATAACGCACAGACGCGCACCGAAACCTCGGGAACAGACCTATCGACGCCAACACAGGGCGCACTCGACCTAGAGGAACGAAACTCGTTTCGTCGCGTAAACACCACGACAGAGCTGCGCAACGAAGACCGGGAAGACATCTACGAAGTCGAGTACCGTAAACTGCGGCTCGAGCGCGTCATCCTTGTTGGAGCATGGACTGAAGGTTCCACTGCCGAAATGGAAGCAAACATGCGGGAATTGGCAGCACTGACCGAAACCGCAGGCGCTGAAGTTATTGACATGCTCTATCAAAAACGAGATAAGCCGGATCCAGGGACATACATTGGTTCCGGAAAGGTGAAAGAGCTGCGCGAGATTGTCGACGCCAGTGGAGTGGACACCGTCGTATTCGACGGTGAGCTATCCCCTGGTCAAATGGTGGCGCTAGAGGAAGCCCTCAACTCTAAAGTGATCGACCGAACGATGCTCATTCTGGATATCTTTGCTCAACACGCAAAGAGCAAGGAGGGCAAAGCACAAGTTAGCCTCGCGCAGATGGAGTATCTCTACACCCGTACCCGTGGTTGGGGCGGCAACCTTTCGCGCCAGGCCGGTGGTCGTGCGGGTTCGAATGGCGGCGTTGGTTTGCGCGGTCCTGGTGAAACCAGAATTGAGGCAGACCGGCGAAGGTTGCGCTCAGAGATGGCAAAGCTGCGTCATCAATTAGCAGACATGGAGACTGTTCGTCAGATTAAGCGCGCGAAGAGGCAGAGCTCGACGACACCCAAGATTGCGATTGCCGGATACACGAACGCAGGGAAGTCCTCACTCATTAACGCAATGACGGACGCCGGCGTGCTTGTGGAAGACGCATTGTTTGCAACGCTTGACCCATCCACGAGACGCGCAACGCTGGCCGATGGGCGAAACGTCGTTTTGACGGACACAGTTGGTTTCGTTCGGCACCTGCCGACCCAGTTGGTCGAGGCGTTTAAGTCGACGCTGGAGGAAGTGAGCAATGCAGACCTTTTGCTACACGTCGTTGATGGAGCAGACGAGTTCCCACTCAAGCAGATTGCTGCCGTGAGCGAGGTGCTGGCAGAGATCACGCGAGATAAAGATTCCGAATTGCCTCCGGAGATTGTGGTCGTCAACAAGATTGACTCCGCTGACCCTGTGGTTTTGGCAGAGTTACGCCACGTGTTTGACGCGACCGGTCGGGAAGCGGTGTTTGTCTCAGCGCTCACGGGTGAGGGTATTGCTGAACTCGAGGGAAAAATCGAGATGTTCCTGAACACGCTCGATGAGCATGTAGTCATGCTGATCCCCTACACCCGAGGAGATGTTGTCTCACTCGTCCATGAACACGGGACGATTCGCTCCGAAGAATATGAAACCGACGGCACCAGGATCGATGTCCGCTTGCCACGAGTTCTGGCGCGCCAGTATGACGAGTTTGTCCAGCAGGTCTACTAGAGACTGCTGGAGTGGTGAATTAACGCCAGTAGGCGTCGATCTCCTTGTAGAACTCCACATCGCCGAGGCCGGATGCTGCGGCTTCGTCGAGTAATATGCACACATCGTTGTGCATTTGCAGCGATGAGGCAGGGCAGAAAGAGCTCAAGGGCCCTTCGATCATTGCTTGGACAGCCTCGGCCTTCGCTGCACCGGTAGCGATGAGGAGGATCTTCTTCGCTTCCAAGATGGTGCCGATGCCCTGTGTCATTGCCTGGCGAGGCACTTCATCTTCTGACTCGAAGAAGCGTGCGTTGTCAGCAATGGTCCGCGGGCGTAGATCAATCAGTCGGGTCCGGGAACTCAGCGAGCTGGTCGGCTCGTTGAAAGCGATATGGCCGTTCGCGCCGATGCCGAGCAGCTGAATGTCGACACCACCGGCGTCTTTCATCATGGACTCATACGTCGCAGCCTCTTGCTCCGGATCGGCCGCTGAGCTGCTAAGCGAGTGCACGGCCGCGTCATCGATATCGATTGATGCCGTCAGCTCGCGTCGGATTGTGGACCAGTATGACTGCTCGTGGTGTTGATCGATTCCGTAGTATTCGTCGAGCAAGAATGCGTCACAGTCGGCGAAGCTGAGGCCTTCCTCGCGGTGCTTTCGGATTAGTGCCTGATACGTTGGACTCGGTGTCGAGCCAGTAGCAAGACCAAGCGTTGCACCTTGCTTGACGAATGGTTCAATCATGTTTGCAGCGAAATCGCCAATTTCGTCTGCCGTGCGGCGAATGAAAATCTCCATGCGTATTACGCTACTTTGCCCAATTCGCTTTCGGCAATTATCTAGCGACATAATATGAGCCTGTGAGTAAAACTATTGGATGGACCTTGCATGGCGACGGGCGCCGCGTTCTGCCCGGCGCGGTGGTCGCCCCTGATGAACGCCTTTCTTGGCCTCGAACAATTGGCATCGGCATGCAGCATGTCGTAGCAATGTTCGGAGCCACACTTCTCGTTCCAACGTTGACGGGATTCCCTGTAAACACAACGCTGCTGTTTTCAGGACTGGGAACCATCATCTTTTTGCTGATTACCCGTAATAAACTGCCTAGCTACCTTGGCTCGTCATTCGCTTTCATCGCGCCGCTGTCTGCGTCGTCCCAGTACGGAATCGGCTCTCAGTTGGGCGGGGTACTCATCACGGGTCTGACGTTGATTGCAGTTGGCTTTGTTGTTCAACTTGCAGGCAAGAAAGTTATCGACGCCGTCATGCCTCCCACGGTCACTGGTGCCATCGTCGCGTTGATCGGTTTCAATCTTGCGCCGACTGCCGTTTCTAATGTGGAAACTCAGCCCGGGGTCGCGTTTGTCACGCTCGGCACGATTGCTCTGCTGACTGTCGCTGCGAGGGGAATGCTGTCTCGTCTGAGCATTCTGATCGGCGTCATCGTCGGCTGGGTGTTTGCGGCGCTCACTGGCGGGTTATCGGATGATGCACTGGACACAATTGGCGCTAGTCCTTGGATCGGCTTGCCGCAGTTCCATACGCCAGAGTTCCACCTCTCAGCGGTTTTGGTGACGCTTCCTGTCATCGTCGTGCTGATCGCGGAGAATATTGGTCATGTCAAGGCAGTTTCTGAGATGACGCAACGCGACCTGGACCCATACCAAGGCAGGGCGTTGATCGGTGACGGTATCGCGACGACATTGGCTGGTGGCTTTGGCGGCTCTGGTACAACGACTTATGCGGAGAACATTGGCGTGATGGCTGCTACCAAGGTTTACTCGACGGCTGCGTATTGGGTCGCATCGTGTTTCGCGATCGTTTTGGCGTTCATCCCGAAGTTCGGCGCAGTCATCTTCACAATCCCAGCCGGTGTGCTGGGCGGAGCGTGCCTGGTTCTTTACGGCCTGATTGGAATGCTTGGTGTACGTATTTGGCAGGATAACAAGGTAGATTTCACGAACCCGGTGAACCTAACAGTTGCGGCTGTGGCACTCATTGTTGGTATCGGCAACCTGTCGTTCACTGTCGGTCAGGTGACGCTTGAGGGCATTGCCCTGGGGTCGGTCGGCATCATCGTGTTCTATCCTCTGTTGAAGTGGATTTACAACACAGTGGGTGAGGGGCAGTTCAACGCTGCATCTCGAAAATAGCTCGAACAAGCAAAAGCCCGAGCGCTCAGATGTAGCGCCCGGGCTTTTGTTGTGGGATTTACTCTTCGTCGAGGTTCTTCTCGATCAATGCGGCAATCTTTTCAACTGCCTCACTGTTGTCAGAGGTAACGGTGACCTCATCACCGAACTCGGCGCCCATTGCCATGATCATCAACGAGGAAGCAGCATCCGTCTCTTCCTCGTCCTCGTCACCGACAAGGGTCAGGATGACCTCGTCATCGTATTCACCGGCGGCGTCAGAAATAATGGTTGCTGGACGTGCGTGCAGTCCAACGGTGGATCCGACTTTAACTGTCTTTGAAGCCATGTGCTTCATCCTTTCTGCTTTGAAAGTATCTATCGAGTTTCTGTATTCAGTTTAGGGGCCTGTGTCCTTAGTTCGCCACCGCTGCAGGTTCTGCTTGGGCAGCGACCTTCTGGATCTCCTCGTTTGGCCAGAACTGCTTAGCGACGATGACCGCTACAGTTGCGACCGCCACGCCTGCAATGAGCGCGACGAACAGTCCCCACCAAGGCTCGTAGGCAAAGAGCACGAAGAGACCACCGTGTGGAGCCTGCACACCAACATTGAGTGCCATGCTGACCGCGCCAGCAGTGGCGCCACCGAGCATCATCGAAGGGATAACGCGGAACGGGTCAGCTGCAGCAAACGGGATTGCGCCCTCGCTGACAAACGACAGTCCGAGGAGCCATGCGGATTTGCCGTTCTCTTGCTCCGCCGGGGTAAACAATCCTTTGCGGAGGAACGTCGCGATTGACAGTGCGATCGGGGGAACCATGCCAGCAATCATTACAGCCGCCATAATTTGGAAGCTTGCCTCCGTTCCCGCAGACAGACCAGCGGTTCCGAAGAGGTACGCCGCCTTGTTGACTGGGCCACCTAGGTCAAAGCACATCATGAGCCCGATGATGACGCCGAGCAGGACCGCAGAGGATCCGCTCATCGACTCAAGCCAGCCCTGCAGTCCCAGCATGAGAGACTCAAGCGGACGCCCCAACAGTAAGAACATGATGAGGCCGATAGCAAGGGAAGTCAGCAGCGGGATGATGACCACTGGCATCAGGGACCCGAGCCAGCGCGGAACCTTCCATGTCTGGATCCAGTATGCGATCAAACCAGCCAGCAGACCTGTGACAAGGCCGCCGATAAAACCTGCGCCAACCATGACGGAGATAGCACCGCCGATAAATCCTGGCGCGATACCTGGACGTCCTGCAAGGCCATACCCGATGTAGCCGGAGAGCGCCGCAACAACGAAGCCCATGCCCATCTGGCCTGTCGCGAACATGACAGCACCGAGATACAGAAGCCAGCCGGAACGGCGGAACGTCATCATTTCACCGTCGACATCGATTGTATGTCCAGGCAGGTGGGTCGGGGAGAAGTTCGTGACGAGGGACTGCCAGCCATTCGCCATGTCGTATCCGCCGAAGAGGAAACCAAGCGCGAGGAGCAGGCCGCCTGCTGCAACGAAAGGCACCATGTACGACACACCGGTCATTACAGCTTGCTGGATCTTCTTTGGCCAGCTTTCACCAGAGGAAGCGGAGTCTTCTCGCTGCTCCGATCCCGCCGTGGTGACTCTTGGTGCATTCGGATCGTTTGCAGCGGCAATGGCCTCGTCGATCATCTTGTTTGGCTCGTTGATGCCACGCTTTACTGGACTATCAACGACCGGCTTGCCTGCAAAACGTGCTTTGTTACGCACAGCAACATCATGGGCGAAGATTACGGCGTCAGCACTGTCGATGTAGGCCTGATCCAGAGGATCGCCGCCGGAAGAACCTTGCGGCTCCACCTGAAACTCGACATCATCGCGAGCCTGCGCAGCTTGTGTCAGAGCGTCGGCTGCCATGTATGTGTGGGCAATGCCGGTCGCGCACGATGTAACAGCTGCAATCCTAAACTTTTTCACGCCATCGGTCTTGCCCGTCGCAGCGGGAGTAGGTGCTGCGGCAGTTTTCTTCTTAGGAGCAGCGTTGACGACGTCCAGCACCGCGTTGACGACCGTTTGCTCATCCTTTGCCTCGCGGAGCTGAGTTACGAAGTCGCCGCGTACCAAGGCACGTGCGAGCTTGGAAAGGATCTTCAAATGCGCCTTACCGCCGCCTTCAGGAGCAGCGATCAAAAATACAAGCTCTGCGTCTCCATCTGGCCCCGAGAAGTCAACGGGCCGCTGTAACCTGGCAAAAACCAACGTTGGGGTTTCGACTGCTTCGGTGCGGCAGTGGGGGATTGCAACACGGCCATTCACACCGGTGCCAGCTTTCTGCTCACGGGCGTAAGCTGCGTCGGCTAGCTTCAAGCTGTCGCTTGCTCGGCTTGCGTCCTGGGCTTGCTGCGCGAGGTGTTCGATGACCTCTCTTGGCGTCGACCCGTAGTCCACATCGAGACTAACGAGTTGTGGAGTGATGATGTTGTCACTCATGGTGGACTCCTGTTCTCTTAAATTATGAATCGATTTCTACGACTTGGGTTTGTTCCAAGTTGATGTCGTCAGGGCTTGGAATCCCGGTACCTGGTAGGCCTGCTGCAGCAGAGCCATAGGCGACCGCGGTTTGGAGGCACTGGTCCAACGGCAGGCGTTGAGTGCGAGCCATAACATATCCAGCAAGTGAGCTGTCGCCTGCTCCAACGGTAGATTTCACAACAGTCGGTGGGGGCGTTGCTGCCCAGGCAGAGTCTGCGGTGACCAGGCAAGCACCTGCGCCACCGAGGGTGACGAGAATTTCTTTAGCCCCTCGCTGAATCAAGCGTTTCGCTGCCTGAACAACCTCGGAGTAGTCTCCGGCTGAAGCGCTAGTCTCTAGTACATGCCCATCGGCTCCCACCAATTGCGCTAATTCAAAAGCGTTGGGTTTCAGGATATCGGGGGCTGCAGATTCAAGCTGATCTCCCAGCTTTACCAGGGGTTCGTCTGATGTGTCGACGGCCACCAGTACGTCTTCGGCGAGCCTCAATCGGATTTCTCGGGTCAACGTTGCGTAGAGATCCGCCGGGGCTCCACTTGGCAGCGACCCTGCCATGACGACGGCCTTACATTCGCTGCTATGCGAATCAAGCGCGTCGAGGAACCCCTGCTGGACATCAATGGTGTATTGAGGGCCAGGCTCATTGGTTTTGGTAGTCGTACCGTCGGATTCAGTAATCGCAGTATTGGTACGGATATTGCCCTCAACCGGGATGAAAACAAAAGGAAAACCGAGTCGGTTAGCAGCGAACTTGAAAGGGTCGCTTTCCCCGCAGGGAACTACAGCGAGTGCCGCTCTTCCAGCCTTCGCTACGGCGTGGGCCACGTTGACGCCTTTTCCGCCAGCTTCTCGCGTAGCGGTAATGGCACGGGCGACTTCGCCGCGACGCAACGTTGCTACAGAAAGCGTTGCATCTGTACTTGGATTCGGAGTGAACGTCAGAATCATGTGGCGCATCCTTAGAGTAATTGGTGCTCTGTGGGGTAGCGCCTACCGAAAGTCTGTTGTGCAGCTGCAGTATCGAAAAGCGCTACTAAAGCCATAATGCCCGATTATGTCCGTTAATGCAATAGAACGGGCACAATCGGGCATTTGATTCCTTTTGTTTCACTCTTCGGCAAGGACGACCTTGATTCCACGCTCCCGCAATTCGCTGACAAAGCTCTCTGGTGCGTCTGTGTCGGTAACAACGACGTCAATTGCGTCTAGCGGCGCAAAGCTAACTAGATAATCATTGCCGAGCTTCGTGGAGTCGCAGAGCACAACTACCTTGCGTGCATTGGTGACCATTGAAGATTTGACCGCAGCCTCTTGGGCGTCGGCGGTAGAGAGGCCGTGGTCAATAGTCAAGGCATTCGTGCCAATAAAAGCAACATCTGCACGCATAAGCGCGAGAGTGCGTAATGCCGTATCGCCTACAACAGCTTGGGTGATTGCACGGACTGTCCCCCCGAGGAGCTGAACGTCTGTAAGCCCGCAGGATGATAGGTCTAGCGCGATCGGGAGGGAGTTCGTAACTATAGACCAATGTTGTGTTTTTCCTGCTGCGGCAATAAGATCGGCCAGTCCATTGATGGTGGTGCCGGTGTCGAGAAAGATGCCAGCGCCAGGATCCTCTGGGAGAAACTGTGTCGCAGCGCGCGCGATCGCCGATTTGGCGGTCGGTGCCGACCGGAACCGGGCATCAAGAGAAAACTCTGTGGTGAGAAATGATTGGCTAGCGACGGCTCCGCCGTGAACGCGGTGGACAATTCCTTCATTATGGAGAATTGCCAAGTCCCGCCTGATGGTCTCGGCTGTTACATCAAACCGTTCGGCCAGCTCCGTAACATTCACGCGTCCTTCGACTGCGGTAAGTGACGCGATCTGCCTTCTTCTCTCTTCGGCGTACATACAACTCCTCCGTGGGGCAACCACGAATCAGCAGGGTTCAAAAATTAGGTTGCCCCTATTGTTGCAAAACCGTGCGCCCGAATGCTTTTACATGTGTTTGATAGCCCCCGGTTGGGGGCGAAATGGCGAAAAATGGCTACAGGGTCCGGAAAACAGAGACCACTTTGCCCATAATCTCGGCGTCGTTGCCTTGTATCGGAGAAAAGGCATCGTTATGAGGAATGAGCCATACTCCGGAAGAGTCCTTATGAAACTCCTTGACAGTTGCCTCCCCGTCAATTAGCGCTGCTACGAACTCGCCCTCTTCGGCAACATGTTGTGAGCGGATGACTACCCAGTCACCATTGAGAATGCCTGCATCGCGCATTGATTCTCCAACCACCTGAAGCATGAAGAGGTCGCCGCTATCGAGTAGTTCTTCCGGCAGGGGGTAGTAGTGTTCAATGTTTTCCTCTGCCAGGATCGGAGTTCCAGCGGCGATTTGGCCGAGGACAGGGATCATCCGTGCTGGAGAAGTTCCATCAATGTCCGCATCGTCTTTCGGTGTAACCGAACCTCCCATAGATTCTGGCAGGTGGCGGAGGTCTACGGCTCGTGGCTTGTTTGGGTCACGGCGAAGGAACCCTTTCTTTTCGAGCTCCTTCAGCTGGTAGGCGACAGAAGAAGTTGATTGGAGTCCTGCGGCGTCGCCGATCTCTCGAATGCTTGGTGGATAGCCACGTAATACGACGGCGTCGCGAATGACTTGAAGGATTCGCTTTTGTCTGTCTGAAAGTACGCTCATATCGAACTTTTCACTGGTTGTGTTCTTGCGTGCCATGGGTCCTCACATTGAGTCTCGATAGTGTCTTCTGTACAGAATATATCAAAGAGGGCAAATATGTTCGATAGTTGGGGGGTTGTGGGGATCTGATATGAGATGGTATAAATCGAACATAGAAGTTAAATCGAACAAATACGCTAAAAATGTTTCGCGTGAGATGAGAAACCTTCGAATTCGCGAAATGAAGTAAGGGGCATTTTATGAGCATCATTGACCAGGCGAAAATAATTTCTACTCGTGCTGATATGGCGGGAGCTCCACTTGCACCACGGTCTTCAATGCCAGCTGAAGTGTGGGATTTTGTACCCATGCGGGGTGATCGAGGGGGTGAGCCGTCACGCCACGAGCAGGTTATCAACCAGAACTTTCGTTGCCGCTGGGCGGCTGCAGATGCTCCCGAGCCAACCGTTTATTCTTCCGCCGAGCCTCAAGAGCAGCGAGCAAACGTTCTAATGGGAGCCCTTCTTGGGGTAACTATGTTCGTCGCTGTACTTATCTCGGGCGATTTCGGTAATAGCGAGTGGGACTCGGTGTCGCGGGACGATTCGAACGTTGCTCATAGCTATGAAGTCGCTTCTGCAGCGCAACGTTAACCCGCTAATGTAGGGGGTGATAACTGTTCTCCGAGAAAGTGGGGTGTAGATGTACTGTCCGTTTTGTCATCACGAACAATCGCGAGTTACAGATTCTCGTGTTGTAGACGGGGGCTCTGCTATCCGGCGGCGGCGAGAGTGCACATCGTGCGGGGGCCGATTCACAACGATCGAGAAGGCCGTGCTGACCGTTGTGAAGCGCAATGGAGTAACTGAACCGTTCGACAAGGAAAAGTTGATCGTTGGTGTTCGGCGTGCTTGTCAAGGCAGGAACGTTAGCGACGACGCATTGAAGCGGCTAGCGCAGCAAGTAGAGGAGACGGTTCGGGCCCAAGGAAGTTCTCAAGTTGCGGCAAATGACATTGGACTGGCGGTATTGGAACCGCTTCGCACACTGGACGAAGTTGCGTACCTGCGATTTGCCTCGGTGTACAAGTCTTTTGAAAGCGCCGAAGATTTTCAGTCGGAAATCCGCTTGATGAAACGACGCGAGCGAGAGGGACTGGAATAAAGTCCGAGGCTCACTAGCGAAGTTTATCGACCATTTTTTCAATACGACGCACGCTCACAGGCTTTTGGGTGCCAAGGTGTTGTGCAAACAAACTCACTCGCAGCTCCTGAATTCGCCACATCACGTCCTTGTATGCGCGTGTCTTCCTGCGTTGGGCAGGGAGCTGTTCCAATCGTCGCTCTAGGTAAGCCTTAGCATTTGCTACTTCAGCCTGCCGCTCTTCGTCACGTTCCGGTTCCGCTTCTAGATGCTCAAGCCGTATCTGGATTGCCTCTATGTAACGGGGGAGGTGCTGTAGGTGTTGCATGCCATGAACCGTGATAGCGTTCGCGGGCAGCATGAATGCTAGTTGCTCCCGAATATCGTCAATCGCAGGACCAGACCAATTCTTGAGCTCTTGCATCAAATCTGAGTATGCAGCGAGACCTGGCGCGATCGATACAATTGATCGTCGGACAGCTCCCGGAATAGTCGGTTTAATTTTCGCACATAGTGCGTCGAAATCAGCAGGTGACCTCACAGGGCCGCCGGCTTGAATCATCGCGTCGCGGATTGCTGCAACGCGAGCGTCTTCGACAAGGCCGGAAGCCCCGCCATGTGGATACCTATCAACAGCGACACGTTGCTGTAGTGGCAGTCCCTTCGTCATCTGAGTATCGGAAACCTCGATTGCCCGCAGCAGCAACGTGAGCGTTGCCGTCATCATTGATGCATCAGCACTCGCCCGGGTTGGATGCACAGCAACGCGAACGCCTTTGGGAGTCACCTCGAGCGCAGGATAGGCCTCGACTTTGTTGCCATCAATGGTTGTGGTCGTACTTTCGGGAATATCGCCGAGTGTGTCTTCGGTCCATACAGGAACTTCGGCAGTTTCAGAGTGGCGGCTTGCTTTCGCGACTGAAGAACGAATCTGTGTGGCCCGACGCTTCTTCAAAGCAAGGAGACTCTTGTCTGAGTCGACAATCTTCCCACGTTTATCAATGACTGCAAACGTTATGAGCAAGTGCGGTGGCAGCAGGTGCGTGCGGAAATCATGCCCGCTAATGCCGCTGGCACCCAATTCAGTGAGGGCCTGAGCCAGTGCTTCGGTAACCGACGTGCGTGGATCGAACGTCATACGCTCAAGTGCACGGTCAGCGAAGTCTGGAGCGGGGACGACGCCCTTGCGTAGTGGTTTCGGCAGTGAACGAATGAGTTCAGTCAGCAACTCTTTACGTAGCCCAGGTACAAGCCAGTCAAATCCGACTGATTCAACGCTGGCCAGTAGAGGCAGGGGAATTGCGATGGTAACGCCGTCGTAGGCGGTTCCAGGCTCGAATTTGTACGACACATCGAACCGCATCGACCCTTGTGACCATGACATTGGAAAGTCTTCTGCAGAGATAGTCTGGGCAGAATCGTCAACGAGTTTACTTGGATCAAAGTGAAGATATCCGGGATCGAGCTGCTGTTGCTTCTTCCACCAACTGTCAAAATTGTTCGCTGTTGTGACTGAATCCGGCAGTTTCACGTCGTAGAAATCGAATAGAGTGTCTTCGTCAACGACGATGCCCCTACGCCGTAGCTTTTCTTCAACTTCTGCGGCTTCGCTTAGCAACAAGCTGTTGTGTTCGAGAAACCTATGAGTCCTCGTCCAATCGCCGTCAATGAGTGCGTGACGAATAAACATCTCGCGCGCAGCCGTAGGATCAACGCGGTGGTAGGGGATAAGTCGGTCTCGCACGATAGGGATGCCGTACAATAACGATTTTTGATGGACCATTGCGCATGCGCGTTTCCGTGACCAGAACGGTTCTGAATAGACATGTTTCAGGAGTGATCCTGCCGCGTGCTCGATCCATGAGGATTCTACTTTTGCCACGTCTCTGGCCCAAAGCCGCGAGGTTTCTACAAGCTCGCTTGCCATCAAAAACTCTGGTGGGGTCTTGGCCAGCGATGACCCTGGGAAAATCAGGAAACGGGTACCACGAGCACCTTGGTATTCCTTGCTGTTTCCGTCGCGAGCACCGATATTCGAAAGTAAGCCAGTGAGCAATGCTCGATGAATCGAGTCAGCGTCACGTTTCGTTGTCATTGTCATTGCTTTGTCGACGTCCCAGCCCAGTCGACGTTCGACGTCGCGGAGCTGACGAACGAGGTCGTGCCATTCACGAATTCGCATATAGTGCAAATACTCACGCTTCATGCGCTTTCTGAACTGATTGCCTGAAAGCTCTTCACGGAGACCTCCGACGTAATCCCAGAGCTTGAGCGCTGAAAGAAAGTCGGATGTCTTGTCTTTGAAGCGTGCATGGGCTTGGTCTGCTTGTGCCTGAAATTCCAGGGGGCGTTCGCGCACGTCTTGAATCGACATATGGGCGACAACTGCGGTGACATCCTCCAACACCCGGTAGCGTTCGGCCTCGACGAGCATGCGAGCCATCTTGGGGTCGACTGGGATTTTCGCAAGCGTATGGCCAATTTTCGTGAGTTTTGGAAGTTCACCCTTTGGTATTGCTTTGATTGCACCGAGCTCGTACAAGAGCGTAAGGCCATCGCGAATAGCTTTGTCGTCTGGGGATTCCACGAATGGAAAGTGCCGCATGTCGCCGAGATTGAGAGAAATCATTTGCAGGATCACACTTGCCAAGTTGGTCCGCAATATTTCAGGGTCAGTAAATTCCGGGCGTGAATTAAAGTTCTCTTCCGAGTACAAGCGGATAGCGATACCGTCAGCAACACGTCCACAACGGCCCGAGCGCTGGTTTGCTGAGGCTTGGGATATTTCCTCAATCGGAAGACGCTGTACTTTAGTCCGCGTTGAATACCGTGAAATGCGAGCGAGGCCAGTGTCCACAACGTAGTGAATTCCCGGCACTGTGAGCGAAGTTTCGGCGATGTTCGTAGAGAGGACGATCCTACGCCCGCTATGTGGGGAGAAGACGCGGTGCTGTTCTGCGTTCGAAAGGCGTCCGAAAAGTGGCGCGACTTCAACATTCTTCCAATGCTGCTTTTCAATTGCTTCCATGCAGTCACGGATGTCACGTTCTGAGGCGAAAAAGCAGAGGATGTCACCGTCGCCTTCTGCCATCAACTCCTTGATGGCGTTGATAACACCGTCAATCATGTCAATATCAATTTCACGATCGCCGGCATTTTCGACGAGCGGACGGTAGCGCACCTCAACCGGGTAGGTACGACCTGAAACCTCAATAATCGGGGCGGGGTTGCCTTCTTCGTCACAGAAGTGCTGCGCGAAGCGTTCGACGTCAATGGTGGCGGACGTGATGATGACCTTCAGGTCGGGGCGTTTGGGGAGAAGCTCCTTGACGTATCCAAGCAAAAAGTCGATGTTCAGGGAACGCTCGTGCGCCTCATCGATAATGATGGTGTCGTACGCGTTGAGGAACCGATCACGCTGAATCTCCGTAAGGAGAATTCCGTCTGTCATGAGCTTCACTGAGGTAGTGGTGCTGACCTTGTCGTCGAAGCGAATGGCGTAGCCGACCGATTCTCCAATGCTCTGACCTAATTCGTCTGCTATGCGTTCAGCGACAGTTCTAGCAGCGAGACGGCGCGGCTGAGTATGCGCTATACGTCCTCGTCGACCGCGGCCGAGCTCGAGCAGCATCTTAGGAATCTGGGTGGTCTTGCCGGATCCAGTTTCACCAGCAATAACAGTCACTTGGTGGTTCGCGACAGCTTCTAAGATGTCATTCTTGCGTTGAGAAACCGGGAGTGCATCTGGGTACTCGATGTTCGGAATGAGTTCATCCCGCGCCCGAACTACGTGCAAGCTTCGGGCAATTGCCTCTTCAACTTTGTTAAGTTCCTTGCCGTTCTTGGCCTGTCGAATGCGACGGCGAAGACGTCGGACGTCGCGTAGTTCCACGTTGTCTAGTTGGCGGAAGAGTTCTTTCTTAGGTGTTTGTTCCTGGTTCTTCATAACTAGCGTCCCAGTTTAGCGGGACAGAATCGCATCACTGGTTTTCGCTACCTCTTTGTACGCCTTTCTACACAACGCTCCAAGTTCCTCAAACTCATGGATGCGGGAAGAAGAAGAGCGGTAGGCCAGTCCAATTGTACGCTTCGCGTCGACACTCTTCTGGAAGGTAGAAAGCCCCAAACCAGGACGTGTGCACTCAGCTGCAATAGCTGACTTGGGAACGAGGGTTGATCCAAGGCCAGCAACAACCAGCTGCATGATGGTAGTCAGTGACGCAGCCCGTGTATCTGATTGGCTTGAATTTGAGGGCGTGGTTTGAACGTTCTTGCAAAGATCAACTATTTGGTCGCGCAGGCAGTGGCCGTCGTCGAGAAGAAGCAAATCGAGTTCTTCCAGGACATCGAGGGTAAGGTTTTGGAGCCCAGACAACTTGTGTTTCTCATTCGTTACGACGATGAAGTCTTCGTCATAGAGTTCCAGTTCACTGACTCCAGGCGCGTGCGTAGGAAGGGCTAGCAGCGCCACATCGACGTTGCCGTCGCGCAATTTAGCGAGTAGGTGTTTGGTGGGCTCTTCGATGATTCGAGGAGTTAAATCGGGGAACTCGCTCTGAATCAGTTGTAAAAGGGTGGGCAGGATATACGGTGCGATGGTGGGGATGATGCCGATATTGAGAGGCCCGGAAAGGACCCCATGTGCACCGCGGGCATGTGCAACAAAAGCATCGGCTGCTTCAAGCGTTGCTTTCGCATAGGGGAGGAGCGCCTCCCCAGTTGGAGTGACGATGACCTTTCGGGTGGATCGCTCGATAAGTTGAATCCCTAAACCGGTCTCTAGCGCGACCAATGCCTGGGATAATGACGGTTGAGAAATGTTGAGCTTGCTCGCAGCAGTGCCGAAGTGCCTATTCTCGGCGATGGTCACAAACGTACGAAGTTGGGCCAAGGTTGGTTTATATTCTTTATTGTTCATTCTTATAACCATACGGCATTGCAATAGGTTTTGCTGTTGAAATTGCGCGACGTTTCTGGCACAATGTTTGTCAGAGTGCGAGCGATTGCATTCCAAGACCGTATATATACGACATCTCACATTCGGAGGTTAAGCTATGGCAATTCTGACTGTAGGCGAGCGTTTCCCTGAGTTCGATCTGGTAGCGCTGAAGGGTGGCGACCTTCATGAGGTCGACGCAACAAGCCCAGAGGACTACTTCGAGAATGTATCCCTGGAAAAGTACGAGGGTAAGTGGAAGGTCGTTTTCTTCTACCCGAAGGACTTTACGTTCGTCTGCCCAACCGAGATCGCAGCGTTCGGCAAGCTGAACGAAGAGTTCGAAGATCGCGATACGCAGGTCCTTGGTGGCTCCACTGACAATGAGTACTCCCACTTCAACTGGCGTGCAACGCACCCAGATCTGAAGACCGTTCCGTTCCCAATGTTTGCTGATGTCCGCCACGACTTGATCCGTGCACTGGGCGTTGAAAATGAGGCAGGCGTCGCTGATCGTGCAACGTTCATCATCGACCCAGACGGCGTCATCCAGTTCGTGTCTGTCACCCCGGATGCTGTTGGCCGTAACGTCGAAGAGGTCCTTCGCGTTTTGGATGCTCTCCAGTCCGAAGAGGTCTGCGCCTGTGACTGGCAGAAGAACGACCCAACGAAGAATATCGACAAGTTGGCTGTCGTTCAGGAATCCCTGAAGTAAATGAACTCCGAGTCCCCGTCACTAGTTCAATACTCAGTGACGGGGATTTATTAATAAACAATAGAGAGGAAAGAGAAAAGAGATATGTCGATCGATAACCTGCGCAGCGCTTTGCCTGAATATGCAAAAGACCAGAAGCTGAACCTTGGCTCCTTGACACGCTCTACAGAGCTGAACGAGCAGCAGCTGTGGGGCACTCTCGTTGCCTCCGCTGCAGCGACAAAGAACCCCACCGTGATCTCTGAGATTACGGACGAGGCCAAGGAGCACCTGTCCGAAGAGGCTCTCGATGCCGCTTTCGGCGCAGCAACTGTTATGGCAATGAACAACGTTGCCTACCGCGCAAAGGGCTGGCTCGGCGATGACTTTGCACAGGTAAAGTTTGGCCTTCGCATGAACATCATCTCGAAGCCTGGCGTCGAGAAGGCAGACTTTGAGCTGTGGTCGCTCGCAGTATCTGCTGTCAATGGCTGCGAGCATTGCGCTGTAGCACACTCCAACGTCGTGCGCGAAGAGGGCCTGACCAAGGAGCAGGTCTGGGAGGCAGTAAAGATTGCTGCTGTTATCCAGGCCATTGCGCAGACCGTAGTGGCAGAAGACGCACGCTAACTGTTACGTCTTCTGCACGATAGTCGGCTGAGGGACTACATCTGGACAACGTCCAAGTCCCTCAGCCGAACTTCTCCCGCCTCATCAGAGGCATCGAGATCGACGACGCCGTGGAATTGGAAGCTGCGGTCCCCGTCTGGATCTTTCACGATCTGTACGACTTCCCAGAGCCGCGAGCTTTCATCCTTAACTCGGAAATACTCTGGCCCGCGAGCATCTGCGTCTATCATGACATCGTCGTACTCGTCGAAGTAGTCGTCGAGAAGCGAGGGCCAGTCGGGCCGAACATCGGGGTCGAGATATTCAAGCATCGACTCCAGGGCTTCTTCCTTTTCGAACGCAAACAGTTCGACAAGCCTAAAGAAGTAGTTGCGAACCATGATTTTGAACGCCCTGCGGTTCGCTGTGAGCGCCGTAGGATCCTCAACACCGAATGCAAGCTCGCGGTCGAGAACGTCCTGGGAGATTGGGGCGTCGTCATCAGCTAGCGTCGCCCATTCGTCAATGAGCGACGAGTCCACCTGACGGATCAGTTCGCCTAGCCATACGATGATATCTTCGAGCTCTTCAGTCATGTATGCCTCGGGCACAGAGTGGGAGAGGGTGCGCCACGCATCGGTAAGGTAGCGGAGCACCACACCCTCAGAGCGGGATAGCCCGTAGGTTGCGATGAGATCCGAAAACGTCATCGCATGCTCGATCATGTCGCGTACCACCGACTTTGGCGAAAGCTGCCACTCTTTCGCCCACGGGTTACTGGAGCAGTAGGTTTCAAATGCATCTTCCAGTTCCTCCGCGAGCGGCTGAGGGTACGTCACATCTTCGATGAGTGCCATGCGCTCCGTGTAGTCGACGCCCTCTGCCTTGAGAGCTGCGATCTCCTCGCCGCGAGCTGCTGACTGCTGAGCTTGCAGCACCTGACGGGGGTCATCCAAGATTGCCTCAAACGCTGAGATTACATCCAACGAATACGTTGAAGACTCGGGGTCAAGCACCGTGAGAAATGCCAGCGCGAACGGGGAAAGCGGTTGGTTGAGCGCAAAGTCCCTGTCCAGCTCTCGCGTGAGAGTATAGGGGCGATACGCTGGAGAATCAGGAGTGCGTTCTACAATGTCAGCCTGGATGAGCCCGCGAAACAGATCGACTGCCGTAAGAATGTCACGGTTCTGCTTAGCGCGTGTGTCATGGTTGCTCCGAATCAAGTGCTTCATGTGCTCGTAGCCGTCACCCGGGCGAGCAATAACATTGAGCAACATGGAATTCGATACTTGGAACTGGCTAGTGAGTTCCTCCGGTTCTGCCGTTGTGAGGCGCTGGAAAGTTTTTTCGGACCAGGTAACTTCGCCATCACGAGCTGACTTCTTGTTGAGCTTCTTAAGCCGCTTCGGATCGTCGCCGACGCGACGCCGAAGCTTTGCATTCTCAATCTCGTGTTCTGGCGCTTCGACGACGACCGTGCCCTCGGTGTCGTACCCAGCTCGCCCCGCGCGGCCGGCGATTTGGTGAAACTCCCTCGATTTAAGGATGCGTTGTTTCGTCCCGTCATACTTTGCCAGGCCGGTAATCAGCACAGTACGAATTGGCACATTGATACCGACGCCGAGGGTGTCCGTTCCGCAGATCACCTTTAAAAGCCCTGTTTGAGATAGTTTTTCGACGAGCCGTCGATACTTCGGCAGCATTCCGGCATGGTGAATGCCAATGCCTTTTCGAAGTAACCTCGACAACGTTTTACCGAAGGTAGTCGTGAACCTAAAATTCCCGATCTCCTCGGCGATACGTTGCTTCTCCTCTGCGGTGATGATTTTCATACTGGTCAGTGCCTGCGCGCGCTCTGCTGCCTCGCGTTGTGAGAAGTGCACAACGTAGATCGGCGCTTTGTTATCCGCCAGTAGTTCTTCGATCGTCTCATGGACGGGGGAGAACACGTAACTGAAATCGAGTGGCACGGGACGCTCCGACCCACCAACATACGTGGTTGGGCGGCCAGTGCGCTCGGTGAGATCCTTTTCTATCCAGGCAGTTTCTCCAAGCGTGGCAGACATCAAAAGGAACTGGGCCTGGGGGAGTTCCAGTAGCGGCACCTGCCATGCCCATCCGCGGTCCGGCTCCGAATAGTAGTGAAACTCATCCATGATGACCTGCTGAATCTTCGCGTGCTCACCTTCTCGCAGCGCAATATTCGCGACGATTTCAGCGGTGGCTGCGATAATAGGGGCGCCGCTGTTCACTGTGGCATCACCGGTCATCATCCCTACGTTTTCTGCTCCGAAGATCTCACACAGTGCAAAGAACTTTTCGCTCACAAGCGCCTTAATTGGGGCAGTATAAAACGAGCGCTGCCCTCGAGCCATGGCAATGAAGTGCGCAGCGTTTGCCACCATCGACTTTCCCGAACCGGTTGGCGTCGCCAGGATCACATTATCCCCAGCAAGCAACGCAAGCGAAGCTTCTTCCTGAGCTTCATAAAGCGAGATTCCACGACTCTGTGTCCACGCAGTGAAAGAGTCCCAGACGGCCTCTTCAAAAAGGTCTGCTGGAACGTCGTCAAGGTCTGCCAAATACGTCGAAAGAGTCACGCCAACTACCGTAGCCGAGTTCGTCGCGAAAAGCCGCTACTCGTCTTCCTCATCGGTTGGCTGAGCTGGGTCAATATAGTAAAAATCCTGCAAAGCCTGACTGAGATCATCGCCAAAAGGCAGTCCCCGTTGTCCGTCGACAAGCGGACGACTCTGCTGGTCCTCGATCGCCGTGAGATAGTTCTCGAAGGCTTCGCTGATCTCATCGCCGGAAGGAACCTGTGCCTCACCGGGCATCTTTGCGTTGGGATTGTTCCTGCGGTACTCCTCAACTTCACGGTCGTAATGCTGTTCGAGAGCCGAGACGACTTGCGCGATCTCCTTTGACGCAGCCGTTTGCTCTGCTAATTGACGCTGAACACTTGTTATCTCTTGCTCGAGCGCGCGGAGTGGCAACTGAAGATTTGCTGTATCCTCGAGCGCCTGCATGAGCTGGAACGCCGCCATCGGGTAAGGAGAGTTTGCAATGTAATGAGGTACATGCGCAGTAAAACCAGCGACCTTTTCGCCTCGCTTATCTAGCTCTCGCTCGATCATGATGGAGGCAGCCCCGGGCACAGTAATAATTCCGTCGAAGAGATACTTGTCTTTCACCAAGCTCTCATCATTTCCGTGTGTGGAAACCACTACTGGGCGGGTATGGGGAGCGGCAACAGGGGCAGCGTAGAGGCACAGCGTTTGCTGAACTCCAAACTGCACTGCAAGGTCAGCCACAGACTTGCTAAATGCCTCCCAACGCAGATCAGGCTCTGGCCCGCTCAGCAGCAGAAACGGCATATCCTTTGTGTCGCGGACAACACGCAGCTCAATGCCGATCTCTTCGACGTCGGCCACCGTGTGATTCGCCAGGGTTACAGCAGGCCTGCGAGAGCGGTAGTCAATGAGTTCATCGTTATTGAAGGTGGCTAAAGTGCGGGTTTCCAACGCCGCGTTGAGATGATTCGATACCCCTTCAACCGCATGGCCCGCATCTGCGTAACCCTGTAACGCAACGACGAGCGTTGGCCCCTCAGGAGATTCGCCAAGACTCGAGGGAGACGGGTACTCAAGTTCATACATGCGATTATTCGTTGGCATGACCGCTCCTAGGATAATTTGAAAGGATCTAACTTTGTACTTACCCACAACGTCTGGGGTGAAGAAACATTCCTGCTGAAAATAAGGAATTCTAGCAAAGCGGGAACCGATGCTGTGTTGGCTACGTCTAAACTGTATGAAAATAAATGCAGCTAATTCATCACTTTTTGGACCATCAGATATCATCGCAGCCCTGCCCGGGGTTCTAGGGTTTTATCCTCAAGAATCGGTCGTGGTGCTCGGCATCATTCCGGACAGCGAAGGAACACGTGGGCTTCAACTTGGACCTGTAGTTCGCGTTGACCTCACGCGCCTTGAAGCATTCATAGAAAGCCTCAAGACCGACGTGACGCAATACCTACTGGGGGATGACGTCATCGCGTACCTTGCAGTCATTGTGAGCCGTATTCCGAACTCAGAGCTCGTCAAAGACGCAGTTGATCGCTTGCAGTTCCTCGAAGAAGAAACCGGTTTCAAAGTCGACCTGTGCTGGCATGTTTCCGAAATTGCGCAGGGTACCCCATATACATTGCTTTTTGGACCGCCATTGAATGCGGCCGAAGAATGCGATCGCGCGTCCTCCCTCATTGGTGGCTGTGTATCGTCAGTGATTTCCTCTCCATCGATGCGCCCATACGTTGAGCAGGGGATACTCCCAGAACTCGATAGACAAGACACGTTTAGCTATTTTGAGCCGGTCGATTCGGAGTCCGTCCAACTGGCGCAACAAATCCAGGCACAGACACGCAAAGACGGGTTGCAGCTACTGAAAGACTTGTGGGGCGGTAGCCACGCTGGGGAGGAGGAACACCCGGCAAAACTGGCGAAAGAAGAAATTGAAAGCATTATCGAGGTTCTGCTTTGCTTGCCCGAGACTTGCCTCATCGGCCAGCGCGATGCTAATCCAATCGGCGAAATCTCGAATGAAATGAGAATCGCGCTCGAAGGCTTGACGGCTCTGCTCACCCATGCTCTACTGCGGGATACACTTATCCCCACGATTATGCAGAACCCAAAGCGACTTGCTGCTCCACTACTATTCTTGTCGCGCCATGCTGTGGGGACAGTGCGGGCAAACGCGTTAGCGTTGTGGGCTGTGATCGCTGTGCGGTGCGAGATCGGGTCTTGGGCAGGGGTCGCACTACAGTGCGCGCTGCAAGAAATGCCGGACCACTCATTAAGCGACGTGCTCCTGCAGTTACTCGCGATCGGTCAATATGAGGGTCTCCTGCACGCAGTTGAAGAAGGCGGGGAAGCAGTCTGGATGGAGCTAGAGATGCTTGCAGGTTCCTAACAGCAGATCGGCTCTACTGAAGCTCAATGCGCACGGCATGCGCGAGGTCATCAGGAATGACGAAATCTTTTTGGCCAGGAAGTGATAGCTGTAGCCCCCCATCATCCGGAAGGCTCACTATGACTTTTTGGCCGACGATATCGCCTAGGCCTGCCAGCTCCGGCAAGCGCTCTGCTTCGAGCTGCAGAATCTCACTGATTTGGACCACTACAGCTTCGCGGCCCTCGGAGAGATCTAAGTCTGTTGCGCGAGTGCCAAGCTCAGGCTTAGCAACATTTGAACCGCCAATTTCATCCAACGCAGGGATGGGGTTGCCAAACGGAGATACCTGAGGGTGGTTGAGTACCTCGTATACGCGCTTTTCCACGGCTTCACTCATCACGTGTTCCCAGCGACATGCTTCGTCGTGCACTTGTTCAATATCCAACTTGAGGATGCTGGTGAGAAGGCACTCTGCGAGGCGGTGCTTACGCATCACCGCAGTCGCACGGGCGCGTCCCTCGTCGGTAAGGGAGAGCGAGCGATCTGTTTCAACAACAATCAGGCCGTCGCGCTCCATGCGGGCGACGGTCTGGGAAACTGTCGGGCCAGACTGCTCGAGCCGCTCTGCGATTCGTGCGCGGAGCGGCACAATGCCTTCCTCCTCAAGTTCGTAAACTGTACGTAAATACATTTCTGTTGTGTCTACGAGATCACGCACGTGGAACTCCCTTGCCTAAAAGTCGCTCTGAAGCGTTGAGGCTGCATCAACATTCAACGCAGTCCAAGAATCGACGCCTATTAACGATTGCTATGGTAACCCAAAAAACTATTAGTTGCGGAACGCTTCGTCGCGGTTGTTACATTGCGTAATCCCTAAGGCGCTCTGCCCGGTCACCTACGCGAAGCTTCGCCATGACCTCTCGTTCGATTTGGCGAACGCGCTCACGAGACAAGCCGAATTTACGCCCAATCTGGTCCAATGTGCGGGGAACACCGTCGGTCAGCCCATAGCGCATACGGATGACGTCCTGCTCGCGCTGCTCCAAACCGTTGATGACATCTTGGATGTCATCGTGACGGAGCACGGATACCACCGCGTCTTCGGCGTCTGTAGCTTCTGCATCTTCAATGAAGTCCCCCAGGGGGGCCTCTTCATCCGCTCCGACCGGCATGTCAAGACTCACGGGGTCTCGGGATTGACGCAGGAGGAGCTCAATCTTGTCCTCTTCGATGCCAGACTCCTCTGCCAACTCCTCATTCGTTGGTTCGCGGCCAAACGACTGGTACATCTCGCGGCGAATTCGGGAGAGTTTATTGACTTGTTCTACAAGATGCACAGGGAGACGGATAGTACGAGACTGGTCTGCCATGCCGCGAGTAATGGCCTGGCGAATCCACCACGTCGCGTACGTTGAGAATTTAAAGCCCTTGGCATAGTCAAATTTCTCCATCGCGCGGATCAGTCCGAGGTTGCCCTCTTGGATCAGATCGAGCAGTGGCATCCCGCGTCCTGTGTAGCGCTTTGCCAACGACACAACCAGACGAAGATTTGCCTCGAGGAGGTGGGCGCGAGCTTTCCGTCCTTGCTTCGCCAGAATTTTATAGTCACGTTTCTGGGCTCGGGTGAGCTTGCAGTCTGGATCATCAAGAAGCTGCTGGGCATAGAGTCCAACTTCGATCTGCTGGGCTAGTTCGACCTCTTCTTCTGCATCGAGCAGGGCAGTCTTGCCAATGCCATTGAGATACACGCGAACAAGGTCAGCCGATGGATTGTCGTTCGTTTGATTGCGACGACTACCGCGGTCAACTTTTTCTTCGTTGTCCGCTGTTAAGGTCTGACTCTTCGACGTCATTGAGCACTGCCTCCTTGGACGAGTGGAACAGGTAATCTTCTACACCCTCAACGATCTTGGACACATTTTTGTTCCCAATGATCAAAAGAGTGCTAGGCCTCGACAATCACCGTGAATGGGCCGTCGTTGATGCTCTGCACCTTCATATGGGCACCAAACTTTCCTTCAGCGACCGTGATGCCCCGGTCCCGGAGGTAGGCTGCGATTTTTTCAATGATGGGTGCTGCTTCATCTGCGGGGGCTGCGTCACTCCATGATGGCCTCCGTCCTTTTGCCGTGCGACCCATCAACGTGAACTGACTCACAAGCAAAACAGGGGCTTGTGCGTCCACTACAGACTTTTCGCCCTCCAGGATTCGCAGTTCCGCGATTTTGCGAGCAACCGTTTCCCAAGCGTCGTCGCTATCCTTACGTCCTGCTCCGACAAGGGCCAGAATTCCACCAGTCGCCTCGCAGTCGATTGCTCCGACGACTTCACCGTCGACGGTGACGCTCGCGTTCGTAACTCTTGTCAATACAGCCTTCATTCCTACTCCACCTCTGCAATTTCCGCCGGCAGCACGATGCCGTGGCGGATAAGATCCACAACAGCTGCAACCGTTTGGTTTTCCAATTCTTCAAGGGCCTGCTGGTCGTCGACACCTCGAGATGCTGCTAGGATGCCCACCACGTCACGCAGTGGCAAGCCGGCGGGATGCAATCCTGCAAGGACGGTTTTCAACGCCTCATCCAATGAATGAGAGAATCGTGGGCCATCCATTCGAGTAATGCGCAGCTCTTCGCGCGTGAAACCCAGCCCCTCTTCAGTATTTGGCACAGCGATGTCTTCGATCGCGACTGTGGGCCGGACCAGGAACGAACTATCTAAGAGTTCCTGGACGGATTTTTGCCGTAGCCACGCCTGCCGCAGATAGTATTCTTCGACCTCAGGCCCAAGCGGGTCCGTGAACGGGTGTGATAATTCTTCCGCAGTAATCTCGGAGGGCTGGTCGCCGATGTGTTGCATGAAAATCCAACCGAAACCAATAGCGTGAACACCCGCGGCTTGGAAGTAATCGAGCCACTGTTGTGTGCGGGCTATGCCGCTTTCAGTCCTGAGGTCGACTGATTCATCTTTCAGCCACGTGGCGACGTAGGTCTCGGGGTCAACCACTTCTCGTTGAAGCACCCATGCGCTGACTCCCTGCGAAGGGACCCAACTCGCAACTCGCGACTGCCACGCCTCACCATCAATATGGGCCCATGAGCCCAGCATGCACAGCATCCCACCTTCTGCGAGATATTCAGGTGCGTGCTCTGCCACGAGGTGACTTGCTTCATCCAGTGGCATGCCGGAGTCGCGGTAAACATGCCCTACCTCCGGAATGCCGACTACAAACGGCGGGTTGGCAACGATCCTGTCAAACTGCTCGCCCGCGACAGGCTCAAACCAAGATCCTTCGCGGAGCTGAACGTTAGTGATGCCATTCATCTCGAGCGTGGCCTGAGCCAACTCGATCGCTCGATGATGAATGTCAGTACCGACGATCTGATCGGCAAGGCCAGATTGTGCTACCGACAGCACCCCTGAACCGGTTCCAAGGTCCAAAACCGTTCCAGTCGGTGACTGCGGGATCGCGTGCAACAGGGATTTCGACGCCGCTCCGACTCCAAGTACGTGATCTTTGCCGGGAACGATTGCAGACGTAGAGGCGTCGAGATCTGCAACTATGAAGTGATGCTGTTGAGACAACAAATGAGGCCGGATGTCGTAAGCAACCTCGTAGCGTTGCTCTTTGGTCTGGTGAAAAACACCTGCACTGATGAGTTTCTCAGCAAGTGACGAGCCAAATAACGCCTCGAGCTCGTTTTTGGAAGTCGGGCGCCGCAACAACAAAGTGGATATGGCCGATCCGATAACGTCTTCTGAATGGCAGCGACGCAGGACGGATCCCACCTCGCCCCGGTAGAGAGCCTGGTATGCATTTGGTCCAAGATAACTTCCAATCGAAGATGTGGTGTAGGGGAGCGCGCGCAATCGTTCACCGAGCTCCCGCGCAAGTCCAGGGTGTAATCCAAATGCCGTAGATGATAAATCTGTCATGCTGCTACTCCGATTGGGATTCGTGATCGATAACGGTCGGCGTCGTATCTGTTGAAGCCTGGTTCGAGGATAGTTGTTGCCTCGACTGCTCCTCCAACGCGGCATAGGCACGACTCAGCGCAGGCTTGTAGACATTCTTTTCACGCGGATCACGCGACTCTCCTTTCGCGTTGCCCAACATCACTGCGACCCAGGGGAGCGGTACGGAAACAATAAAGAGCAACGTCGCAATCCACCAGTTACCGAGCCACCACGCAGATGCGATCGAAAGCAAAATGAAAGGGATCCGAAGTGCCTGCAACCAAAGGTATTGAGCCTCTCGGCTCTGCAGGTTTTGCTCCGGCGTCTGCTTCGCATCCGTAATGAGTGCACGGTGTCGTTTTGAGCGGAAATGACGAAAAAGGAAATGCTTATCGTCGTGGACTTCGACTTCCGCATCAATCGAGACGTACTCTTGTGCCTCGCCCTCTCTCTCATTCATAAATACACAGGTTAGCGCCTCGGCTTAAAAACTTTGCCAAAGTGGGGCATGATGGGAGTCGTGAATACGACGACGAAGACTCTTGAGCGCACAGACCTTCGGGAAGACACATCGTCAACAAATGATGATGGAACCCCCAAGTTTTTCCACTATGTGAAGAAGGATCAGATTTTCGATTCTGCGATTTCTGGAAAAGTCGTAGTCGCACTCTGTGGCAAGACATTTCCGGTGAAGAAGCAGGCGAAGCCTGGGTCGCCAGTATGTCCTGACTGCGAACGCATCTATAAGGGGTTGCGTCGGAAGTGACGGCTCCAGGTACGTCGGCCGGGCCTCAGCTGCGCGCATGGCAGCAAGAGGCCCTCGATTCGTTTATGCGCACCAAACCTCGAGACTTTCTCGCTGTAGCAACTCCTGGTGCGGGTAAGACGACGTTTGCACTGACACTAGCCAGCAAACTGCACGCATCGAAGGCAGTGCAGCGCATCATCGTCGTCGTACCAACAGAACACCTAAAACACCAGTGGTCCCAATCAGCAGCGAGGTTCGGCCTTTCGCTAGACCCAAACTTCACAAACTCATCTGCGGTAAACCCTGCCTATGACGGCATTGTCGTGACGTATGCGCAAATCGGTATGCACCCGTTCAAGCATCATGCGGTGGCCACTGCGAAGCGCAGTTTGGTGATTCTTGATGAGATTCACCATGCTGGTGACGCCAAAAGTTGGGGGGATGGAGTCTACGAGGCTTACAACGATGTCGAACACCGCTTAGCGTTGACAGGTACGCCGTTTCGCTCTGATGATTCCCAGATTCCGTTCGTCCGATACGTCGAAAACGGCGATGGGCACCTCGTTTCACAAGCGGACTACACCTATGGGTACTCCCACGCCTTGGCCGATGGCGTCGTCCGCCCAGTTGTATTCCTGGCATATTCCGGCGAGGCACAGTGGAAAGACTCCGCCGGGGAAGAGTATTCCGCAAGGCTTGGTGAGCCACTGAATGCCGAGCAGACCGCGCGTGCCTGGAAAACTGCCCTAGATCCGAAAGGGGACTGGATCAAGGCAGTCCTCCAGGCGGCACATACACGGCTGAAAAAACTTCGTACGAATATGCCGGATGCCGGAGGCCTCGTCATCGCTACGAACAAGACGACAGCACGCGCCTACGCCAAGATCCTCTCCAGCATTTCGAGCACGCCCGTCACGGTCGTGCTCTCAGACGAAGCCGGGGCATCCGACCGCATCGACGAATTCTCCGAGTCCACCGACGAATGGATGGTCGCAGTCAGAATGGTCTCTGAGGGAGTCGACGTTCCTCGCCTCGCTGTCGGCGTATATGCAACATCAGCATCGACACCACTGTTTTTCGCGCAGGCAATCGGACGATTCGTGCGCTCACGCATGCCAGGCGAATCCGCCTCCGTTTTTCTCCCGTCGGTCCCGGTTCTGCTCCGCCTCGCGGAAGAAATGGAGGTGTCACGCGACCACGTTTTGGGCAAACCACACCGAGAACCAGGGTGGTCCGACGAACTACTAGCCCAAGCAAACCAAGTTCAAAACGAACCAGACGACAACCCTTCGTACGAAGCCATCGGCGCATCAGCCGAGCTAGACTCTTTAATTTTCGACGGCTCCACCTACGGCACACCCACCGTCGCAGGATCCGCAGAGGAACAAGACTTCCTAGGCCTTCCAGGGCTGCTTGACGAAGAACAGGTCAAGACTCTGCTCCGCAAACGCCAAAGCGACCAACTAGATGCCCGAGAAGCAGAAGAAAAAGCGCGAAAGGCTGCCGAGCGCCAAGCACGCGAGCGTGCTGAAGTACTAGGAGAGCACTTGGCTCCCACTCAGCCGTCCAAGCAAACCTCCGTGCCGGGTAGCAGGGAGGAGGCATCAGTGGCGGCTGATGAGATTCCCCAGTTGAGAAAGGAACTCAACGCTCGTGTTTCAATCGTCGCTGGAAAGACGGGTCGCCCGCATGGTGCGATCCATACGGAAGCGCGTAAAGCGTGTGGTGGTCCACCGACCGCGCTGTGCAATGCGGAACAGCTGCGGGCGCGTATTGCGTACTTACGAGATTGGTAATACACGAAACCGGTAGGAGAGTGGACCTCCTACCGGTTATTGCTTACTACGTAGAAACGCATTTAATCGAGGTAATCGCGCAGCACCTGTGAACGCGACGGGTGGCGAAGCTTCGACATCGTCTTGGACTCGATCTGCCGGATGCGTTCGCGTGTCACACCGTACACCTGGCCGATTTCATCTAGCGTGCGAGGCATGCCATCGGTCAGGCCGAAGCGGAGCCGCACTACGCCGGCCTCACGCTCGGAAAGTGTGTGGAGGACATCCTGAAGTTGGTCCTGAAGAAGCGTAAAGGAAACAGCGTCGACTGCCACAACGGCTTCGGAGTCTTCGATGAAATCACCGAGTTGGCTGTCGCCTTCATCGCCGATCGTCTGATCCAATGAGATCGGCTCACGGGCGTACTGCTGGATCTCCAACACCTTCTCTTCGGTGATGTCCATCTCTTTTGCGAGTTCAAGCGGTGTAGGTTCGCGTCCAAGATCTTGTAGAAGCTCACGCTGGATACGGCCAAGCTTGTTGATGACCTCGACCATGTGTACCGGGATGCGAATGGTTCGAGCTTGGTCTGCCATGGCACGTGTAATTGCCTGGCGGATCCACCACGTTGCATAGGTGGAGAACTTGTAGCCCTTGGAATAGTCGAACTTTTCAACTGCACGGATGAGACCGAGGTTGCCCTCCTGGATGAGGTCCAAGAAGGCCATACCGCGACCGGTGTAGCGCTTTGCCAGCGAAACCACGAGTCGAAGGTTAGCTTCGAGCAGATGGTTCTTCGCCTTGCGACCGTCTCGGGCGACGGCGCGGAAGTCGCGCTTAACCGCAGGGGTAAGGCGTGCTTCCTTGTCTCCCTCCTCAGCTGCACGGGCCATCTCGTCGAGTCGGTGTTGCGCGTAGAGGCCAGCTTCAATGCGCTTCGCGAGAGAAACCTCCTGCTCAGCATCGAGCAGAGCAACCTTACCGATTTGCTTCAAATACGCACGGACAGAGTCCGCGGATGCGGTGAGCTGAGCGTCCTTGCGGGCTTGGCGAAGTGCAGCAGATTCTTCGATATCCCAGACAGAAGATCCGTCGTCTTCCTTGTCTTCTTTTTCCTCGTCGTCATCACCAAGATGCTCGTCGAATTCTTCGTCATCTTCTTCAGCCGTTAGCGGGTCGAAGTCCTGCTCCTGGTCAGAATCGTCGAGCGATTCGTCCGTTTCTTCCAGCGCGGAGTCGTCGCTGGTGACCTCATCAGTTGCGGGTGAAGCAGCCTTCTTTGCGGCGGTTTTCTTTACTGTCTTCTTCGCTTTCTTAGCTACCTTTGACGCCTTTTTCGCGGTTTTGCGTGCTGTTTTCTTCGCAGTCTTCTTGGCGGTCTTTTGGGCAGCCTTTTTGGCGGTTTTCTTGGCTGCTTTTTTGGTGGCTTTCTTGGCGGTCGTTGTGCCGTCGGTTACGCCGCCGGAAGTGCTCTCTGCCGCATCGTTGACGGAGTTTTTGCCTGAAGCTTCGCTGGCTACCACGTACGCCCTTTCGCCTTTGTGAACTGATTGATGCTTTTGCGGACACCGAGACTTCCTCCAACAATGGATGGAAAGGAAGTCACTCTGGTGAAAGCAGACCAGCAAACGCCGGTCTGCCTTCCTAGCGTACGCAAACTGTGCTGATTTTTCAGAACGCCTATCTTAACAGCATTGTCAAGCTGCTTTGTGTTAGACGCCGAGTCTCGCTAGTTACGGTGCGAGGTGCTCATTGGCCGCCATCGCTGCTCCGACAATGCCTGCTCGGTTGCGAAGAGTGGCCACGACGACAGGAGTGTCGACAGTCAATAGAGGGACCCATTTGTCAGATTTCCGCGAGATGCCACCACCGACGACGAAACACTCTGGATTAAACAGTCGCGCGTATTCGTGCAGCACCTTATCAACTCGCTTCGCCCACTTCTTGAAGCTCAGGTCTTCCCTCTGCTTTACAGCTGAGGAGGCGACGTGCTCTGCTTCCTTTTTATTGACGATTAAATGGCCAATTTCTGTGTTAGGGAAGAGGTGCCCATTAACCAGGAACGCTGATCCAATACCAGTGCCAAACGTGAGGAATATGACAGAACCGGTTCGGGCTCGTTCATTGCCAAAGGCAACTTCAGCAAGTCCCGCGGCGTCTGCGTCGTTTAATACAGTGACAGAGCGCTCAGGGAGATGCTGCTCAAAGAGCTCATGCACATCGGTGTCGATCCACGACGGGTCGATGTTGGCTGCGCTCTTTGCGATCTGATGCTGAATCACCGACGGCAGTGTTACTCCCACAGGGCCGTCCCATTCGTGGAGACGGACGATCTCTGCGACTGTTGATGCAACAGCTTCAGGTGTAGCTGGCTGAGGAGTTGCGATCTTGATCCTGTCGCCGACGAATTCTCCGGTTTTGAGGTTGACGATGGCGCCCTTGATTCCAGAACCGCCGACATCGACGCCCATACCATAGTGCTCTTGGGCACCATCAATTCCACTTGTTGTAGTCATAACATTGAGCATACAAAAGGTGTGCTCATTGCGCATGTAGGAAAATATTTAGGAGCGCGGTACCTAGAACGAGCGGGTTGACGTCGCTGTACTTTAATTAGCTATAAAGCCTTTGATGTGTAGGGAACCCGTGGGTATTGGCCTGCTGACCTTGTAATATGACATATAGCTTTGTGTGCTTTATTATTCGGCTCCAAACCAATAAAAAGGCTGAGGCTCATCTATAGGAAGCGTATCTCCTCAACGGGCCTAGGCATTGCTGAACTTGACTACTCCTGGAGGCACCACCACCATGGCGACCGATTACGATGCACCGCGTAAGCGCGCAGAAGACGAGCTTGAGACTGACTCCCTCGAGGGCTTGAAGGCTGCGGAGGTTGCGGGCAGCAGCATGGATGATGACGGTGAAATCGTTGAACCGTTTGAACCGCCACTTCAAGATCTGTCTGGTGAGGAACTGAACGTTGAGGTAAAGCCTCGCCAAGATAACGAATTCACTTGTGCGTCTTGCTATTTGGTTCAGAAAAAGAATCGGCTGGCTTACGAAACCGAAGACGGCCAGAAGATTTGCCTCGACTGCGAGTAGTAGCGAGCAACGCAGTCGCGCGATCCCTAGGCGGTCCGCTGCTCAGGCAAAAACATTCCGAGGATTTTCTCCGGTTCTTTCGCAGCAATTAGCCAGTAGGGGGTTGGGTCCTGAGGATCGTCCAAGACAAGCAGAATATGTTCTTTCACCCAACCATGCGATACCAAGAAAGCAGCTGGGTCTAATTGTCGTCCGAGAGCATTTCGCTTCGCTGATGCAGGGACAACCATAGATCTGCTGACAACGGTGTTGGGTAAGTTGGCGTCGTCAACGACGAGCCAACGAGTGCCGTCGCTGTCTTGCTCGACCGCAATTGTAGTTTTCGAAAGCCATGTCAAGAACCAAAAAACTAAACTTCCGATAACGAGCACGGGGATAATAAACCACCAAATATTGCGGTTGAGCGTAAGTTGTGCCCCGATGAGCAGCGTTAATGCTGCACCGATGATCCACCAGTACCAAGGCACCCATTGACGCTCCGTATATAAGACTTTGGAACCACTGGATGCCGGTGCGTTTTGGTTGCTATTCATACCCTCATCAACTCGTCAATTCGATGTACTCCCGAATACGTTACCCAATAACACTAGGCGAAATTATCTTAAGAATGCACACGCAATGGAATCCCGTAAGGTGTATGAAGTGACCTCTCTTGAACCAATTTCAGTAAAACGTCTTGATCCAGACATGCCGCTTCCTAAACGAGCGCATGAAGGTGACGCCGGGGCGGACCTTTACTCCTCGGAAACACGGACATTGGCTCCCGGCGAACGGGCGCTCATCGGCACCGGAATTGCTGTCGCGTTGCCCATGGGAACTGTCGGGCTCATTCATCCTCGTTCGGGACTCGCTGCCAAACACGGGATTTCTATTGTGAACACGCCAGGCACCATTGATGCCCAGTATCGAGGGGAGTTGAAGATTTGCCTTCTTAATACCGACCGTGAATGTTCGTTTACAGTTGAACGAGGAATGCGGATTGCTCAACTAGTGGTGCAAAAAGTCGAGTTGGTTGACTTCGTCGAAGTTTCCGAGCTTGACGATACCCAGCGTGGTGCCCAAGGATACGGATCAACGGGGCTCGCCTGAGGCCACATTGGGCCCGTACTAGAGTAATTCTCACCCGAAGAAACTTTTTGAAATACACAACTTCACTCGAAAGGTGATCACCCATGGCATGGTGGCCATTTGGCAAAAAAAAGAAAGACCAGCAGAAGGAAGACGCTGCCCCAGCTCAGACGGAGGCAGAGACCAACGACGATCTAGAGGTCGCAGCACCGGAGTCTCAGGCCACGCGGGTTGCAGCGGATACTGATCCATCCCAGACTCCATCAGCCACTGGTACTCTTGCCGATTACGATCCGATCAGTGGCTCTACCGGTCCGTTCGACGGCGATAATGTCGACATTGAGGACTTCGATTTTTCTGACTTCTCCCAGGTGAATCTCAACCTCGGATCAATGCAGATTCCGCTGCCAAAGGATTCGCAGGTGCAGGTTGAAATGGGCGCGAACGGCCCGAAGATGGTGCACATCGTCACCAGGTACGGTCGCATCACTCCGGTTGCTTTCGCTGCACCGCGTAACGGCGGCCTATGGGCCGAATCGGCAGAAGAAATTGCCGAGGGCATGAAGAACGAGGACATGCCTGTCGAGTTTGAAGAGGGCCCCTGGGGAACCGAAATCGTTGGTACTGGCGCTAACGGCGTGATCCGCATCATCGGTGTTGAGGCGCCTCGATGGCTGTACCGTGTCACGTTGGCCGCTCCGGCGGGAATGGAAGAACAGCTTGCTGAGCTCGGGCGGGAAGTCGTAGCACGCAGCTTTGTTTACCGCGGTCCGGACCCAATTTTGGCGGGTAACTCTTTGCCAGTCGTCCTGCCTGCGCAGTTGGCTCGGCAGGTGCAGCAGGCTGTACAGGAGCGGGCTGCGCAGGAGTCGCAGCAGCAGAGCCCACAGGCTGGAAACCCGAACGCCCTGAGTGACGCGCTGAAACAGATCATCGCACAAAACAACGAAGCGAATAAGAATAATTAATGAGTGCCCAACCATCGCTGACACCAGGCGACAGCATTCAAGTCACATTCCACGCCTTTGCTCACGGCGGTGAGGCTATTGCCCTTGCCAATGACGGACGAGTTGTCTTCGTGCAAGGCGCTCTAACTGGAGAAACAGCGACCGTCAAACTGCTGAAAGTGAAAAAGCGGTGGGCTCGCGGTGAACTGCTCGAGATACAACAAACTTCACCAGATCGAGTGAAGGTAGGATGTCCTGCTGCTGCGGCAGGTGCGGGCTGCTGCGACTTTGCGCATATGAGTGAATCTCTGCAGCGGGCCGCCAAAACAGAGGTACTTGTTGGACAGCTTGAAAAAATGGCACGTCCATCTGGTGTGCTTGATGGCATTGATCTCACCGCCATTTCGGTTCAGGCTTTAGCGCCTACGACCGGATGGCGGACGCGTATCCGACTCGGCACTGATGCGCAGGGGCGTGCCGGTTTCAGGAAAGCACGTTCCAATGACGTCGTCGCCGAGCGTTGTACTCAGGCGATGCCGGAACTGTTTGACGGGATTGTTGGCGATGGGGCACGACGATTTACTCCTGGGTCTGAGATAGTCGTCGTCATCGATTCTCTCGGGAACCGGCATGTCGTTGAAACGAGCAAAGTCCAACGCGGACGGCGCGTGGAACGAATAGACCGTACGGTTGAAGGCTCCGGCAACATCGTAGAAATGGTCGGAAACGATAGGTTTCAGTTTCCGGCGACTGCGTTTTGGCAGGCGCACCGTAGTGCACCGTCGGCATATGCAGATCTGGTGCGTGAGTGGTCCCTTGCGGGGAGGCCTTATCAGAACAATTCCGGTTGGGACCTCTATGGCGGAGTAGGGCTCTTTGTTCCATCCATGTCCGCGGCACTCGGTGGTGATCCGGTTGCAACCGTCGACTATTCGAAGTCCGCGATGGCGCATTCTCAGCCTGCACTTGCAAGCCTCGACGTCAACAAAGTCAACTCCCGGGTAGAAACAGGAATTCGATCCTTGCCCCCCGCGGGCCTGGTTGTGCTCGACCCTCCTCGAACTGGTGCTGGAGACAAAGTGATTCATGATATCGCAGCGGCGAGTCCGCAGCGAGTGATTCACATTGGGTGCGATCCGGCAACATTTGCTAGAGATTTAGCAAGTTGGGGAGCATGCGGATATCACGTAACTGAGATAAAAGTCATCGATGCATTTCCAGGAACGCATCACTTTGAAACGCTTGCATGCCTGGAGCCTCTGCGTCCTCATTAGGAATGGGGCGTGCGCCCCGCAAGGTGTAAACTAGCGTCAACTATTGCTTGTTCTAAAGGAGAAGTAGAGGACCGTGGGACTGATAGGTAAACTCAATTCGCCAGCGGATTTGAAGTCGTTGGCGCCTGGGGAATTATCAGATCTCGCTGATGAAGTACGCCAGTTTTTAATTGAGAAGGTGTCAGCAACGGGAGGTCACCTGGGGCCGAACCTCGGCGTTGTCGAGTTGACAATTGCACTGCATTACGTATTCGACTCGCCAACGGAACCGGTCGTTTTTGATACCTCTCACCAGTCGTACGTGCATAAAATTCTGACCGGGCGTGCTGGTCAGTTTGATTCCTTGCGTCAGAAAGACGGTCTTTCTGGCTATACCTCGCGCTCGGAGTCGGAACATGATTGGACTGAGTCATCGCACGCGAGTGCTTCGCTTTCAATTGCAGATGGCTTAGCGAAAGCCAAGTACATTCAGGGCAAGGGTGACGAAAATGTTGTCGCCGTCGTCGGTGACGGTGCACTGACAGGTGGGATGTGCTGGGAAGCGCTGAACAACATTGCAGCCGCAGAACGCAACGTAGTCATAGTCGTAAATGACAATGGTCGCTCGTATTCGCCAACTATTGGTGGTTTTGCGAACAACCTGACTCGCCTTCGTGATCAGCTCGCAGCTTTGCGCATGAAACCCGGCTACGACGACGTAATGGAATCCGGTAAGAAGACCCTCAAGTCGATGGGTTGGGTCGGAGAACGGACGTTTGAAGCGCTTCATGCGCTGAAAGAAGGAGTGAAGGCCCAGGTTATCCCAACAGAGATGTTCCCGGAGCTGGGGATGAAGTACGTTGGGCCAGTAGAAGGTCACGACCTCACGGCGTTGCTAAGCGCTTTCGAGTACGCGAAGACCTACGAGGGGCCCTTGATTGTGCATGTTGTGACTGAGAAAGGCCACGGCTTCGCCCCCGCAGTTAACAACATCGCCGACCAAATGCACTCCACTGGTGCGATTGACCCTGTTACAGGAGAAACTCTGAAGAAGTCCAAGCCAGGGTGGACATCAATTTTCACCGAGGAACTTCTCGACGCCGCTAGGACTCGACGTGACATTGTCGCAATCACGGCCGCTATGGCTGGGCCGACAGGCCTTGTACCGTTCGCAGAGGAATTTCCTGATAGATTTTTTGATGTCGGTATTGCGGAGCAGCATGCGATTGCCTCTGCCAGCGGGCTTGCTCTCGGGGGACTGCACCCCGTTGTCGCGGTCTACTCCACATTTTTGAACCGAGCTTTCGATCAGCTCCTGATGGACGCAGCACTTATCAAGCAGCCGTTGACTGTAGTGCTCGATAGAGCGGGCGTCACTGGTACGGACGGCGCAAGCCACAACGGCGTGTGGGATATGGCGCTGACGTCGATCGTCCCAAATATTCGTGTCGCGGCGCCTCGCGATCCGCAGCAGCTAAGGGAACTGTTTAGGGAAGCTTTGACTGTTAAGGACGGGCCAACTGTCGTCCGCTTCCCTAAGGGGAACGTCGGCGAGAACCGAGCAGCTATTAAGCGGCTGCCAGGTGGCGTCGATATTCTTCGAGAGCCATCATCGACTGCGCAAGATGATGAAAGTGACCAGACAGTTGATGTGTTGATTGTTGCAGTGGGAGTTTTTGCGGATTCGGCACTACGGGTCGCTGAACGATTGGAATCGGACAATGTTCGAGTTACCCTGGTAGATCCTCGTTGGGTTGTGCCTGTTTCCCCTGATATTCTCGAGCTTGCGGTTGGGTCCGACCTTGTCGTGGTGTATGAAGACGGGATCGTGCATGGAGGCGTTGGTTCAGCAATTGCAGAAGCGTTGTCCTACGCTGAAATCGACACACCGCTGCGGCATATTGCATTTCCTCAGGTGTTCCCAGAGCACGCTTCCCGGGAACAGATCTTTGAAGAATTCGGTATGGACGAGTCAGCTGCGACGAAAAAGATTCGCGAGTGGGTACGCGGCCTTGAGGACCGCGATCAATAAGGCACTCGCTGCCTAGCGGCGAGGTTCCGGCTGTTCCGCCACGAAAATAGGTGCTAGGAAGTCTATTTGCCATTCGCGCAGTCCCATCTGCTTGAGCAGGGGACGGGTGTATTCCATTGGCCAATCTAGACGTTCGTGGAAGGCGGTCCATATGGTCCGTTCGAGGACCTTGTTCGTCAAAATCAGCTCTTTGCGGATCTTAAGAGTCTCGGCGATTTCGGCGACCCGATTGTTTATGTTTTGTCGCGTACGTAGCGCCACTTTGTTGTGCCTTGTCCACTCCCAAATGCTTTTCCTAGTAGGTAAGCGAAGTTGTTCCCTCAGTGCGGTTTCAAATGGGGATAACAGCGCATCATGGATTGTCTCGAGCCAGAAGTATGGATAGGTGGTGAGCGCATGGGTTGCACCGTCAAACGCCAGCAATTCGTCAACGGTCGTTGGGCGGGACTGAGCCAGTGGTACCAGCATCTTGTTCGGAAGTACTAATCCCGGAGCTATGTCTTGGTCGTAGGCAAAACAATCGCGAGCATCCCAAAGCCACTTCGTCAAAGTGAGCTCGAGATCCGACAATTTGTCCGAAACCTGGGGTATATCGAGCCAAGAATGTTTCTTTACCCCCGGGTTTGAACGCGTAGCTACCAAATGAGCAAATTCTTGATTCGCGTATTCAAGTTTGCCTTGCATATCGAGGAGGTGTACTAAGGCCTGTTCAAGGTGGGGCAGGTAAATAACGTCCTGCGCTGCGTACTCGAGCATTGAGTCGGTCAGTGGTGTCTGTGACCAATCGGCATCGCCGTGCTGCTTGGGAAGTGAGACTTGGCAAAACTCCTTTACCAACACGCCAAGTTTGGTTGCTGGGTAGCCTGCAAATCGTGCTGCAAGTTCGGTATCGAAAATAGTGGACGGGCGTAATCCTAATTGCGCGAGACACGGTAGATCCTCTCTCGCCGCGTGTATTACCCACTCCTGATCATTGCAGACTGGTGCAAAGTACTGTTCGAACTCGTCTCGATAGTGCTCAGGGGCAATGAGGAACGTTCCCGCGTCTTTGCGGTAGATCTGTACGAGGAATGCTCGGTCATCGTAGCGGTACGCGCCGGCTCGTTCGGTATCGATACAAAAAGGACCAAGTCCTTCGGCTAATCGATCAGCTACCTCGGCAAACTGCGATGGATGATCGACAAAGGTGTAGGACAAATTCACTTCCATGCGTACACATACTAATGCTACGAAATGGTTCGCACACCTTCGGGTGGCAGACCCGCCACTAAACTGAGGACATTTGCAAACGCTTCCACATGTGATGACAGATCAATTCCTTCAGCTGTCCAAGATGCGCGCATCTCCAATTGGTACGCCCGCGGAGGGCCGCCAATCTCCCCGTAGCGGACGGAAGCTGTGGAGGTTACCGTACCTCCAAGGTTGGTAAACCCGGCCCCATTGCCATCGAGCGACTCGTTAAGCCACTGCCATGCCACATCGGGGAGAAGTGGATCCGCCGCGACAGCATCGTCCATATCTGCCTGGATATAGGCGACTAGTCGCATTGAACCCTCCCAGGCCTCTTCGGCGTCGGGGGAATGAAGCAGGATGAGGCGACCGAACGCGTCACCTTGGTCTGGCTTGGTCTGGATAACCTCAAGCCCAACGGCGTGGCTAAACGGTGCAGGCCGCTGAGGAGGCCGAATGGTACCGATGGAGATTTCTGGGCGCACTTGAGCCTTATGCATCGATTCGACCGCTGCGGTGAACTCCGCAGGAGTCGACGCGCTCTCGCTTGGGGAGGTGGTATCCGAGTTCATCACGCCAACCAAGCTAATGAGGATGCGGCTTTGAGGGGGCGAGGCGCGCCGTATATTGGTTGGCAAGATTCAGCGTTTGCAGCGAAGTGTACACTGAACTAGTACTTTCGTTTGATGTATGTTTTTATAGCGACGGTTGGTCGCCTTGGCATCCAACGTGTTTCCGTGAATCTCAGAAGGAGAGTTTAAATGGCGAAGCTTGAATACGAAAAGCTGAACGCAACCCAGCGCTACCTGCAGTACGCGGTATTTCGTGCGATCCCAGGTGCACTTGGTACCGAGCGCGACGAAGTTATCGCAGAAGCGGAAAAGTTCTTTGAGCAGCTCAAAGAGGAAGGGAAAGTTGTCGTACGTGGTATCTATGACAACACTGGTATTCGGGCTGACGCGGACTTCATGATCTGGTGGCATGCGGAGGAATTCGAGTACATCCAGGATGCACTCGCGCGATTCCGCCGTGACACCGCGTTCGGTCAGCTGTTGGAGGTTTCGTGGCTCGGTAATGGAATTCACCGCCCTGCGGAGTTCAACAAGTCGCATCTTCCGAGCTTCATCATGGGGGAGGATCCGAAGGACTGGATTACGGTGTACCCATTCGTTCGTTCATACGACTGGTACGTAATGGAGCCTGAGAAGCGTCGCAAGATCCTAATGGAGCATGGCATGGCAGCACGCGACTATGCAGACGTTCGTGCCAACACCGTCGAGGCCTTTGTCCTTGGCGACTATGAGTGGATGCTTTCGTTCGAGGCGGACACGCTGGAGCGTATTGAGTCACTTATGAAGACGATGCGCTACACAGAAGCGCGCCTTCACGTCCGAGAAGAAATCCCGTTCCAGACCGGTCGCCGCGTCGCAAGCATTGCTGACGTCATAAAGGTTCTGCCGTAGCTGGCATTGCGAAATCAAAAACTCCCTCAGCGCATCTCGGCGCTGGGGGAGTTCTTTAATCGTCCTTTCTTGGGGCATCAAACTTCAGAGAAATTGAATTGATGCAGTATCTCTGATCGGTTGGTGTGTTGAAACCCTCACCCTCGAATACATGCCCCAGGTGGGAATGGCATTGAGCGCAAAGCACCTCAGTTCTTACCATTCCGAGAGAGTAATCGGCTCGCTTGATGACGGCGGCTTCGCTATCAGGAGCGTAGAACGCTGGCCACCCGCAGTGGGCGTCGAACTTCGTTGTAGAGCGGAACAACTCTGCGCCGCATGCACGGCACACGTAGATGCCTTCTTCGAAATGGTCGGTGTACTCACCAACTCCAGGTGCTTCGGTGCCGGCTTGCCGAAGTACACGGAATTCCTCAGGGGCGAGGTGAGCTTTCCACTCTGCTTCCGTCATCTGCTGAAAACGATTCTCTGTCATGAGGGTCTCTTTCGCCTTTCTTTGTTGTGAACACTGTTGTGAGTACCCAGGTGGCCGTCGATACGATGAACACAGCCCAACCCAATGTGGGGAGGAATGTAGTAATCCAGTTCCCGATGAGAGGGTTTCGAAGTGTCGTCCATTGTAACGGTGCAAGGCAGAAAAATAGTCCGATCCAGGGGCCGCTGGTGTGCATTGGGCTTCGTGCTGAAAGTACAGTGAAAGCCGCCGGGAAGAGCATCATCGAGTAGTAAGCCTGGCCGAGGGACGAGAGCAAACATACACCCGCGAGTAACACCGTGGAGCTAAACGTGAGCCATAGGAGCTCGTCTGACCAGCGCCAGCGGGCAAGCCCTAGGACCGCTATAGCGACAGTGATGCCGAAAAAGACGAATAGTGCGTCGTAGAACTGCGCTGGAAGTCCAAAGTAAGTCGTGAAGCCGGCAAGCGATGAATTGGCATAGTCGCGGGTGATCTTTAGGTAGGGGACGACGACATCGATGTAATCGCGGGCGCCCGGTGTCATTGGCCATGCGACAACGTTGAAGAGCACGGGAACTAGGACACTCGGTACGACGCAACGCCAGCGGAGTTGCATGAGTGGCAACACCACCAAGGGGGCAAACATCGGCTTGACCAGTATGGCGAGGCCTAGGCAGACGCCGGCTAACACAAAGCGCCTGTGAGTATAGCTATAGAGGAATACGGTAAAGAGGAGCAGCAATACACCATTGATGTTCGAAAAGACGAGTGTGTTTACAACTGACTCGGTGCAGAAACTGAGCACGATGCTGATAGGTAGCAGCGGGTGGCTCAGCGGTTTTCCACTGAGCTTCGTGAGGATTCCAAGTGCCGCAAGAATGGCGGCGGTGTTTACTAAAACAAAGAGTGGACGGATCAGCGAGGCGTCGTCAAACAGGCCCAAAGGTGAGAGCAGTAGCGTAGCTCCAGGATTGTAAAGATAGTGCGGATCGACGTGGTGATACACCTCGTTGTAGACGGGGACGCGCTCGACAAAGCGACGGGTGGCAGCCCACACGGTGGTGAAGTCGTCGGTCTGGGAGCCGTGCCTTGCAAGAACGGCAACTCGGTGGATGGTGAGCAGAAGTGCCAGTGGCCAGGCAGCTGCGTTAGCGGCGGTTTGTAGCGTGCGCGTTGCCGCTGTGGTGTGCGAGCCATTCTGTGGGGCAGGAGCGGTCCAGATGTTGTTCAGGCGCTGCGCCCAGGCGGGGGGAGTGTCTTGTGCGTACGTCACTTGCATAACAGTACCGAATGCAGTTACCCCTCGTGGGAAGCAGCAGTGCCCCACAGACGGTAGCGCACGAACATCGTCGAGTCCTCGCTCACCCGCACGTCTTCGAGCTCGAGCGGGGTGGCATAGTCTCCACCTCCGCCGAAGAGGGGCTTTTCTACCTTGCCTTGCAACGTAGGGTCGATGGTCAGGTGCAAAATGTCACCGAGCCCAGCAGTCAGGAGCATGTCGTAGAGTCCAGGTCCGCCCTCGCAAACGATGCGGTTAAAGCCCTGGGCGTGCAGGGCATCGATAATTGAGCGTGCAGTGCCATCGCCAGTGGACAGAATGCGGCCGCCCGCGTGCAGGAGTGCTTCTCGACGCTCGGCGAGCTCCGGATCGTCGACGTGGTGCTCCGGAGCGAGGAAAAGCGGAGGCACCTCCGTGTCGTAAAACAACTGTGTGTCCACGTCAAACTCGAAGCTTTCGGTGATGATCGCAAGCGGTGGGACCTCCGCCTGCCCGCGGGACCGACGTTCGGCCTTGTCCTCGTCGGTGCACTTGACTCCGAAGTAGTTTTCCGCCCGCGCGGTGCCTCCACCGACTAAGACAGCGTCGGACCACACACGCAGCAGGTTGAGCAGCGCGGCATCGATGGCGTTGCCAAGGGAGCGGGAGGTGCCATCGAGAGAGGCCGCGCCGGAAAGTGTCATGACCGCAAGCAGACGCAGTTCCGGGACTGAAGCGGGCAGCACAGTGCCCAGCAATTCAGCTGGTTCGAAAGTGCGGCTCGCGTCTATCATGGCGTCAAGCGTACACATCTGACTGCCAGGATTTTAAAAGGAGACAGCACGTGCTCGATCGTTTTCCGCTCGTGGAAGAGGCGCAGCGGGTATGGATAGGTGGCGAGAACCCTGACCGGCTCTTCGCAGCGCTCTTTGACCCAGACGTGGCAGATGCCGATTGGAAACAGCAGGTCTGCGTACTTGCAGACGCGGTGTTCGGTGAGACCGTCTACCGTGAAATCGATGCGTTTGAAGCGATGTTCAACGCCGTGACCGACGCAACATGGAAGGCACGTGAGCGCTGCCTCGGTGAGCACAACGAGGAATGGCTTCGGCTGTTGCCGGAATGGGCAAGGCAGTCTCGCACTGCAGAGTTCGCGCTCATCCTTATCGAGCTGCAACTCCATCGCTTCAACTTCGACCACGATGGCATCCGGCGCGTACTCGATATGGCGAACGATGCGCCCCTGCGCTTCCACAACCTGTCGGTGACCGTCAACCTCAACCAGGTTTTTCTCACCTTCGCCAGGCTGCTCTCGGGTCGTAGGATTGACCCGCAGCACGTCTTCGACGCCGTGGGAGCCCCACCCAGCGACGGGAACGAGCATGCCGTTTCTCAGCTGGAACAAGTGCCACTGAAGCTCAAACATCTCATGCTCCACGGGTTGTGGCTCTACCCAGACACCGAGTATGGGGAGCAAATACTCGCCTTCTCTGAGGCAATCTTGCGCTATCACTCGCCAAACGACTACATCGCGCACTACCGGCGTGCCGAGGGATACCGCCGCATGGCAGCCATCGAAGCAGCACCACGCTCCGACGTGTTCTCGGGACACACGGTTCGTTCCCGGGACGACTTTTACGCCGAGGCACTTCACTCTGTGCAGATGGCCATTAAGAACCTACCCCGCGGATGCCACAGCGCTGCACGGGGAGTTCGTCTCCTACCGGATGATGATTGCCACCGAACGGCAGGTACAAAACTCCATTCAAGGACGTGTAGATGCAGAGCTTGCGTACGTCGGCGCCGAAGTAGAGCGGATGTCGGAGAGGATTGAAGCAGAGTCACGCAACAGTCTCTTACGGAGCATAGAGATTCTGTCTGTCTTCCTCGCTGTCATTGGGGTGCTGTCTTTCAACATCTCGCTCGCAGGGCTAGAACAGATTGGAACCTTTGAACGCTTCGGCCTGATCCTTACCGCCGGGGTCATCCTGGGCGCATTCTCCTGGATGGTGCACGTGGCGGTCTACCGCCATACGCACGCCGAACCGGTGGTGATGAAAACGCGACGGAAACAAATACGAGAGCTGCAGCAGCGAATTGCAGCGCTTGAGGAAAGGACGAAAATTGGCTGTGACGGATAAAGGCTGCGAATACGTCGCCGACGAGCGCAGCATCGAGCCAGGTACATACGAGATCACCGAATATGCGCCAGCTAAACACGCTGTCGTCGACTACCTGCGTGCACGCCTCACAGCGGTGCTCGGGCGCTGGCCGGGGCGCCCCACTCTCATGCTCTCCGGCGGCGTCGACTCGATCCTCATCGCCGCGGTGCTCGCCCAACTGCGTACCGACGTCCTCGCGGTGACGTTCAGCCAAGACTCCTCGCAACAGGCAGCGGAGGAGACCAAGGTGGCGAGTGAGGTGGCCCGCGCACTCGGCTTCGAGCATCACGTCGTCGCCCCACGCGGGGAAGCGCTGGAGACGCTGCTCAAGGAAACCATCGAGCGCCTCGACACCGTGGAACCTTGGGAAGTGCTCTCTGGGGCCATTTTGGTAGCCATCGACACGTACAGGCAGGAGTATCATGCCGACGGCGCACTCATCACAGGGGCAGGTGCGGACGCACTGTTTCTCGGCGGAAAAACCATCGATACAGCAGCCAACAATTACCTCCAACTTTGGGATGACCAGGTACGCCGAGGGATCAAGGCAAACTTCACCAGGCAACGTTTCATCCCGGACTTCTACGAGCGCCTCATCGCAGACCCCGAGCGCCACATTCAGGTTTGGCAGACACACGAGGCAGTCGACCTCGCACTGCGCATCCACCCACGAGTCATCCGTGGGGCCGACATCGCACAAGACAAGGCGCTCTTCCGTCGCATCGCTGCAGACATGGGAATCAGTCCGGAACTCGTGCAGACCACGAAAAACCCGATGCAAGTCTCATCAGGAGGCGTAGACGCCATTGTCACGCTCGTACGGGAA
Organism: Corynebacterium sp. MC3; assembly: GCF_900099485.1. Classification (NCBI taxonomy): domain Bacteria; kingdom Bacillati; phylum Actinomycetota; class Actinomycetes; order Mycobacteriales; family Corynebacteriaceae; genus Corynebacterium; species Corynebacterium sp. MC3. Next base: position 280,794 of record NZ_LT622816.1, read on the forward strand.
CAGCTGACGCGCCGGGCGGGGGAGAAGACGTACTCCGACCCGATGAGGGAACCGTTGGAGTTTACGGTGGCTCGCATGTTCCTCGAACAGCTGAAAACCCAGGCGCGCGGTGAGTAGGAGGCCCCCGTCCCTAGATATATGTGGGCCAAGGCACACTGAAACCGCGGCGTCCAACCGATATGAGAAAACTCACGCCCTCGGGAATCCCGAGGGCGTGAGCCTATGTGGAGCGGATGACGAGACTCGAACTCGCGACCCTCACCTTGGCAAGGTGATGCGCTACCAACTGCGCTACATCCGCATGCACATTTTGAAAAGAGCTGTGCGGCTCTGTGCGCGATACTGGGATCGAACCAGTGACCCCTACCGTGTCGAGGTAGTGCTCTACCGCTGAGCTAATCGCGCGAGGTTGGAGGTGGATACGGGAATCGAACCCGTGTACACGGTTTTGCAGACCGTTGCCTAACCACTCGACCAATCCACCGTGAGTACCTCCGAAGTACTGAAAGTACTTGGAGCGGATGACGAGACTCGAACTCGCGACCCTCACCTTGGCAAGGTGATGCGCTACCAACTGCGCTACATCCGCATGCACATTTTGAAAAGAGCTGTGCGACTCTGTGCGCGATACTGGGATCGAACCAGTGACCCCTACCGTGTCGAGGTAGTGCTCTACCGCTGAGCTAATCGCGCAGAGTGTCTAAAGACACTTGGAGCGGATGACGAGACTCGAACTCGCGACCCTCACCTTGGCAAGGTGATGCGCTACCAACTGCGCTACATCCGCATGCTCTCCGGAAGTGGTACCTCCGTTGTGCGTGAACAAACATTATCTGTTAGCTCTTAGTTTTCCAAATCGCCAGCACAGGGCCAGTCTTGGCAGGTGCGTACGATGGTGAGGCGCTGGGTTGGCAGGGAAATTGCTGTTACTCGGTGAAAGTGTTGCTGTACTGCGGATTCGTTGAAGGAGTGGAGGGGGTGTAAAGTAGTTCGCGTTCGGTCCTATGGCTCAGTGGAAGAGCGTTCCGTTCACACCGGAAAGGTCGCTGGTTCGATCCCAGCTAGGACCACTGAATGCCCGCCTTGCGGGCATTTTCGCTTTCTATGGTCCGGCACTGGGCATGCTGGGGAACTAATCCGCCATTCGTTACGACTAATGTTGTACTGGTTTAAAGTCAGTTCATTTTGTAGGAGGGATCCGAATGTCCAAAGCAGGACAAAGGGTACAGCGAACGGCATGGGCTATATTGAGTGCCGTATGTGTAGCTTCTGCGTTGGCCGGATCAGCGGAGGCACATGATGCCGTTATTGGGGGAGATCCATCAAACGGGTCCGTGGTAGCCGAGTTTCCGAAAGAGCTGTCGTTGGAGTTCTCGGGTCAACCCCAGGAAGGCTTCAACACGTTCGCGCTGTCGCGGGTATCGGACAACGAGATCCTCTTTACTGGAGAGCCAGTGCTCGACGGACGATTTGTGTCCCTTGAACTTCCAGAGAAAGTTCGCGAATCTGGTGACAAAGTGCCAGGAGAGTACCGGATCGGATTTCAGATTGTCTCTTCAGACGGGCACGCCACTAAAGGGATGACAACGTTTACATATGCGCCGGAAGGTTCACAAGTTGTCGATGAAACTATGGAAGATTCCGTGCCAACCGGAGAAGTGAGCGGTTCTTCATCCAGTTCCTTTAGCTGGCTTTTTGTCGGCGGACTAATCCTGCTTCTTTTCGGTGCTGTAACGGCACTTTTACTGCGTCGCGGCTCCTTGAGCAAAGATTGAGCCAGTACATACACAAGTTTTTAGCAACGACTAAGGAGAAATATGAAAAACATTTGCACTGCAGCTATTTCGGCACTTGGTGTCGCCGCTCTTGCCCTGACGGCTTGCTCGCCATCGCAGGAAAACCCGTCGACATCTGCGCCAACCGCTGCAGAGACAACAACCGTGGAGTCCACTACGACTGCTGCTCCAGACAATGACAAGCTTCAGGGCGAAGGTGATATCCGCGTTGAGTCCGCGGCTATTCGTGCGAAAGCAGAAGCCGGTGCGGAAGGCGGAAAGTCCATGACCGGGTTCTTCGGTACGCTGCACAACACCTCTGACAAGGACATTCACATCGTTGGCTTCACTACGTCACTTGGCGACGCCACCTACGAGATCCACGAGGTGGTAGATGGAGTCATGCGCGAGAAAGAAGGCGGCATCGAGATCCCCGCCGGTGGGACATATGAGCTCAAGCCTGGCGGTGACCACTTCATGATCATGGGCTTCGACCCTGCAATTCCGGCAGGCGACGTGGTCGATGTAACGCTTGAGTTCGCCGACGGAACCGAGGAGCAGATTCCAGACGTAGCCGTTCGCTCTATGCTTCCGGGTGACGAAGACTATGGTGAGCACGGGGAGCTCCAGGGGCACCAACATGGGTCCATGGGTGAAGGCCACAACCACTAATTGAAGGAAAGTCGAATGCCTGTCAACCGTCGTCATTTTCTCGCCGGGACTCTGAGTGTTGCTGCCGCCGGGGCAGCCACAGCTTGCGCGGAAAGCCGCGATGCTGTGGTGAATGCTCAGCAAGAGCCTGCGATAGACCTTGCCACAGCAACGGTTCCGTTTGACGGCATACACCAGGCAGGCATTTCGACGCCTCAACAGTCCTCACTAAATCTGATTGGTTTCAATTTTAAAGATGGCGTCGATAAGCCTGCGATTGTTCGATTGATGCGACTGTGGACTGAGGATGCCCGTGCGTTGACAGCCGGCGAAAACCCGTTGGCAAGCCTGGAACCAGAGATGACGGAACACCCCGCAAACCTCACCATTACCGTGGGGTTGGGAGAGAAGTTTTTTGATATCGCCGCGCCTGAGAGCAAACCGTCGTGGCTCCACGACATTCCGGCGCTCTCGCGAGACGAGCTTTCACGGAACTGGGGCCAGACTGACGTGGTGTTGCAGATTTGCTCAGATGACCCACTGATGTGCGCATGGGCGATGCGTCATATGGTGCGAGCTGGCGTCGATTATGTAGCTACCGCGTGGGTGCAGCAAGGGTTCATGAATAACCCTGCTGTACACCGCGAAGGAACCACGCCACGGAATCTCTTTGGACAGATTGATGGCACGGTAAACCCTCACACTGATGAGGAATACGACGCCCAGGTGTGGGCAAAAGGCGCTGCAGAGTTTGAAGGTGGAACGTCGATGGTGGTTCGTCGAATAGCGATGAACCTTGACACCTGGGAAATGCTCGACCGGACATCCCGTGAAGAGGCCGTCGGGCGCAGGCTAGACAACGGAGCACCCCTTTCGGGCGGCGAAGAGTTCACTCCGGTAGATCTGGAAGCGCGGGACGAATATGGCCTGCCAAAGGTCGATAGAAACTCGCACGTTGCCAGGTCAATGGCGCCTGAAGGGCACCCAGAGCAGAAATTTAAACGGCGCCCTTATAACTACAATTTGCCGCCTGAGCCTGGGCAGGAACAGCTGTCCAACGCTGGCTTAGTGTTCATTGCATTTCAGGAAAACCCAGATACGCAATTCACTCCGGTCCTCAAAAGGCTCGATGAGGCTGACCGACTGAATGAATGGATCACGCACATTGGTTCGGCGGTGTACTGGATACCACCGGGCACGCAGGCGCAAGATGGTGCTCCGAGTTTCTGGGCCGAGTCACTACTCGCGTAGTGAACGCGGTATGATTTTTGCCATGTTTGCCGACCTCAATATTTAAAGGTTCCGGCGAGCTTGTACGAATCCAGCTGGGTGCGTCCAGGTATGACGTACCTCATTGAAGCGCAAAGGAGCGCACGAACATGACGAATAACGACCAAACCCACCTTGCAGCCCAGGCTTTCACGGTCCCGGCGAACACTCCTGCCGGGGTTGCGATGCGCGAATTGTCGCTGCCGAATAAGGGCCCGGAGGCGGTTGTCTGCGTGCAGTCTGAAGACGGGTCGTTGAAGGACCTGTCATTTACGCCGGATGTAGACACCACAGTAACTCCAGTCACCGCGAACACTGAGCTGGGTCGGTCCGTGATTCGCCACTCGTGTGCTCACGTGTTGGCGCAAGCAGTGCAGATTGAGTTTCCGGGGACGAAGTTAGGAATTGGGCCAGCCATTGAGGGTGGCTTCTACTACGACTTCGACGCGGCTGAACCGTTCACACCAGAAGACTTGAAGCTGCTCGAGCGCCGCATGAAGAAGATCATCAAGCAGGGCCAGAAGTTTGTTCGTGGAGTCTATCCGTCGGCTGAAGCGGCAGCAGAGGACCTAGCTGATGAGCCGTACAAGCTTGAACTCGTGCAGGACAAGGGAAACGTGGACCCTGACTCGGACGAAGCTACTGAAGTCGGTCACGGAGAGCTCACCCACTACGACAATGTGAATCCACGGACGAATGAAGTCGAGTGGCGCGATCTGTGCCGCGGGCCTCACGTGCCAACTACTAAGTACATTCCGGCGTTCGCACTGACACGTTCGTCAGCTGCGTACTGGCGTGGCAACCAGAATAACGCCGGGTTGCAGCGTATTTACGGCACCGCCTGGGAGTCGAAAGAAAAGCTCGATGAGCACATGTTGATGCTTGCAGAAGCAGAGAAGCGTGACCACCGTCGTCTTGGCAATGAGCTCGATCTTTTCTCCTTCCCGGAGGAAGTTGGGTCTGGTTTGCCAGTATTCCACCCGGATGGAGGAATTATCCGGATGGTGATGGAGGAACACTCCCGCCAGCGTCACCTCGAGGCAGGCTATTCATTCGTCAACACCCCACACTTGACGAAGGGTGAGCTTTTCGAAAAATCTGGCCACCTGGACTGGTACGCCGACGGCATGTACCCACCGATGCAGCTCGACGGCGAGACCGACGACGAAGGCAATGTGACCAAACAGGCAGTCGATTACTACGTCAAGCCTATGAACTGCCCTATGCACAACCTCATCTTCGATTCACGTGGACGCTCGTACCGTGAATTGCCGCTGCGACTATTCGAGTTTGGTACCGTGTACCGCTACGAGAAGTCCGGCGTGGTGCATGGCCTGACTCGTGCACGCGGTTTTACTCAGGACGATGCCCATATCTACTGCACCGAGGAACAGCTTGAAGACGAGCTGACGAGTGTGTTGGAGTTCATTATTTCTCTGCTCAGAGACTATGGGCTTGATGATTTCTACCTGGAGTTGTCCACCAAGGATCCCGAGAAGTACATCGGTGATGATGATATCTGGGAGCGTTCAACGAGCATCCTAGAATCAGTTGCTACCAAGTCTGGGCTCGAGCTTGTTCCGGACCCAGCAGGTGCAGCGTTCTACGGTCCAAAGATTTCCGTACAGGCTCGCGACGCCATCGGTCGTACCTGGCAGATGTCCACGGTTCAGCTCGACTTCAACCTGCCTGAGCGTTTCGATCTTGAGTACACATCCTCAGACGGAAGCAAGAAGCGACCAGTCATGATTCACCGTGCACTCTTTGGATCAATTGAGCGATTCTTCGGCGTGCTGCTTGAGCACTACGCCGGTGCATTCCCGGCTTGGCTGGCACCGCACCAGGTTGTAGGTATCCCCGTTGCTGACGATTTCGCTGGACACCTTGACGGCATCATCCAGCAGCTGCGGGCGCGCGGCATCCGAGCTGAGGTCGACCATTCCGATGACAGGATGCAGAAGAAGATTCGGACGCACACCACTCACAAGGTTCCGTTCATGCTGCTCGCTGGCGCGCGTGATGTAGAGGCAAACGCTGTAAGCTTCCGCTTCCTCGACGGCACCCAAATTAATGGAGTCGGCGTCGACGAGGCTGTCGAACTTATCACCAACTGGGTGGACGAAAAGTTCAACGAACAACCAACGAAAGAGCTGGTTGAACAGCGCCAGGCTGACCAGTAGAAGTAGAGAGGCGCTCAGAAATGTATGAGGACATTGGAGTTGGTACTCCAGACAGACTTCAGCGTCTTTGGGCGCCGTACCGTTCGAAGTACATCGCGTCAACGCCACGCGATGAGAAGGGGTCAAGTGATCCTTTCGTGCAGATTCCTTCGATGAGCGATGAAGAGGGGCTCATCGTGGCTCGAGGGGAGACCGTCTACGCGGTGCTGAACCTTTATCCGTATAACGCTGGGCATATTTTGGTCGTGCCGTACCGTAAGGTGGCGGAGATTGAAGCCCTGACTGCGGGGGAATCAGCCGAGCTTATGAGGTTCGTAACGCTCGCAGTGAAAACTCTCAAGGCGGTATCAGACCCCGAAGCGATAAACGTTGGCATGAATTTAGGCAGGGCCTCCGGAGGCTCTATCGGAGATCACCTACACGTGCATGTGGTCCCGAGGTGGGCAGGGGACTCAAATTTTATGACAGTCATCACTGGCACCAAGGTGCTTCCGCAGCTGCTGCGTGAAACGCGCCAACTATTAGCAGAGAGCTGGAAAGAAGTGGCGGCTCAACAGACTGGAGGGGAGTAGGCAGATGCTCAGTGTTCATGGACGAAAGCCTGCTGCTGTTGTCGTAGAACCGGTCGCCACTGCATTGCTTAAAGCTGGTCTAACACCGAATTGGACAACGCTTGGTGGAACAGCGCTCACTGTGTTGGTAGCCGTCGTGCTCATTCCAACTGACCATCTTGTTTTGGCAGCTATTCTGAGTGGTCTTTTCGCGGCTTTTGACATGGTGGATGGCACGATGGCCCGTCTCCGCGGGGGAGGGACTGCTTTCGGAGCTACGCTTGACGCAAGTTGTGACAGGATTACTGACGGAGCGCTCTTCGGTGCCATCGTGTTCTGGCTGGTGTACGTAGATCAAGCTTCTCCGGCGCATGTCGCAGTTTGCCTTGCGGTACTAGTACTCTCCCAGGTGATTAGTTACGTTAAGGCGCGCGCGGAGGCCGGGGGTATCAAGATTGTCGGCGGGCTGGTTGAGCGGCCTGAGCGTCTTCTCATCGCGCTTGTCGCGCTGGGATTGGAAGGCTTCGGTGTGCCGTACGCCATTGAATGCGGGCTTTGGCTGCTGTTTTTCGGCTCGATATATACGGTTGCGCAGCGACTCGTTATTGCAGCGAAGGATCCTGCATCAAAGCGGCAGATTGCCGCGCCAGCAGGAGCTAAAACGTTTGGGTCGCGCTAGGACCGAAGCGCGCATGCAAACGTTCAAGGATGAGTGCGTATATCGCAGCTACTGGATGGGGTGGAAGCTGCTATCAATGCTGCCTTACAGTATCGCCTACTGTCTGATGATGTTCGTTGCCGACATTTACTCTCGCAATGGCAAGTTACCGGAGCAACTTCGTAAGAATCTCTCGCGTGTGGTTGGACCTGAGAACGTCACGCGTTCGCTTGTGAAGAACTCGATGCGGTCATACATGCGGTATTGGCTCGAGGTCTTTTGCCTGCAGAAAGTAATCTCGAATGAACGGTTTCATGAGCAATTCTCTGCATCGATACAAGGGATTGAGCATCTGGAGTATGCGATTCAACAAGGCAAGGGCGTAGTGCTTGCGTTGCCGCACTCGGGGAACTGGGATCTTGCGGGTGCATGGCTTGCTCACCGATACGGGAGCTTTTCGACGGTCGCGGAGCGGGTAGAGCCCGAAGAGCTCTACGATGCGTTTTTGGAATTTCGACGTGGGTTAGGAATCCAGGTGATTCCTTCGCGTGGTGCGTCGAGACCTCCAATGCAACTCCTCGAGGAAGCTCTGTACAAACAAGGGATTGTCTGTTTGTTGGCAGATCGTGATCTCGGTGGGCACGGGGTGCCGGTAGCTTTTTTTGGAGAGCAGACGACAATGCCCGCCGGTCCGGCAGTATTAGCGGAGAAAACCGGTGCGACACTGCTCGCAGTACACAATGCCTTTGAGAGTTCAGGCAGCATGGATGGGTGGGTGACTAGCGTATCGCCGCCGATTGTTGCAGATTCCGTAGAAGGTAAAGTGGAAAAGCTTGCGGGCTGGTTTGAGCGCGGAATCAAAAAGCACCCACAAGACTGGCATGTGCTTCAGCCGTTTTGGATCGCAGACCGGAAGAAAAGGTAGCGAAGGGATGAAAATTGGTATCGTGTGCCCGTATTCTTTCGACGAACCAGGCGGGGTTCAAGCGCACATCCTTGACTTAGCTGCATCACTTTTGCGCCAAGGGCATGAAGTGAAAGTGCTCGGGCCTGCGCGTGATGACACGCCTCTTCCCGAGTTTGTAAAGAAAGGCGGGCGTTCGTTACCTATTCCGTATAACGGCTCTGTCGCGCGCCTGGCGTTCGGCCCTAAAGTTTTTACGACTACTCGCGAATTCCTGTGTGATGGCGACTTTGATGTATTGCACATCCATGAGCCCAATTCTCCTAGCTATTCGCTCGCAGCGCTTATGTTGGCTTCGGGGCCGATCGTCGCTACATACCACACGTCTACAACTGGGTCTCGCATTTTGCAGCTTGCACTGCCGTTCTTGCGGAAATATTTGGAAAAGATCCGCGGGGGTATCGCGGTAAGCGAGCTTGCTCGGAGGTGGCAGGTTGAACAGATCGGGGCCGATCCAATCGTTATCCCGAACGGAGTGGACACTCGGAAGTTCGTAGCCGCCCGGAAGCTAGCGCCGTTGAGCTCCGTCGGGCCTGTTCGAATCGCATTCTTGGGGCGTATCGACGAGCCAAGAAAGGGGCTAACGCTGCTTCTTGAAGCGTTCGATCACCTTGAAGGACGAGTCGAACTCACGGTGATCGGAAGCGGGGAGCCTCGGCAGATTCCAGGAGTGAACTTCGTCGGTCGCGTAAGCGAGGAGGAAAAGGCGAGATTGCTGGGGGCGTCGGATATATTTGTCGCTCCGAACACTGGGGGCGAATCGTTTGGCATCATTCTCGTGGAAGCGATGGCTGCGGGCTGCGCTGTTGTGGCCAGTGATCTAGAGGCCTTTTCGCTGGTATGTGATGCAGAATCACCTGACCCTGCCGGGATTCTTTTTCCTGTAGGTGATGTTGCCGAGTTGACAAAGGCGTTACAGGCTTTGATTGACGACGCTGCTTTGCGCCTGGAGATGGGCAGAAGAGGGCAACTGCGAGCCGCGCAGTATGACTGGTCGACAGTGACTGCTCAGATTATGGCTGTATACGAAGCAGTAAGTGTTGGTGAGAAGGTGACACTCGCATGACAACTATTGCCCTAGTGGTGTTCGCAGCGGTAATCACGTTGCTGTTTGCCTGGGCATATTTCACTGCGCAACGGCTACACCGCCTCCATATCCGTCTTGACCGTTCACGCGACGCACTTCAAGCTGCGCTCGACCAACGCTGTGCTGTCATTGCCGCACTGTATCCGGAAATGCGCGAGGAGTGCCGGATCATCGAATCATTGCGTTTGACTCCAGTTGACGTAGAGGAACGACTTCAGTCCGAACAAGAAATGCGGAAACACATCGAGAGGCAAGGGACGATGCTTCCCGCTGATATTGACGCTGCAGATACTCGTGTGGCAATTGCACTGCGGTTTTATAACGACGCTGTCAGGGATGTTCGTTCGCTACGGCTACGGCCCGCCGTAAGGCTTCTTCGATTGGGTGGGACCGCAGCCCTGCCAGCTTTCGCTTCGCTTTCCCTTTAGCGGCTGAACCTTGCTCGCGGTTCTGCAGCTCAACCTGTTCGGGCGTATAGTAGGTTGACGTTCAATTACCAATAGTCAACCGTTTTAAGCGAAGGGATACCGGATGTCTGGCCACTCAAAGTGGGCTACTACTAAACATAAGAAGGCCGCGAACGACGCAAAGCGTTCCAAGCTCTGGGCGAAACTGATCAAAGATATCGAGGTTGCAGCTCGCACTGGTGGCGGCGATCCAGCAGGCAACCCGACGCTTGATGACATGATCAAGAAGGCGAAGAAGGCGTCGGTCCCGAACGACAACATCGAACGTGCGCGTAAGCGTGGATCGGGCGAGGAAGCCGGCGGCTCTGACTGGGAGTCGGTGATGTACGAGGGGTACGGCCCGAACGGTGTCGCTCTGTTGATCGAGTGCCTGACGGATAACCGTAATCGAGCAGCGACTGAGGTTCGTACGGCAATGACCAGGAACGGCGGTAATCTTGGTGAAACCGGCTCTGTGGGCTACATGTTCAATCGCGTCGGTGTCGTCACGGTGGCGAAAGGGGAGCTCACCGAGGACGATGTGTTGATGGCGGTACTTGACGCTGGTGCAGAAGAAGTTAACGATCTTGGCGAAGAGTTTGAAGTTACCTGTCAGCCGACCGACCTTGCCGCAGTCCGCGAGGCGTTAGTGGAGGCCGGTATCGAGGTTGAGGGCTCTGAGCAGGACTTCCGTGCTGACGTGGAAGTTGAACTGGATGCATCTGCTGCTGAAAAGAATCTGAAGCTGATTGATGCCCTCGAAGACTCTGATGATGTACAGAATGTGTACTCGAACATGTCTATTCCTGACGAGATCGCAGCCGAGCTCGACTTGTAAGGCGTAGTCTGTTTTTCAACCACCATTCGTTGCGGCGAGTGGTGGTTCTTTTTCAGACTATGGTAGAACATATGTGCCAGTACAATATTCGGCGGAAGGAAGCGCGGTGAACCTCCAAGGTCTGAGGGTAATGGGCATAGATCCTGGTTTGACCCGATGCGGCCTTTCGGTAGTTCAAGCGGGGAGAGGGCGTCAGGTCATACCGATTGCCGTCGGTGTAGCGCGCACTCCTTCCGATGTGGAACTATCGGAGCGTTTATTGCGGATCTCGAAGTCGGTAAGCGACTGGATGGATGAGTATAAGCCCGACGTGGTTGCGATGGAGCGAATTTTCGAACGCAGTAACGTTTCCACCGTGATGCATACTGCCCACGCCGTCGGGGTAATGGTCCTCGCCGCTGCAGAGCGCGATATACCAGTGCACATGTATACGCCCTCAGAGGTAAAAAAGTCGGTTTCTGGTAATGGGCGTGCTGATAAGAAACAGATGACTACGATGATTACACGTATTCTTGGTCTGAGCGAGCCACCAAAGCCAGCAGATGCTGCAGACGCGTTGGCCATCGCTGTTTGCCATTGCTGGCGAGCCCCGTTGCTTGCCCGAGCTTCCGCTATTGAAAAACTGAGAAAGAACTAGTTCATGATTGATTCCCTCCACGGTGACGTCCTTTCGATTGGCCTCGATCATGCTGTTATTGGCTGCGGGGGCGTTGGGTATCGCTTTTTAGCGACGCCACCAACGCTCAGTCGCCTAACTCGTGGTGAGCATGCGGATGTAGTCACCAGTCTGGTGGTCCGCGATGACGGTATGACCTTGTATGGGTTCGCGGATGAGGACTCGCGGTCTATGTTTCACAAGCTTCAAACCGTGAGTGGGCTAGGGCCAAAGCTGGCGATGGCAGCACTGGCAGTCTTTGGGCCTGGGGAACTGGCCGAATTGATTTCCAGCGGTGATGCGAAGAAGATTCAAACAATTCCTGGCGTCGGTAAGAAGATGGCAGAACGAATCGTGTTGGAGCTGAAAGATAAGGTTGTCGGCTTGTTTGAAACGGGCAGCGAAGCGAGCCACGGAGCAACGGCTCCGGCTGCTTCAGACTCAGGCATCAGTGAGCAGATTGTAGAAGCACTGGTTGGGCTTGGATTCACCGAGCGTAGTGCACGGACTGTCGTCGAACCTCTCGTTGCGGAACAACCGGATACTGATCCATCGAATCTGTTGCGCGAAGCGCTGAAGACGCTATCGAAAAAGTAGGTGGGGTTCATGTCAGATGTTGAAAAAACCGTATTCCAGTTGCCGGATGATCTTTCACGTCCCGATGGGGCTCCCGTCAGCGTCAATGCGCATAGTGATGAACACGATATTGAGAGGTCTCTTCGTCCGAAGTCGCTTGATGAGTTCATCGGACAGCCGAAAGTGCGTGAGCAGCTCAGTCTTGTACTCGCGGGTGCTAGTCAACGCAGCGTCACACCGGACCACATCTTGCTTTCCGGTCCGCCAGGGCTAGGAAAGACAACGATGGCGATGATCATCGCGCAGGAACTCGGAACTTCCTTGCGGATGACCTCTGGCCCTGCGCTTGAACGTGCTGGTGACCTCGCTGCGATGCTTTCGAATCTTATGGAAGGCGATGTCCTCTTTATCGATGAGATTCACCGTATTGCACGGCCTGCGGAGGAAATGCTGTATATGGCAATGGAGGACTTCCGTATTGACGTCATTGTTGGAAAGGGGCCCGGGGCGACGTCAATTCCACTTGAGATTCCACCGTTCACCCTGGTCGGTGCAACGACTCGCGCTGGTATGCTCACTGGTCCGTTGCGGGATCGTTTCGGTTTTACGGCACAGATGGAGTTTTACGAGGTTACTGACTTGAGGCACGTGGTCGAACGTGCTGCGAAGATCTTGCAAGTTGAGATCGACAAGGACGCAGCAGTCGAAATCGCTTCACGTTCACGGGGAACTCCGCGTATTGCGAATAGATTGCTGCGACGTGTTCGTGATTGGGCAGATGTGCATGGCAGCGGACGAATCGATATTCAGGCGGCGCGTGCTGCGCTGGAGGTGTTTGACGTTGACGACCTCGGGCTTGATCGGCTCGACAGAGCGGTCCTGAATTCGCTCATTCGTGGCCACGGTGGGGGACCTGTTGGCGTCAATACACTGGCAATTGCTGTAGGGGAGGAACCGTCTACAGTCGAAGAAGTATGCGAGCCTTACCTGGTGCGAGCAGGATTGATGGCACGAACTGGTCGTGGCCGCGTTGCTACGGCGGCTGCCTGGCAGCACCTTGGAATTGATCCGCCACCGGATGCTCCAGGACAGGCACTCGTTTCAACATAATTGGGAGTATGTCAATATAGAGCTATGGAAATCATCCTTATTTTGCTCGTCCTATTGGTGTTCATGCTTCCGTCAATCTTGATGATGCGAAGCCAGAAGAAGCGTCAGCAACAGGTACAGGAGATGCAGTCCTCTATTCAGCCCGGTGACCATGTTGTGACGGTTTCTGGCCTTCATGGAGACGTTGTTGACGCAGATAACGCTACGCTTCGAATTGAAATTGCCCCTGGTGTTGTCGTCAAGATGGAGACCGCCGGAATTATGAAGCGAGAGGCGGTCGAGTCCGCGGTTCAGGAACCTACAGTAGACGATTCGGAACAACGTCCGGAATAGTCCATCTCAGCGTTACGGCAAATGCTGTCTAGCTGTCTTTACCGATATGACAGTTGATGACGTACGATAAATCGATGTGCACCACACCCCGCTTTACCCAAAGTTTCGGGCAAAGCGGGGTGTGGCAGTGAAATAACGTAGAAATAGAGGAGTTAGCTCGGTGTCCAAGAACACTCAGCGTTCCGGCGAGTTGAGATCAAAGCGGAAGTGGCCTGCGCGCGCGCTGGCGCTTTTTGCGCTCATCGTCATTGGCGTGTACTCATTAGTATTTTTCACGGGCGATAAGTCCGCAACCCCGAAGCTTGGTATCGACCTGCAGGGCGGTACTCGCGTGACCCTCGTTCCGCAGGGAGACGAGCCAACTCGCGATCAGCTCGACGAAGCGCGAAACATTCTTGAGAAGCGTGTGAACGGCATGGGTGTTTCCGGCGCGACTGTCGTCGTTGACGGCAATACCCTAGTGATCACTGCCGCGGGCGACGACACATCGGAAGTACGTAATATTGGGCAGACCTCGCAGCTGCTGTTCCGTCCGGTTATGCAACCGCCTGCACCTTCCGCGGATTCGATTGGTGAGGTCTTCGCAAAAACCGCGAACGATTGGATCCGGTATGGGGTTTTGACCGCGGATCAAGCCAAGGCGATTGGCGATCAGGTGAAGAAGCAGGTTGCCGAACAGGGGCAAACCGTTGAGATTCCTGCTATTGATGCGAAACCGTTGCCTGAGCCGAATGGCCCTGTGGAGTCCTCGGAGCGCAGGGCTGACCAAGCTGAGATGCTCAAGGCTACTCGTCAGTCTGAAGACCCTACCCAGCAATTCGTTGCTATGTCGATGCTGAGCGCGTTGTGTGCCGTGCAACCTACTGATCCATTGGCCGGGACCGATGACGAAGCAGCACCACTTGTAGCCTGTGACCCTTCATCTGGCCAGGTACTGCTCCTCGGCGAGGTGCCATTGCTCGCAGGCGTTACTGATACGGACGGCCCGCGTCTCACCGGTGAACAGATCGACACTGGTCGCTCGATCACTGGTGGATTCAACCCGCAGTCGAGCCAGATGGAGATCAACTTCGCTTTCAGCCAGGCAGGCGAGTTTAATGGCTCGTCTACCTGGGCGCAGCTGACGAGTGAGATGATCGGGCAGCAGATCGCGATCACACTGGACTCACAAATTATCTCCGCACCTGTCATTCAGGGCGCAACCCCAGTCGGTTCCGCAACCTCTATTACAGGCAACTTCACTCAGGAGGAAGCTGAGAGCCTCGCAAACAACCTGCGTTACGGTGCGCTGCCGCTTTCTTTCGCGGGTGAGAATGGCGAACCTGGTGGAACTGCGATGACAGTGCCGCCGTCACTTGGTCTGGCATCCTTGCAGGCTGGCTTCTATGCAGGCATTGTCGGTCTGATTTTGGTCGCAATTTTCGTGTTCTTCTACTACCGGCTCTATGGTCTTATTTCCCTGGCTACGCTTTTCTTTGCGGGTCTTCTCGTTTACGGCTCGCTAGTTCTGCTGGGGCGCTGGATCGGCTACTCGCTGGACCTCTCCGGCGTCGCCGGTTTGATCATTGGTATTGGTACTACTGCGGACTCCTTCGTTGTCATCTACGAACGCATCAAGGACGAAGTTCGTAAGGGCAAGACTTTCCGCTCTGCATCTGCCTCCGGCTGGGATCGAGCGAAAGATACAATTATTACCGGTAACATGGTGACCCTGATCGGCGCGGTCATTATTTACTTCCTTGCGGTTGGCGATGTGAAGGGCTTCGCATTCACGATGGGCCTTACGACCGTATTTGACCTGCTAGTGACGTTCTTGGTCACTGCTCCGCTCATGGTGTTCGCTTCCCGGTCCCGGTTCTGGTCGAAGCCAGCTGTCAACGGTATGACCAAAGTGTTTGCTGCAGCGCAGCATGACAAGGAAGTGAGCGAGGAAGCTCATCAAGGCGTGGCTGCAGAAGCCGCGTCGGAAAGTATTGAGGTGAAGTAGCAATGTCGTCATCGCAAATTGAAACCGTTGCTTCCGTCGTACCAACAGTCAAGGAGCCCGGCCGTTGGGAGCGTCTGTATACCGGCGATGCGGCGATCGATTTCGTCGGTCGCCGTAAGCTCTGGTACGGGATCACCATGGCACTGGTAGTTATCTCGCTGCTTGCGATGCTGGTCCGTGGATTCAACCTTGGTATCGACTTCGAAGGCGGTACCAAACTCTCGATGCCGGCCGACGATCTCGTTGCCGAAGAAGTCGAGGAGACATTTATCGACGCGACTGGCGTCACTCCTGAACTGACTCAGATTATTGGTGCCGGTGATGCCCGGACACTTGAGATTAATGCTGAGCATCTGAGCCAGGAACAAATCGACCAAGCGCGGCAGGCGATCTTTGAGAAGCATCACACCAAGAATGCTGAAGGGGAAGTGTCTGCCGACGCAATTGGTGATTCGACTGTTTCCGAATCGTGGGGTGACACCATCACGAAGCGGATGTTGATGGCGATGCTGGTCTTCCTCGTCGCTGCAGCCGTGTACGTGGCTGTCCGCCTGCAACGAGAGATGGCCATCGCGGCGATGGGTGCATTGATCATTGACGGCATACTGATCGTAGGGTTCTATGCCCTCTTCGGGCTGGAAATTACCCCAGCCATGATTATCGGTCTGCTTACCGTTTTGACCTTCTCCATTTATGACACCGTGATCGTCTTCGACAAGGTGAAGGAGAACACTAGTGGTGTATTGGACTCGCGTCGTTCTACCTATGCTGAAGAAGCGAACCTGGCAGTGAATCAAACGGTCATGCGCTCGATTTCTACTTCCGTCATTTCTGCACTCCCGATCGTCGCGCTGATGATTGTGGCAGTTTGGATGCTCGGTGTGGGTACACTCCGGGATCTCGCCTTGATCCAGCTGATCGGCGTCATCGAAGGTATCTTCTCCTCGCTATTCCTCGCGACTCCGCTGCTGGTAACGCTTATGGAGCGCAAGCGCGCTTACAAGGAACACAACGTTGAAGTAGAGAAATACCGCGCCGGTGAGATCGTCGACCACGACGATGAAGCCACTGTAAAGCCAAAGCGCACCGTTGATACACCGGTTCGTAGTGCTGTGGAAGGCAGCGATGGAGACGAATCGCCGGCAATGAGCACTTGGCGGCCGTCGACACGCTAGGTAAACCAAGTATGAGTAGCGTATTTTCACGCGCCGTTGCTGCTTTTTCTGTAGTGTTGCTCGCAACGGCGTGTTCCGACGGTGGTGCAGCGTCGAACTCTAATAGCGAAGAGTTTGGCTATCAGGTACAAGCACCACTGGTCACAGTGAACGCGGGTAGCGCTGAGGGGCACTCGACGCTGGCGCAAGAACTATCTGGTCGTTTGTACCCCGGAGTTTACGTTCCGGGGCCCAACGGACAAATGATCCCCAATACCGACTTGGTAGAGACGCAAGTGCTGCCCGGCGACAGGCGTCAGGTGATTTACACCATCTCCGATGCGGCAGTGTTCTCCGACAATACCCCAGTAACGTGTAATGACTACCTGTTGACGTTCACAGCTGGGAAGCTACCAGAGCTCTTCGATTCTTGGATGCCTCTTTTCGACGACGCTGATACATTGGCATGTCAACCCGGATCAAAAACTTTCACTCTCACAATGAAGGAGAACCGTGGCGCCCGTTGGCGCGATCTTTTTGAACCCGGAACAGTTTTGCCGTCACACGCAGTTGCAGCGCGTGTCGGAATGTCGGCGGAAGAGCTCGTCGATGCGCTTACTGCACGTGACCCAATGAGCCTTCGAAGCATCGCAGATATTTGGCGTTACGGTTTTGATCTGAAGCAGTACGATCCTGAACTTCAAGTATCGTTCGGACCGTACAAGATTGAGAGTGTTGGCAAAGAAGGCGAAGTAGTCCTCGTCGCTAATGATTCCTATTACGGTGATGCTCCAGCGCTGCAGAAGATCGTGGTCTGGCCGGGGAATGCAGATTCCGGTGAACTAGTTGCCTCCGGCGGATTGAAAATTGGCAACCTCGAAGAACCATCACCAGACTGGTACGACGTAAACGCAGAGAGAGAACCAGTTGATGTGACCAGCGTTGTTGGGGAACTCACTGACGCGTTGGTCATGGCCAAGTCAGGTCCCTGGGCAGAACCAGAACGGCGCAGGGCGCTTGCTCACTGTGTGAATCCGTCTGAAGTCGCACAAACTTCCTCGAAGATGTCGGGCCTAGAGGTTGCAGCTGCTCCAGTACAAGTAGTTGCGCATAGTGACCCGCTGGCGTCGAAAATTGAAAGTGTCGGTGAGACGGCAACTGAGTATGACGTCGAAAAGGCACGTGCAGCAAGTGGCAGTGTTCTACGGATCTCGACGCCGATGCGGTCGGCACGGATCTCCGCAATGATTCAGACGATCCGAGCACAGTGCGAACCGGCGGGTATTGAAGTTCTCGACCAGTCGGAGAATCTAGCGACGTTGGCCGAGTTGCCGGGCTATGCCATGGACGAACAAGGCCAGATCGTAGAGAAAGAGGGCACCGTCGATGCGCTTTTGATGCCAATCGATTCTCAAGTTGAGTACCCAGCTGCGAACAATCGGGTGCAGGAACTCGACGCATTGCGGAGTCAAGAGAATTGGCTTTGGCGGGAGATTCCGATTCTGCCACTTTCAGCACAGCCTCGCTCGTTCGCGATTGATCAGCGAGTTGAAAACGTTGTTATGTACACAGGCTTGTCGGGAATTGGCTGGAATATGGATCGATGGTCCGTTGATGAGTAAAGAAATAAAGCTATCCAAGGAGAAACCCATGGGCGATTCGAAGGACACGTTTGAAAGCGCAAAGGAAGCGCTTCGAGAAAAGATCCGTAAAGTACCAGATTTTCCCGAAAAGGGCGTGTTGTTTGAAGACCTCACACCGGTGCTTGCAGATGCGCATGCCTTGCGGGTTGTTATCAAAGAAATGGCGCGTGTATCTGAGAATCTTGGAGCAGACCTTGTTGGTGGCCTGGATGCCCGTGGTTTTCTCCTGGGCTCAGCTGTTGCATACGAAATGGGCGTAGGCATCCTCGCTATCCGTAAGAAGGGGAAGCTCCCTCCGCCGGTGATTACACAGGAATACAAAACCGAGTACAGCACTGCAGCTTTGGAAATCCCGGCGTCGGGAATTGACCTGGACGGGAAGAAGGTCGTTCTCGTTGACGATGTGCTTGCTACTGGCGGAACTCTTTCCGCAGCAACCGATTTAATCCAACGCGCAGGTGGTAGCGTTGTTGGTTACGTAGTAATGCTCGAGGTACAAGGACTGGACGGTAGAAGCCGCTTAGGAGATGTTCCCGTGGTAGTGCTCGACCAATAGGAGAGTTTGGAGGCGGACTGTGACTCAAGAGAAAGCACCGAAGAGGAATACACCCTCGATGCGAAGTGTGTCCGCAATACTTGCTCGTTCGCTCACTGGCGGTGCGCGGGTCCGTAGCAATCCGGTCCTGGACCCGCTGTTATCGATTCATCGACGGCACCATCCGAAGTGCGACGTCGCATTATTGAATCGTGCCTATGAGACGGCTGAGCAGCTTCACGATGGCGTGTTCCGGAAATCAGGCGACCCATATATTACGCACCCGCTTGCCGTAGCCACGATCTGTGGTGAAATTGGTATGGACACCACAACGTTGGTGGCAGCACTGTTGCATGACACCGTTGAGGACACTGACTACACCCTGGATGAACTTACGGCCGACTTCGGGCCTGAGGTGGCACGAATCGTCGATGGCGTAACGAAGTTAGACAAGGTTGCGCTTGGGGCGTCGGCAGAGGCAGAAACGATCCGGAAAATGATCGTTGCCATGGCGGAGGATCCCCGGGTACTTGTGATTAAAGTTGCGGATAGGCTCCACAACATGCGCACGATGCGCTTTCTTCCTCCTGAGAAGCAAGCGAAGAAGGCGCGCGAAACCCTTGATGTGATTGCACCGCTTGCACACCGCCTCGGGATGGCGACAGTGAAATGGGAGCTTGAAGATCTCGCGTTCGCGATCCTCTACCCGAAGAAATACGAAGAAATCGTGCGGTTAGTTGCTGACCGAGCGCCCTCGCGGGACAGAGCTCTTGCAGAGATTATTCGTGAGCTGCAAACCGAACTGAAGAAAAACGGGATCGACGCAGAGGTGATGGGGAGGCCGAAGCACTATTGGTCCATCTACCAAAAAATGGTTGTTCGAGGCCACGAGTTCGACGAAATCTTCGACCTCGTTGGCGTTCGCGTGCTCGTCGATAATCTCCACGACTGTTACGCAGCGGTCGGCGTCGTCCATGCTATGTATTCTGCAATGCCGGGCCGATTTAAGGACTATATTTCGAATCCGCGATTCGGTGTGTATCAGTCGCTGCACACGACGGTGATGACGAACAGCGGGCGAGCTCTCGAAGTACAGGTACGTACGCACGAGATGCACTACAACGCCGAGTTCGGTGTTGCAGCTCACTGGCGGTACAAAGAGACGAAAGGATCGCATAAGGGAGATCAGGCTGAAGTAGATCAGATGGCGTGGATGCGCCAACTGCTTGACTGGCAAAAGGAAGCTTCAGACCCAAATGAGTTTCTTGATTCACTGCGCTACGACCTGACAAGCAAGCAGATTTTCGTCTTCACGCCACACGGCGATGTTATCAACCTTCCTGCCGGTTCGACGCCTGTGGACTTTGCCTACGCGGTGCACACTGAGGTAGGCCACCGATGCGTGGGGGCAAAAGTTAACGGCAAACTGGTTGCTCTGGAGTCACAGCTGCAAAATGGTGACCGCGTCGAGGTTTTTACCTCGAAGGACCCAAATGCCGGGCCTTCTCGTGACTGGCAAGACTTTATTGTTTCACCGCGTGCGAAAACAAAGGTGCGTCAGTGGTTCGCGAAAGAACGGCGCGAGGAACACCTCGAAGTCGGACGCGATGCGCTGGCAGCGGAAGTACAGCGGAGCGGACTTCCACTTCACCGGCTATTTACGCCTGAGTCAATGCGTGATATTGCACGCAGACTGCGTTACTCCGATGTAGATGCCCTGTACACGGCTATCGGCGCTGGGAATGTTTCGTCCCGGCATGTTGCAAAAATGCTGGTCGACCAGTTTGGTGACGTCGAAGACGCCGCAGATCTTCTGGCGGATCGGACGCCCCATTCAAAGATCATCCGACCAGAACCCTCGGGCGATGGCCCTGTAGTCTTGGTGCAGGGCAGCCCGGATGTAATGGCCAAATTTGCCAACTGCTGCCAGCCGGTTCCTGGCGACGATATCTTCGGGTTCGTAACCCGCGGTGGAGGGGTTTCGGTGCACCGCACAGATTGCACCAACGCGAACAAGCTCAGGCAAGAGCCAGAGCGGTTGATCGAGGTTTCGTGGTCCGGCGCTGGCGGCTCTGCGGGTACCTCTATCGTGACCGTTCAGGTGGAAGCTCTTGACCGGCACGGCCTCCTCGCGGAACTCACGGGGGTAATGTCTGAACAAAAATTGGCGATTCTATCGCTTTCCTCACAAGCGAAGGAAGACCGTATTGCCACGATTCGATTCAGCTTCCAGGTTTCGGATACGAAGCAGCTCGCTTCTGTGATGAATCTGATCCGGAATGTTGAAGGGGTATTCGACGTCTACCGCGTCGGTGTATAGAAAAGTGGGGTAACCCGATCACGGGTTACCCCACTTGGGTGCGCTAGTGGGAGATGCCAGTGTGGCACCTAGCCAGCGGTCTACTTGCGCAGGTACTTGTCCAGGAATGCGAACAGGGTACCGAGCGCACCGATGACGGCGGTGAACACTGCGATCCAGTCACGGATTTCAGATGGGGACATGTCCTTGACGGAGGAGCCCTCGTCGCTCGACTGATCCTTAGGAGCCTGCTTCGTGGTGGACTTCTTGGAGGTGGTGTTCTTCACCGTCGGGGCCTTCTCAGTCTTGGTGTTCGAAGCTGGCTTGGCCGTGGTGGTTGGGGTGGTGCTTTCTGCAGCCTCAGCAGCAGCAACGCCAGAAGTTGCGACAGCTACAGCAGTGGCTGCTGCAAGAATACTTTTACGGAAGTTCATGAATTTTCCAATCTGACGGGATTGACAAATGTACGAGTGCAAACTCTAGTTGGCTATCAGACGTTTTGCAAGACTTTGAATAGACTGAAAACTGCTCCTGTGCAGCTGAGAGGCAACTGTGTAGTTACTTTACGGTTGCCGATTTGATGCGTACCTCTTCGGCTGGTGCGCCGTCTTGGCCGCCGCCTTCGACGCCCTTTTCAGCAATCTTGTCAAGGGTGTTCAAACCTTCTTCAGAGATTTGACCGAAGTAGGTGTACAGCGGAGGCAGCACTGAATCACCGTAGTTCAGGAAGAACTGGGACCCATTGGTATCCAAACCGGCGTTCGCCATAGCGATGGTGCCGCGCGCGTACTTCTGAGGGTTCTGCTGGAGCTCCATTTGTTTCATCTGCTCTGCTTCTTCTGGAGATATGCCTTCCGGGGCAGGCGTGTCCGAGAGAGCCTTGAGCGCTTCGTCAGTCGGGAACTCATTTGCGAACTGGAAGCCAGGACCACCGCTGCCTACGCCGGTTGGGTCACCGCACTGCAGTACTTTAAGGCCGTCGCCATCGGTGAGCCGGTGACAGACGGTATCGTTGAAGTAGCCAGCAGAGGCGAGGTGTTCGATCGCATTCACAGTGCACGGCGAGACAGAGCGGTCGAGCTCCATGCCAATCGGCCCTGCACTGGTGTCGAGCTCGACGTTGACGGTCCCTGTCGTAGAGACGTTGTCGGTCTTCGGCAGGTCTGCTTTCTTGTCACCCTGTGCTGTATCGGGGGTGTATTCACACGAGACTGAGGCGGGGAGTGCTTCGGCACGCTTCGTCGCGATTGCCTCGTAGTTGTTGGCGTCGAATTCGCTTGGGGCGGTGGTTTCTTCAGCCGAGCTTTGAGCTTCGTTGGTGCTGTCGCCGTCCTGGTTCGCTAGGAAGTAGATGCCGCCGCCTAGCGCCACGATTACAACTGCGGAAAGCGCCGCGATCGACCAGGGCTTTGAGTTCTGCTTTCGATCGCGTGAATTCAATTCACGCTCCAGATGTTTAAGGGCTTCTTGACCGCGCTCTTTATTGCTCACCGTAGTACCTCTATTCTGACTAGTTGACTGGGAAATATTAGCAGGTGTAACTGTACCTGTCGTATTTTGCTGTGTTTTTTGCGACTGCTCGCTTCCGATAGTTCATGTAGGGTCGTGGACATGGCAAAGGTATTTTTTCAAGGTAATGAATCGCAAACATCTGGATCTCTTCCTAAGGTAGGCGACGCCCTTCCTGACGCCGTGCTAGTCGCGGGCGATCTTTCTGAAAAGAAGTTGTCCGAGTACGAGGGGAAGCGCCTGGTCCTTAACGTTTTTCCATCACTAGACACTGACGTGTGTGCAAAGTCTGTGCGAGCGTTTAATGAGCTCGCGGGATCTGCAGAAAACACTGCAGTGCTTTGTATCTCCAAGGACTTGCCATTTGCTCAGCAGCGTTTCTGCGCGGCAGAGGGCATCGAGAATGTGGAGGCGCTCTCTGCATTCCGCTCTGATTTCGGCACGGCGTTCGGCCTCACGCTTGACGGAACGCCGCTCAAGGAATTGCTTGCACGCGCGGTCATTGTGACCGACGCCGATCATCGCGTGGTGCACGTCGAGCTGGTCGAGGAGATCACCAACGAGCCCGACTACTCGGCTGCTGAACAGGCCCTTTCCTAATCGGAGAGGTTTAGGTAGACAGCGAGGTAGGCATTGCGAATCTTAGGTTTTACGTCGGGACCGTTTCAGACGAACTGCTACGTCATCATCGATGATTCTGCGAAGCTAGCCTGCCTCGTCGATGCCGGCATGGGAACGCATCAGGTCGTTTCTGCGTTTCTCAAGGAAGAGGGGCTGCAACTTGTGGCCATCTTTCTTACCCACGGCCATATTGACCATACGAGAGATGTTGCGAGGTACCAGGTTCCCGTATTTATCCACGCAGCGGACGCGTTCATGCTTGATCATGGACGCGGCCTTCCTACCTCAACACTCGAGCTTTTCGACGCCGCTTCGATGGAGACCGTATCGGACCTCCGCACGTTTGACGCAGATGGGCCACTTGAAATCGCCAGTTTTAGGGTTGATGTAACTCATACTCCAGGCCATTCTCCCGGCAGTGTCCTCTATCAGATGGGCGACGTCATGTTTTCAGGCGACGTGCTGTTCGCGGGGTCCGTCGGCCGGACTGACTTGCCACACTCCGATCCAGGGGCAATGAAAACCTCTTTGTGTGGACCGGTTTGGGCGATTCCTGACGAGACAACGTTGTTGCCTGGACACGGACCCGGTACAACCATGGCGCACGAACGAACCACGAACCCGTTTCTCCTTGAGGCTCGTAATCAGTAGCCATGGCTGCGGTAGCGACTGAGAACAGCTAGACTCAGTCCCCGTGAGTGATACGAAGAAACCCCAAAAAGAAAAGTTCAAGGCACTGAGCGTTCCAAAGGGAGTGCAGGAGTACGTGCCCCCGGCGTCGTCGAAGTTCCTTTATGTCCGCGATGAGTTCGTGCGACAGGCGCATGTTGCGGGTTTCCAACACATCGAGCTTCCGGTTTTCGAAGACACAACTCTTTTCGCCCGTGGTGTCGGTGAATCTACCGATGTTGTGTCGAAGGAAATGTACACGTTTGCCGACCGTGGCGGGCGTTCTGTGACCTTGCGTCCAGAGGGGACTGCAGGCGTCATGCGTGCAGTGATCCAACACAACCTTGACAGGGGTTATCTGCCGGTGAAACTGAACTACGCCGGTCCGTTTTTCAGATACGAGCGTCCGCAAGCTGGCAGGTACCGCCAGCTGCAGCAAGTTGGTGTCGAGGCAATTGGCGTCGACGACCCCTTGCTTGATGCGGAGATTATCGCACTTGCAGATCGTTGCTACCGGAGCGTTGGGTTGAAAGGCTTTCGCCTCGAGCTGACAAGCCTTGGCGATCACACCTGCAGGCCCGCATACCGGGAAAAGCTCCAAGCTTTCCTCAAGAAGCTCCCGTTAGACGAGGAGACGCAGCACCGCGTGGAAATCAATCCGCTTCGTGTTCTGGACGACAAGCGTCCGGAGGTACAGGAGCTTCTAGCCGATGCGCCGTTGATGCTGGACCACCTCTCAGATGCGTCTCGCGAGCACTTCGAGACTGTTACCGGGACGCTGAAGGATATGGGGGTTCCGTTTGTGATTAACCCGCGGATGGTGCGAGGCCTTGACTACTACACAAAGACTACTTTCGAGTTTGTGCACGATGGTCTTGGGGCTCAGTCGGGAATTGGCGGAGGTGGACGTTACGATGGCTTGATGGCGCAGATCGGTGGCCAAGATCTGTCAGGCATCGGATTCGGGCTTGGCGTTGATAGGACAGTGCTCGCGTTGGAGGCTGAGGAGGTGGCGCTCCCGAATCTGGATCGTCGCGTCGAGGTGTTCGGCGTAGCAATCGGTGAGGAGGCTCGCCGCAAGATGAGCTCGCTTATCGACGAGCTCCGTGCCGCAGGAATTTCAGCTGACATGGCGTACGGTGGTCGCGGTTTGAAAGGCGCAATGAAAGGCGCTGACCGGGCGGGTGCGCGCTTTGCTCTCGTGCTCGGGGACCAGGAGCTGGCGAACGGGGAAGTGGCGGTCAAGAATCTGGAGAGCCACGAACAAGTTGCCGTTCCGCTTCAGGCTACGGCCATTATTCAGGCAGTGAGCTAGCCTGATTTAGCACTCAGTGATGTTGACCGGGAGGCCAAGCTGTACAGCGAGGCCTCCCATTGACGTCTCTTTGTACTTGCTCATCATGTCGTGGCCTGTCGCTGCCATCGTTTCTACTACATCATCGAGCGTGACTTTATTGGTTCCATCACCAAGCTTGGCTAGGCGGGCCGCGTTGATTGATTTCACCGCTCCGATGGCATTTCGTTCTATGCAAGGAATCTGCACAAGGCCAGCCACTGGATCACATGTGAGTCCGAGGTTGTGCTCGAGGCCAATCTCGGCAGCGTTCTCTATCTGCTGCGGAGTGCCGCCCAGAATTGCGCACATACCGGCTGCGGCCATGGACGATGCGGACCCTACCTCGCCCTGACACCCAACTTCGGCACCGGAAATGGAGGCGTTCGTCTTAATGATGGCGCCGATCGCTCCAGCGGTCAGCAGGAACTGATGCGCAGCATCCCGGTCGAAGTCGTCGGTAAAATCCCGGCAGTAGTGCATGACGGCCGGGATAATCCCCGCCGCACCATTCGTCGGGGCGGTCACGATGCGCCCGTGCGCGGCGTTTTCCTCATTGACAGCGAGAGCGTACAAGTTGACCCATTCCATCGCGTCAAGGCCGCGAGATGCGGAGGCCTCGTATTCGGCCGTCAATAAGCGATGTAGCCGAGGAGCGCGGCGACGAACTGATAGTCCACCTGGAAGCTCACCTTCCGTTTTTAGGCCGTGGGCGACGCACTCTTGCATGGTGTCCCAGACCGCGTCGAGGTGAGCATCCAGGACGTCCTTGCCGTGTATCGCTTCTTCGTTCGCACGCATGAGTTCTGCGATAGATAGCTGATGAGTTTCGCACTGGCGCATTAGGGACGCACCATCGGAAAATGGGTAGGGGACGTTAACCGCATCGCGTACGGTGGCGACGCCCGCCTGGTCGCGGTTTGCTTCCATCTGCGTGCGGTCGAGGATAAAACCACCGCCAACGGAGTAGTACTCTTTACGGGAAGCGATGCGCACGCCCTCGGTGTTCCACGCATCGAAAATCAGGCAGTTTGGGTGCTTAGCGACGGGCACCGGGTTCATCGCGACTTCATAGTCGAGTTCACGCTCTGGACCTTGGATGTGCCCTCGTTCTGGAATGAGCTCACCAGGAAGCGGCCGGGTGTCCGCAGAAGTAGTAAGTGGGGTATAACCGACAAGTCCCAGTAGCACAGCTCGGTCGGTTCCGTGGCCCACACCCGTTGCCGCCAAGGAGCCTCGCAGCTCAACCTTGACTGCGGCGGGCGCTTCACTCAAATCCTCGATAAATGCAAGCGCGGCACGCATAGGGCCCACCGTATGAGAAGACGATGGGCCGATTCCGATGCTGAACAAATCAACGACGCTGACTGCATTGTGTGACATGCGCGCGATGTTACATCACCAGAAAGATTTAGCTGTTGTAGACGCCACGGTTGAGAGTGTCGCAGGCGGACATTTTGCCGGTCCTGTACCCGGACATAAACGCAGTCTTTCGCTGCTCAGAAGAACCATGTGTCCAGGTATCAGGGTTGACGTCGCCGCCCGAGCGGCGTTGGATGTTGTCGTCTCCGATAGCCTGTGCGGTCTCAATTGCAGCCAGGACGTCGTCTTCAGTAAGCGGCTCAAGCAACGCGTTGTCACCCTTGTCCGCGTAATGTGCCCAGATACCCGCGTAGCAGTCGGCCTGCATTTCGATGGCTACGGCAGCAGAATGCTCACCAGGATCGTTATAGTTGCTGAGACCGAGGGTGCCCTCAATCTGCTGCACGTGGTGTCCAAACTCGTGAGCCGTCACATACATTTGCGTGAACGGGGCGTCGTTCCCGCCGAGTGCATTGAGCTGCTCAAAAAACGTGGTGTCAAAGTACGCTGTTTGGTCGGCGGGGCAATAGAAAGGACCGGTAGCTGAGGAAGCGTACCCGCAGCCAGTCTGCGTCGCGTCCCGGAACAAGGTGAGGCCTGGTTCGGTGTAGTCAAGGCCAGCTTGCTCTGGCAAAAGCGTTTTCCAAACACCGTTGACGGATACGCCGGCTGCCTCGACCCGGCAGTCGTCGTATTTGTTTGCAGCGTTGTCCTCGTTGCAATGCTCCAAGGAGTAGCTCGAATCCGGCTCTGTGCCGGATGGAGATTGCTCGATGAGATCAGCCGGATTTCCGCCCAGTGCAATAAAGAGGACTATGAGTACAAGTCCACCAATACCACCGCCTGCGGCGATTGGGACGCCACGCCGCCCACCTGAACCAGTCTTCGCGTAGCCACTTCCGCGCTGATAGTTGCTGTTAAACGTCATGGGACAAGCATGCCATAGACACAGGCGTTTATGGGGAATTGGTACGGTCTTCGGACCCGTCCCTTCGCATGCGAGACAAAGGGGGTACACTTTCAACAGTTAATGTTGTACCTCACGTGGAAGGACGTGGAACAGACTGTGCTGCGCACTCATCTCGCGGGCGAGCTCCGCAAAGACCTTGAAGGACAAACCGTCACGCTGGCAGGTTGGGTAGGCCGTAGGCGCGACCACGGTGGCGTTATTTTTATCGACTTGCGTGACCGCTCTGGCTACGCGCAGGTGGTTTTTAGGGATTCGGAAGTCGCTGAAGCTGCGCACGATTTGCGTAGCGAGTACTGCATTCAGGTAACTGGTGTTGTTGAACCACGCCCAGAGGGCTCGGCTAACCCGAACCTGGCGTCGGGTGAGATCGAGGTCAACGTTTCTGAGCTGAAGGTGCTCAACAAGGCTGCTGCGCTGCCGTTCCAGATTGAGGACGCCTCCTCGAACGAGGTAGGCGAAGAGACTCGCTTGAAGTACCGCTACCTTGACCTTCGTCGCGAGCGACAGGCCGCAGCACTTCGCCTCCGCGCAGCGGCGAATCGCGCAGCACGTAAGGTGTTGGATGCGAATGATTTCACGGAAATTGAAACGCCAACGTTGACCCGTTCTACCCCTGAAGGTGCGCGTGATTTCCTGGTGCCGGCCCGTTTGCGCCCTGGTACCTGGTACGCATTGCCGCAGTCGCCACAGCTGTTCAAACAGCTTTTGATGGTCAGCGGCATGGAACGCTACTACCAGATCGCGCGCTGCTACCGCGACGAAGACTTCCGTGCGGACCGTCAGCCGGAGTTCACACAGCTCGATATCGAGGCCAGCTTTATCGACCAGGACGACATCATCGCTCTCGCGGAGCAGATCGTTGTTGAGTTGTGGAAGCTGATCGGCTACGAGGTCTCTACTCCGATCCCGCGCATGACATACAAAGACGCGATGGAGAAGTACGGCTCGGACAAGCCGGACCTTCGTTTCGATATTCAGCTGGTGGACTGCACTGAGTTTTTCAAGGACACGACCTTCCGCGTCTTCCAGAATGACTACGTCGGTGCCGTTGTCATGGATGGTGGCGCTTCGCAGCCCCGCCGTCAGCTTGATGCCTGGCAAGATTGGGCAAAGCAGCGTGGCGCGAAGGGCCTGGCGTACATCTTGGTGCAGGAGGACGGCGAGCTCGGTGGTCCTGTTGCGAAGAACATCACCGAGGAAGAGAAGGCCGGCATTGCAGCACACGTTGGTGCGAAGCCTGGCGACTGCATCTTCTTCGCAGCAGGTGACGCGAAGAGTGCACGTGCATTGCTCGGCGCAGCGCGAGGGGAAATCGCTCGCAAGCTTGGCCTGATTAAGGAAGGCGATTGGGCGTTTACTTGGGTGGTTGATGCTCCTATGTTCGAGCCGTCCGCTGACGCGACAGCCTCCGGAGACGTTGCGCTTGGCCACTCGAAGTGGACCGCTGTGCACCACGCGTTTACCTCGCCGAAGCCAGAATTCAAGGCAGACTTCGAGAAGAACCCAGGCGAAGCTCTGGCATACGCATACGACATTGTCTGCAACGGCAACGAAATCGGTGGCGGATCCATTCGTATTCACGAGAGAGACGTCCAGCAGCGTGTCTTCGAAGTCATGGGCATCACCGAGGAAGAAGCCAAGGAGAAGTTTGGCTTCCTGCTTGAGGCATTTGCTTACGGTGCGCCACCGCACGGCGGCATCGCATTCGGCTGGGACCGCATTGTGTCCTTGCTTGGCGGGTTTGACTCCATTCGTGACGTCATTGCCTTCCCGAAGTCCGGCGGCGGCGTAGACCCACTGACGGATGCGCCTGCGCCTATTCCAGACGAGCAGCGTAAAGAGACTGGCGTTGATTTTAAGCCGAAGAAGTAGCGTCGACATTGCGCACGGATGAGCCGGCGCAATGAAACAAACGCGTGCCGGAGCGTCGGCAACCGTGTAGGTTGTTGGGGCTCCGGCTTTTCTCACAGGTGGTCGGCCTGCCGGGACTGAGCGGTAGTTTTTGAGGAGAGTAAACATGTCGCAGGGTGATCTATTCGGTAACTCCTTACCGACTAGTGGCCAGCAGACTGCCAATGATGGTGGCGCACAACGTGGCTCAGACTTTTTTGCAGCAGGTCACGGTGCACCCCTCGCTGCCCGAATGCGCCCTCAGAGTTTGGATGAAGTTGCTGGGCAGCAACACCTTCTTTCCGAGGGCAAACCTCTACGCCGACTTGTAGAAGGATCGGGTGCAGCCTCAGTGATACTTTACGGTCCACCCGGTACTGGTAAAACAACCATCGCTTCGTTGATCGCTAAAACAATGGGGCAAAACTTCGTTGGTCTTTCTGCACTGTCTTCAGGGGTGAAGGAGATCCGCGCGGTCATCGATACAGCGCGTAGAGATTTGATCTCGGGTGAGAGCACGGTCCTGTTTATTGACGAGGTTCATCGGTTTTCTAAGACTCAGCAGGATGCGCTGTTAGCTGCCGTCGAGAATCGCACGGTGTTGCTTGTAGCGGCTACGACGGAGAATCCCTCATTTAGCGTGGTAGCCCCGCTGCTTTCACGCTCGTTGCTTCTGAAACTTGAATCCTTATCGGCTGAAGACCTCGGCGTGGTGATTGATCGAGCGATACAAGACGAACGTGGGCTCGCGGGTTCCGTGAAGCTTGCCGACGATGCGCGAGCACAACTCATAGCCTTGGCGGGTGGAGATGCACGCCGCAGTTTGACGTACTTGGAGGCAGCTGCAGCATCAGTCGAACCGGGGGAGACAATCACTCTTGATGTCGTGAGGGAAAGCGTGAACCGTGCGGTGGTGCGTTACGACCGGGACGGCGACCAGCACTACGACGTAGTTTCCGCATTCATCAAGTCGATTCGAGGGTCAGATGTCGACGCAGCGTTGCACTATTTGGCACGGATGATTGAAGCTGGTGAGGATCCTCGCTTTATAGCGCGCAGGCTGGTCATTCATGCTTCGGAGGACATTGGTATGGCCGATCCATCAGCGTTGCAAACTGCAGTTGCCGCAGCGCAGGCGGTACAGCTGATCGGGATGCCTGAGGGTCGACTGACACTTGCACAAGCGACGATTCATTTGGCTACCGCGCCAAAATCGCCAGCAGTGATTCAGGCGATTACGCGCGCCCAGGAGGACGTGCGCGCGGGAAAGATCGGCCCGGTTCCAGCGCATTTACGGGACGGGCATTATGAGGGCGCGAAAGCGATGGGCAATGCAGTCGGTTATGTCTACCCGCATGATGACCCGAAGGGAGTAGTACAACAACAGTACATTCCCGACGGCTTAGAGGATGCGGTCTACTACACACCAACGGACCACGGTGACGAGCGAAGAATTTCCGGGTTCTTGGGTAGGCTGCGTAGGTTAGTACGTGGTTGAGGGGTAGAGTAGTTCGAGATTGATTCGAACTTGAAAGGAAACTACTCCGTGCAAACCCATGAGATTCGTGAGCGCTTTACGCAGCACTTCGTTCGTGCAGGACATACATCAGTTCCGAGCGCATCGCTTATCTTGGACGATCCGACACTGCTGTTCGTGAATGCGGGCATGGTTCCGTTCAAGCCGTATTTTCTTGGCCAACAGAACCCTCCCTTTGAACATGGGAAAGCGACTTCGATTCAAAAGTGCGTGAGAACGCTTGATATTGAAGAAGTAGGTATCACGACTCGCCACAATACGTTTTTCCAGATGGCCGGCAACTTCTCCTTCGGCCAGTATTTCAAGGAAGGCGCGATTACTCACGCATGGGAGCTGCTGACGGGCAGCGTAGAGGATGGCGGTTACGGCCTCGACCCAGAGCGGCTGTGGGTGACGGTGTATCTGGATGACGACGAGGCTGCTTCGATTTGGGAAAACAAGATCGGGGTAGATCCGTCGCATATCCAGCGAATGGGCATGGAGGACAACTTCTGGTCCATGGGTATTCCTGGGCCATGTGGTCCGTGCTCGGAGATCTACTATGACCGTGGCCCTGAATACGGTAAAGAGGGCGGGCCAATCGCTGACGATAACCGCTACATGGAGATCTGGAACTTGGTCTTCATGGAGTCGATTCGCGGTGAGGGCGACAAGAAGGGCAACTTTGAGCTCGTCGGAGAGTTGCCAAAGAAGAACATCGATACCGGGCTAGGCATCGAACGCGTTGCCTGCCTGCTGCAGGGCGTCGACAATGTGTATGAAACAGATCTGCTCCGGCCGGTTATTGACGCGGCAGTTGAGCTTACCGGCACTAAGTACGACGCAGGAGTGCACGAAGATGATGTAAGGTTCCGCGTGATTGCGGACCACTCGCGTACAGGCATGATGATCATTCTCGACGGTGTTACGCCGTCGAACGAGGGGCGCGGTTACATTCTGCGCCGCTTGCTGCGCCGAATTGTTCGCTCTGCACGTCTTCTAGGCGCAACTGGGAACGTGCTTGAGGTCTTCATGAACACCATTATGGATACAATGACGCCGTCGTTCCCGGAGATCGCGAAGAACCGGGAACGTATCCTGCGGGTTGCTTTGGCTGAAGAGCGTGCCTTCTTGAAGACCCTCGAATCCGGTACACACCGATTCGACGAAACAGTCGAGCAACTGCGTGCATCCGGAGCGAAGACTCTGCCTGGCCAGCAGGCATTCGAACTCCACGACACGTACGGTTTCCCAATTGACTTGACGTTGGAGATGGCGCATGAGGCCGGACTTGACGTCGATATGGACGCATTTAACTCCGCCATGCAGGAGCAGCGAGCTCGGGCGAAGGCTGACAATAAAGCGAAGAAGCACCGTAACGTTGATGAATCGCTCTATCGGGAGTGGGTGGACAACCACCCGACCGAGTTTGTGGGCTATTCAGAACTTGAGCATGATGCCCGAGTCCTCGGTCTCGTCCGCGACGGTGACAAGGTGAACGAGGCTGCGGAAGGCGATGAGGTCGAGGTTATTCTCGACGTCACTCCGATGTACGCCGAAGCCGGTGGCCAGATGGCCGACCGCGGTCTGATTCGCGTTGGCGATACGATGTTGCAAGTTCACGACGTGCAGAAGATCGGCAAGAAACTGTGGGTGCACAAGGCAACCGTGGAACATGGCGGCATTGGCCTCGGCGATCAGGTACAAGCTGAAGTTGATGAGAAGTGGCGTCATGGGGCGCGACAGGCGCATACCGCTACCCACCTCATTCACGCTGCGCTACGTCAGGTGCTCGGCCCAACCGCTGTCCAGGCTGGTTCGATGAACAAGCCTGGCTACCTGCGTTTCGACTTCAACTACACCGAACAGCTGACTGATGCTCAGCTCCAGGAGATTGCAACCATTACGAACCAGGCGGTGGACGCAGACTTCGCGGTTAACACCATCGAAACTTCGCTATCAAAGGCGAAGGAAATGGGCGCGATGGCGCTATTCGGCGAGAACTACGGTGACCAGGTGCGGGTGGTAGAGATCGGCGGGCCGTTCTCTATTGAGCTGTGCGGTGGTACACACGTTGAGCACTCGTCACAGATTGGACCTGTTGCTGTGCTCGGCGAGTCTTCTGTTGGCTCTGGCGCACGCCGTATCGAGGCGTACTCCGGCATGGACTCCTTCCAGTACTTTTCGAAAGAAGCTGCACTGGCCTCGGGGCTCGCTGCCGAGCTCAAGACTCCAACAGGCCAGCTGCCGGAGCGCATTGCGCAGCTCACAGAGCGGCTCCGAGCTGCTGAAAAAGAGATTGAGAATTTGCACCGTCAGCAGTTGCTGTCGAAGACTGGCGAGTTCTTGGACCGCGCAGAGACCATTGGTGCGTACAAGGTGATTGCTGCGAAGCTGCCCGACGGTATCGAAGCTGGCGATGTTCGCACCTTGGCGAACGACCTTCGCGGAAAGCTGGAAGGTGAGGCCGCGGTCATTGCGCTGGCCTCTGATAACGGCGGCAAGGTGCCGTTCGTGTTTGCAGCTACCAGTGCGGCGGTAGAGAGCGGGATCAAGGCTGGCGAACTTGTGAAGTCCTTCGGTGAATACGTCAACGGGCGCGGTGGCGGCAAGCCGAACCTTGCTCAGGGCTCCGGCTCTTCCGCTGATGGTATCGATGCCGG
Organism: Corynebacterium sp. MC3; assembly: GCF_900099485.1. Taxonomy (NCBI): domain Bacteria; kingdom Bacillati; phylum Actinomycetota; class Actinomycetes; order Mycobacteriales; family Corynebacteriaceae; genus Corynebacterium; species Corynebacterium sp. MC3. The sequence goes on from NZ_LT622816.1 coordinate 314,038, forward strand.
CTTCAAGGCAATCCGCGACGTACTTGGTGCCTAAGCCCCGTAAGCACGGATCAATAGTGCGACACGCCGTATTTGGATATCCGTTGTCCCAAAAAACCAGTAGGTTTTAAGGGAAGGCACAGAGTAAACGGTTGGAGTGATGGTATGACGGTGCAGCCCGATCGCCCCGGGGTTCAAGATCCCGGGCCGGGACGTCGCCTCGGAATTGACGTCGGTACAGTTCGTCTCGGTGTCGCATCGTCAGACCGTGATGCAAAGCTAGCGACTCCACTTGAGACTGTTGCCCGTGTTACAGGATTTAAAGATCGCGACGGAGCAGATATCGATAGAATCATCGACATCATCGACGAGTACAAGATCGTTGAAGTTGTTGTTGGTCTGCCACGCGATTTAAAAGGTCACGGCTCACGTAGCGTCAAACACGCGAAAGAGATCGCGTTCCGGATTAGGCGACGATCTGGGCTTCCCGTAAGAATGGCTGATGAACGTCTAACAACTGTTGCTGCAGCTCACGCCTTGCGTGCGAGCGGCGTGAACGAGCGCGCTGGTCGTAGTGTGATTGATCAAGCTGCGGCGGTTGAGATTTTGCAATCCTGGCTGGACGGCCGAACGAATTACTTCAAGGAGAATCAATCGTGACGACCCCAACAACCTCGAAACGACGTACACGGGGCACGGCGGTGCTCGTAACGTCGATCTTGCTGATCATTGGATTGATTGCCTGGATCGCGGTGATGCGTAACGGCACGAACGCCGATTTTAACGGTACCGGTAATGGTGAGGAACAAGTCGTCGAGATCCCCGAGGGCTCGAACATTTCGTCGCTGGGTCCTGAGCTTGAAGAACGTGGCATTGTTGCTTCGAACGGAGCGTTCCAGACTGCAGCTGCGAATAATGCGGACTCGGACAACATTCAGCCTGGATTTTACCGCTTGGAAGGTGAGATGAGTGCGGACAGTGCCGTGGCTGCGCTGCTCGACCCATCTAAGCGCGTAACGCCACTACAGGTTTATGGGGGTGCAACGCTCATGGATGTCAACGTCGTTGGTGGGCAACGGCGTCTTGGTATCTTGTCCATGATTCAGCAAGTTTCTTGTGGTGAAGAAGTCAAACCTGGTTGCGTTACTGTTGAAGAGCTGCACCACGTTGCGGCCGATGCGGATCCGGCGAGCCTCGGCGTTCCAGAGTGGGCACTCGAGGTAGTGAACGCTCGAGCGGGAGACGCGAAACGTCTTGAAGGACTTATTGCTCCGGGTGAGTACATCGTGGATCCAGGGGCGTCTGCCGAGGCCGTGCTCACTGATTTGATTACGCGATCTGCAAAGCAGTATGAAGCGACAGACATAGTCACGAGGGCAAAGTCAGTTGGATTGACTCCGTACGAACTCGTCGTAGCTGCATCTCTGGTTGAGCGTGAGGCTCCTGCCGGAGAGTTCGATAAGGTGGCTCGAGTTATCCTGAACCGTCTCAAAGAGCCTATGCGTCTCGAGTTTGACTCGACCGTCAACTATGGGTTGCCCTCTGTTGAGGTTGCGACGTCACGTGAGGACCGTGAGCGGGTCACTCCTTGGAACACGTACGCGATGGATGGACTACCGCAAACGCCGATTGCATCACCATCGATGGAAGCAATTGAGGCGATGGAGCGGCCTGCAGAAGGTGATTGGCTGTTCTTTGTGACCATCGATAAGGATGGCACGACAGTCTTTAACCGCACTTTTGATAAGCATTTGGAGGATACGCAGCGCGCGTATGACTCTGGCATTCTCGATTCTCAGCGCGAAGGAAATCGGGAGCAGTAATGTACCAAGCAGCCGTCCTCGGTTCCCCGATTAAGCATTCACTCTCACCGGTCTTGCACCACGCTGGGTATAAGGCTCTGGGGCTCGATGATTGGCGTTACACAAGGATTGAGTGCGTCGAAGCAGACCTTCCCAGGGTCGTGCTTGAGGCGGACGAGAGTTTCCAAGGGTTTTCAGTTACGATGCCCGGCAAGTTTGCTGCGTTAAAGGTCGCGGATCGGGCAACCGATCGGGCAATTGCGATCGGGTCCGCGAACACCCTGGTCCGCACACACCAGGGGTGGCGGGCGGATAACACTGACTGCGAAGGAGTGCTGTACGCGCTTCGCCGTTTGCTTGGCGGAGCAGATATCCAACGAGCGGTCGTGATCGGCGCCGGCGGTACTTCTCGGGCTGTGATTTGGGCCCTTCGGGAACGAGGGGTTGAGGAAATTACTGTTATCAATCGTTCAGATAGGAGCGGCGAGCTTCGAGGACTGACGGAAGGCATTAGGTGCAACTTCGTATCTTTTGACAGTGATCTTTTCAAAGTAACGGCTGCTGCTGACGTGGTTGTTTCGACTGTCCCCGCAGATACGCTGCGGCCCTATGTTCAGCAGCTGGCTCACGCCCCGTTGCTCGACGTCATATATGATCCGTGGCCGACTCCGCTGGTATCCCAATCTGCTGCGAACGGTTACAAAGCAGTCGGGGGGCTGACGATGCTAGCGGGGCAGGCGTTCTCACAGTTCGAACAGTTCACGGGACGCAATGCGCCGCGTGAAGAAATGGAAACGGCGCTCGTGGAGCATTGGAACGCGCTAGAGCAGCAAAGTCACTAGAAGATGGCGGGGGGAGTTGTTTGGGGCGCGGTCGCTCTGGGGTTGGCCTGGTCGATAGTGACATGCTGGTACGACCTGAAATACGCGCGGTTGCCTAATTGGCTCACGCTGCCACTGTGCGTTGTGGCTGTCATTGCCGTCGCGTTCGAGCCCTTCTTATCTGTGGGTATGCTTTGGCCTGCTACCTATTTGCTGTTTGGACAGGGCATTGGTGGCGGTGACATCAAACTCGCGCTTCCACTGGGCGTTGCTTCAGCAGCGGCTGGGGGATTCATCGGTGTTATTGCGGCGTTGTTTATAAGCAGCTTCTGCACGGTATGTTTCGCGTTACTCGTGAGGTCTCGCCGTGTTCCACATGGCCCGTCGATGGTGTTGGCGAGTTGGGCAGTAATTGGAATCTATGCCGGAAACTGCATCTTCTCATGAGAAGTGTGACAGAATAGCCATCATGTTTCGCTGGACCACTGCCGGAGAATCCCACGGCCAAGCCCTGATAGCACTTGTTGAGGATATGCCTGCTGGCGTGCCAATTACTGAGCAGGAGATCGCACATCAGCTCGCTCGTCGCCGTCTCGGGTATGGACGCGGCGCGCGGATGAAGTTTGAGCAAGACAAGCTGGAGCTGCTCGCTGGAGTTGTGCACGGCACCACGATTGGTAGTCCGATCGCGATTCAGATCGGCAATACCGAGTGGCCAAAGTGGACGACGATTATGTCTCCGCATCCGTTGGATACTTCGAATGAAGATGTGCAGAAGGCCATGTCGTCTGGGCGTGGTGCAAAGTTGACTCGTCCGCGACCAGGGCATGCGGATCTTCCAGGCATGATCAAATACGGATTCGATTCGGCACGACCTGTGCTTGAGCGTTCGTCAGCACGTGAAACGGCTGCGCGAGTCGCCGCAGGAGCGGTTGCGCGTGCGCTTTTGCGTGAGGCCCTGGGCGTTGAGGTGTTTTCGCACGTGGTTTCAATTGGGGACTCAGTGCCTGATCGTGACGTGTTGCCTTCGTTTGCTGACATTGATGCTATCGACGCCTCTCCGGTACGTGCCGCGAGCAAGGAAGCAGAAGCCTCGATGGTTGCGTGTATCGAATCCGCAAAGAAAGCAGGGGACACCTTGGGTGGAGTCGTCGCGGTAATTGTCGACGGCCTCCCTATCGGCCTGGGCTCCCACATCTCTGGGGAAGCACGCCTCGACGCTCAGCTTGCGGGCGCCTTGATGAGCATTCAATCCGTGAAGGGCGTCGAAATCGGAGATGGTTTTGAGACTGCTACGCGCAGAGGGTCGCAAGCGCACGACGAGATTACGTTGAAAGATGGCCGGGTTCAGCGGCTGTCTAACCGAGCCGGTGGCCTTGAGGGTGGTATGACCAACGGTGAGCAGCTTCGTGTGCGAGCTGCCTTCAAGCCGATTTCTACGGTGCCTCGCGCGCTGCAATCTATCGATATGGCTACCGGAGCGGAGGCCACAGGTATTCACCAGCGATCCGATATCTGTGCTGTCCCAGCGGGAGGCGTGGTTGCAGAGGCGATGGTGGCACTTGTGCTTGCGGAAGCGACATTGAAAAAGTTCGGTGGGGACAGTCTCGACGAGTTGAGGCGTAATATTGCGTCGTATCAGCAATACGTTGCGCAGCGCTTCCGTTTTGATGGGGAGTAGTCCGCAAAGAAAGGATGACTGTGAACGCAGATACAGGTTCCCGACCAGCCATAGACGAGGTTCTAGGGTCGTGCGAGTCCGGTATTCCAAAAGTCGTGCTTGTTGGCCCTCCAGGCGCTGGGAAGACGACGATTGGGCGTCGATTAGGGAGGGCATTGAACCTTCAGTTCGTGGATTCTGATTCGATAATCGAACAAGCTGAAGGTAAACCGTGCGGTGAAGTCTATGCATCGTTGGGGGAGGATGCGTTTCGTGATCTTGAGCACGAGGTTGTGAAGCAGGTATTAGGGAGCAAGGGCGTTGTGAGCCTAGGCGGTGGCGCTGTGGTTCGGCCTGAGACGAGAGCTCTGTTAGAAAACCACCTTGTCGTGTGGGTTGACGTCGGGGTGAAAGAGGGCACTCGACGGACTGCAGGAGACGGGACTCGTCCAGTGTTGGCAGCAGAAGACCCTGAAGCGCGTTACCAGGCGTTGCTTACTGAACGTGAGCCCTTCTACCGCGAGGTTGCTGACTACCGCGTTCGCACTGACGATCGTCCGCCACAGCGCATCGTTGCTGAAGTGTTAGGCGTCATCGATAGCGAATAGAACGATTCCTAGAGAGAAGAAAGGCGAGTCATGGCCGTAGTGGATGTTTGTGGGCCCCAGCCGTATCAGGTCTTCATCGACCACGACACAACTATGAAGGTCGGTATTCGCGTGCAGGAGCTTGGGGCGAGGAAGGCCCTGATCGTGCATCAACCTCCGCTAGCTGCCGTTGCACGAAGTATCGCGCAAGACTTAGAAAACAACAACATTGAACCCCACCTGGCGGCCGTCCCTGATGCGGAGGACGGCAAGAGCATTGCGGTTGCGAGTGAACTTTGGGATGTTCTTGGGCGTGCCGGTTTCTCGAGGCAGGACGCCGTGGTCACTGTGGGCGGCGGTGCAGCAACTGATATGGGTGGATTTATCGCTGCTACTTGGATGCGTGGCATTGACGTCGTGCATGTCCCAACTACATTGCTCGCAATGGTGGACGCCGCAGTAGGCGGGAAGACTGGGATGAACACAGCGGAAGGTAAGAACCTGGTCGGTGCATTTCATGAGCCGAAGGGCGTCTTCATCGACTTGGAACGCCTGTACACCCTTCCAGAAGAAGAGATCGTGTCTGGCTCTGCAGAGTTGATCAAGACGGGTTTTATCGCTGACCAAAAGATTTTGGATCTATTCCAGGAGGGTGCCTCTCGTCACTGGCCTGAGCTTATCGAGCGCTCTGTCGCTGTCAAAGCAGGCGTTGTCTCCGAGGACCTCAAAGAGTCGGGACTCCGTGAAATCTTGAACTATGGGCACACGCTTGGTCATGCAATCGAGCGTCGTGAGCAGTACCGTTGGCGGCACGGAAATGCTGTTGCTGTGGGAATGATGTTCGTTGCGTACCTTGCGCTGCAGCGAGGACTTATCGACGAATCGGTTGTTTCGCTACACCGTACGATCCTTGAAGCGGCTGGGTTGCCAACGCGCTACGAGCATGGCGTGTTCGATGAGCTCTATGAGGGAATGACCCGCGATAAGAAGAATAAGAACGGGCACATTCGGTTCGTGGTACTCGATGGTATCGGTTCTTGTACACGAATCGAAGACGCCACCAAAGAAGAGATGCGTGCTGCTTACGAAGCCATGATGGGGGACTAGCGCGATGATGATCCTTGTTCTCAACGGACCAAACTTGGATAGACTCGGCAAGCGGCAGCCCGAAATCTATGGCGCCGAAACCTTGGAGACACTCACACAGCGGCTGCAGAGCAAGGCTACAGCGGCAGGCGTGGATGTTGAGGTTCGTCAGTCCAACCACGAGGGCGACTTGATCGATTGGGTGCACGAGGCGGCTGACAGTAAATGGCCTGTCATCATTAATCCGGGCGGTTTTACGCATACATCAGTGGCGCTGCGCGATGCTGTTGTTGAGTTGGGAGACGGTCCGGGGTTTGTGGAGGTGCACATTTCGAATATTTTCTCGCGTGAGGCCTTCCGACATCATTCGTATTTGTCGCCGTTAGCGCGTGGCGTAATTGCCGGTCTTGGTCTGGAAGGTTACGAGCTTGCAATGCAAGTATTTATCAACGACTTGAAGGAGTCCCAATGGGTTTAGCAGATACTCGATTTGAAAACCGGCGCCGTAAGCTGGCGTCTCTTTTAGCTGGTCACCGGATCGACGACATGTTAGTAACCCATTTGACGCATGTCCGTTACTTGTCTGGATTCTCTGGTTCCAATGGTGCGCTATTGATCTCCAAAGACCGCTCAGCTCGTATCACAACAGACGGGCGATACGCGACGCAGGTCGCAGACGAAGTTCCTGATATCGAGGCAACTATCACTCGAAAAGTCGCCACCGAACTGCTGAGCGTAGTTGTGGAGGGCCACCGCGTTGGGTACGAAGCAGACTATGTCAGTGCATCGCAGCTTGAGGCTCTGAAGCAGGCTTGTCCTGAAGGGGTGACGTTGGTGCCTGTCGCGCAACAAATCGAGGGAATTCGGTTAGTGAAAGATGAACTGGAGCTTCAACGCTTGGCTGAGGCCGCGGAGCTGGCATCGACAGCGCTTCGCGAACTAGTTGACGCCGGTGAGCTCGCAGCAGGACAGTCAGAGCGCCAAGTCGCTGCCAACTTGGAATACCGGATGCGATTGCTTGGCGCTGATCGCCCGAGCTTTGACACGATTGTCGCGTCGGGTTTGAATTCGGCTAAGCCGCACCATGGTGCCTCTGACCGCGTGATCGAAGACGGTGACTTTGTCACGATTGATTTCGGAATGTACCGTGCAGGGTTCAACTCCGACATGACAAGAACATTTGCGGTGGGGGAACCTTCTGCGTTTCTCCGCGAAATCTACGAGGTTACTCGTGAATCCCAGCAAGCAGGTGTCGAGGCGGCTGTTGCAGGTGCGAAGTTAGTCGACGTAGACAAAGCATGTAGAAGCATCATTGAAGACGCGGGCTACGGCGAATACTTCGTGCACTCGACGGGTCACGGTATCGGGTTGGATGTGCACGAGGGACCATACGCGGCGCTGACTGGCACTGGAGAGCTAGAACCATCGATGACCTTGACCATCGAACCGGGTATTTACGTTCCTGGGAAGGGAGGTGTCCGAATTGAGGACACCCTGATTATCACCAGCGGTGCACCACGTATTATCACCCAGTTCCCCAAGGAACTCATCGTGCTGTAGCATAATTGTGATTGCGAGAGCACATCTATTGTTAGAAAGAAGGAAGGCTTCAAGTGGCAACTACTGCTGATTTTAAAAACGGTTTGGTTCTGTTGGTAGATGGGAAACTCCAGCAGATTGTTGAGTTCCAGCATGTGAAGCCCGGTAAAGGCCCAGCTTTCGTTCGTACTAAGTTGAAGGATGTTGTCTCCGGCAAAACCGTGGACAAGACCTGGAACGCTGGCGTTAAGGTTGACACGGCAACGGTTGACCGCCGTGACATGACCTACCTGTACAACGACGGAACCAACTACGTGGTCATGGACGACAAGACCTTTGAGCAGTTCGAGCTTCCAGAAGAGAAGTTCGGTGATGCCGCAAAGTTCCTGCTGGAAAACATGCATGTCCAGGTCTCGTTCTACGAGGGCGACGCACTGTTTGCAGAACTACCGATCTCGGTCGATCTCAAGGTCGAGCACACCGAGCCGGGTCTGCAGGGCGATCGCTCCACCGGTGGCACCAAGCCTGCAACCCTGGAGACCGGCGCCGAAATTCAGGTCCCACTGTTTCTTGAGACCGGTAATGTAGTGAAGGTTGATACGCGTACTGGTGAATACCTTTCGCGTGTGAACAACTAATGGAGAATTTCAAACGCCATGGCGCACGATACCGTGCGCGTCGTAGAGCCGTCGATATCCTCTTTGAAGCCGAAGCTAGAGACATCGACCCGGTTGCTATTGTCGAAGACCGAGAGACGCTGTCTCAGAACCCGCTGAATCAAATTGCCCCGGTGGCTCCGTATACCCGGACCATCGTGGAGGGCGTGGCCCTTCAGCTCGATGATATTGACGACGCAATCGAGAAGTTTCTCAGCAGCGATTGGGAGTTGGATCGAATCCCCGCAGTGGATCGGCAGATCTTGCGCGTAGGTATCTGGGAGATCCTGTTCAACGCAGAGGTTGATGCCCCAATCACGATCTCGAATGCGGCTGAATTAGCTACGCAATACTCAGGTGCGAAAGCGGCACCGTATATCCACGCGGTGCTCGACGGAGTAATTCAATCGCAATCTGAAAATGCTCCAATGTCTCAGACTCACGCAGAAGAACCTGCTGACGGTCAGGAGGGCGAGGAAGCTTAACGAGTTTTCCGCTGTAAAAAAGTGGGAGGCAACGAATCAACGCGTTGCCTCCCACTTTTTAGTTTCCGCGTTGGGCGGCTTCAGCGATCGTTTCTGATAGCACTTTCATCATATTTTGTGCATAGAGCACCTGGTCGACACTACGGCGGAGAGCACTCGAAAGTTGTTCATCGGTCATGCCCGCGGCAACGTGTATCTCGCTTTCAGAACGGACAACTAGTGTCTCCCCTCTGTTTGCCACAACCGCGCGGCAACCGAGCAGCGAAGAGTTCGTCTGGTTCGCGGCGAGATAGAGTGAGGGATCTGTGGAGTCGGAAGGAACGTCTGTTTCGGCATCGGCGCGGACGATCAACACGGTGTCCAGGAGTACAAACAAGACATGGAAATCATTCAGGTTTGCATGCGCGACGCGCCCTGTCGGATCATCGGACAGTTCGATGCCGTGACCCCGCATTTGTTCAATGATGCGTTCGATCGTTACCTGGGGGGTAGAAGTACTAGTGCTCAACGTGGGGATCCTTCCAGTTCACTAACGTAGGAAATGACGTTTCCAGAAAATCAAAAGCCTGCAGTGTTGATTCGATCGATGTGACTATAAATGCGCCCAATTGATCTGGTGTTAACCCGTTTGTGACGTCTGTCGTACGGATTGCGCTCACCGCCAGTGATGGTGCATCGCTTCCTGTTTCGTTTTCGAAGAAACGCAAGGTTGGCGCAAAGTGGGTTTGGTTATGTTCGTTCATTGCCAAGAGCAAGTGTGAAGCCATTTCTTGTGGCACAGCACCGCGCCAAATGGATTCGAAAACCAGATAACTATCATCCAAAGCGCACACAGTCGCGCAGTTGACGAATCCGCTTCGCAAAATATTTTCTTCAATGCGGTACTCAAGGTCCTCATTTTCAAAAATGGCTGCAACATCTGCAAGCGAAACCGGACTGGGCTGTTCAGGGATTTGTTGCGTCGTCATTGTTCCAACCCTACCAATCATTCGTCGGCCAACTACCTATGCGGAATCCTCAGAAAACTTGGCGGGTACACCTGTATAGGGGAAGCGAGCAATCTAGTAAAGAGAATTATTGACTGATATAGCGAGACGCCTTTGTGAAGGTGCTAAAATTCTGACCAGTCTCAGCATAGACAAATACCAATTTCGACATCCTTTAAATTCCGCACAGCGAGGCGGGGAAGGAGGTTCGATGAGTGACAAGCAACGCGTGACGTCTGCGCTATTAAATGAGCGTGACGTTGAGCGAACAATTGCACGCATCGCGCACCAGATCATTGAAAAGAATGCGCTTGATTCGGAGTCTTCAGACACTCCAGTCCTATTGGGTATTCCTTCGGGGGGAGTGCCACTAGCAGAGCGGATCGCGGATGCGATTCAGTCTTTTACCGGGATCACCGTCCCCGTAGGCAGCCTGGATATTACGCTGTACCGAGACGATCTCCGAGACAAGCCTCATAGGGCGCTAATGCCGACGAACATTCCGGTTGAGATCAATAACGCAACCATAATCCTCGTAGATGATGTTTTGTTTTCCGGTCGGACCATCCGCGCGGCACTCGATTCGTTGCGAGATCTTGGTCGACCACGCACTATTCAGCTTGCAGTCCTAGTTGATCGTGGACACCGCCAACTACCAATTCGCGCCGACTACGTTGGCAAGAACATTCCAACCGCCATTGCTGAAGATGTCACGGTGTCTCTGACCCCAATTGATGACATCGATGCGGTGACGCTGACCAAGGAGGTCACCACCGAATGAAGCACCTGATTTCGATCGACGATCTCAGCGTTAACGACATTCACCTCATCATGGATGAGGCAGATCGGTTCCGAGAAACCCTCGAGGGTCGCGAGATTAAAAAGCTCCCAACGCTGCGTGGACGTACGATCTTCACGCTGTTTTACGAGAATTCAACGCGCACGCGCTCCTCATTCGAGACTGCAGGTAAGTGGATGAGCGCTGACGTCATCAATATTTCTGCGTCCTCTTCTTCCGTGAAGAAGGGCGAGTCGCTGAAGGATACGGCCTCGACGATCGCTGCAGTCGGCGCTGACGCCATTGTCGTTCGCCACCCATCGTCTGGTGCAGCGAAACTCATTGCTGACTGGGTTCCTAATGTATCTGTTGTCAATGCGGGCGATGGCCAGAACCAGCACCCGACGCAGGCGCTCCTTGATGCGGTAACAATGCGTCAGAAGATTGGTGAAATCGCCGGCAAGAAAATCATCATTGTCGGCGATATTTTGCATTCAAGGGTCGCACGCTCCAACGTGCAACTGCTGTCGAAGCTTGGCGCGGATGTCGTACTCGTTGCACCACCAACCCTGTTGCCAGTTGGGGCGGAGTACTGGCCATGCCGTATCAGTTACGACTTTGATGCCGAGATTCCAGACGCGGACGTTGTAATGATGCTGCGCGTTCAGGCAGAGCGTATGCATGGCGGGTTTTTCCCATCGCACCGCGAGTACGCCACGCTGTTCGGACTCAGCAAACAGCGAGCACAGCAAATGAAACCCGGCGCCATCATCATGCACCCGGGCCCAATGCTGCGCGGTATGGAAATCAACTTTGATGTTGCAGACCGCGAAAATACTGCTGTACTGCAGCAGGTCTCAAATGGTGTTTATACGCGAATGGCTGTGCTGTTCGCTTTGTTGGCTGGAGAGGATAGCTAGAAATGTCAGTAATTGCATTGACAAACGTTCGGCCATACGGCGAATCCACCGTAAACGTCCTGATCAAAGATGGGCAGATTGCTTCGGTAGGGGAAGACGTCGATACCTCGAAGGCTGACGAAGTACTAGATGGTCAGGGTTGGGTGCTGCTGCCTGGCCTGGTGGACATGCACGTCCACCTCCGTGAGCCGGGCCGGGAAGATACGGAAACCATCGCCACAGGTTCCGACGCAGCTGCGAAGGGCGGTTTTACAGCCGTGTTTACGATGGCTAATACGCGGCCGGTGATTGACCAGCCATTCCTTGCTGAAGCGGTGTGGAACAAGGGGCAAAGCTACGGTAAGTGCGACGTGTACCCGGTTGGATCTATCACGCAAGGGCTTGAGGGCAAGCAGCTCACCGAGATGGGATTGATGTCGAAGTCCCATGTTCGTATGTTCTCGGACGACGGAAAATGCGTAAACGATCCACAAATCATGCGGCGCGCAATTGAATATGCGAAAGCATATGATGTGCTGCTCGCACAACACGCCGAGGATCACCGTCTGACTGAAGACGCCAGCGCTCACGAAGGGCCAATGGCTGCGAAGCTGGGCCTTCGTGGATGGCCGCGCGTAGCTGAAGAATCGATTGTCGCCAGGGACATGATCATGTCGCGCGATTACGGCGGACGTCTCCACGTCTGCCACGCTTCGACGGAAGGAACTGTTCAGCTCTTGCGCCTGGCGAAGCAGCATTCCTCAAAGATTACGGCGGAGGTTACACCGCACCATCTGCTGTTGACAGATGAGAAGCTGGAGACGTTTAACGGAAACTTCCGGGTAAACCCGCCGCTGCGTGAGCACAGAGACACAATTGCGCTTCGTGACGCTTTGCTGAACGGGATTATTGACGTAGTTGCGACGGACCATGCCCCGCACGGTTCGGAAGAAAAGTGTGTGGAGTTTGAACACGCGAAGCCAGGCATGCTGGGGCTCGAGACATCGCTGGCAATCATCGCGCGTGTCTTCGTTGAAGCGGGGTTGGCGGACTGGCGGTTCGTCGCAAAGGTAATGAGTGAGAGACCAGCTGAGATTTTGAGGCTGGAGGACCAGGGGAGACCGATTACTGCTGGCGAACCAGCAAACCTCACCTTGGTCGACCCGAATTCGCCGTGGACGGTAGAGCCGGAAGAGTTGGCGTCGAAAGCCTCGAACACACCATACGAGGGAATGCAGTTCAATGCGCAGGTCAAAATGACGATGCTGCGTGGAGCTATTACGTACCAAGCTGATAACGAGTAAAGGAACTAAACAATATGGTTAATGAACGTATCCCAGCGCTTCTCGTGCTTGGCGACGGAAAGGTTTTTCGAGGCTTCTCATTTGGGGCGAAGAAGCAGGTCTTCGGAGAGGCAGTGTTTAGCACCGCGATGACGGGCTACCAGGAAACGATGACTGACCCGTCCTACCACAAGCAGATCGTGACCCTTACAGCCCCACAGATCGGCAACACCGGTTGGAACGACGAAGACAATGAGTCCCACGACAACAAGATCTGGGCTGCTGGCCTTGTGATCCGCGATCTTTCCACCGTGCACTCGAGCTGGCGCGCAAAGCGCAGCCTTGCAGAACAGATGGAAAACGAAGGTATCCCGGGCATCTACGGGGTGGACACTCGTACTCTGGTGCGTCATCTCCGCAATCACGGCTCTATTGCGGCAGGAATTTTCGTCAGTGAAGACACCGAGCGTCCAGTCGATGAGCTAGTGAAGCTGGTGAACGAGCAGCCTGCGATGGCTGGGGCAGACCTCAGCGAAGAGGTCTCGACGAAGCAGCCGTACACTATCCCCGCTGAAGGCGAGAAGCGTTACACCGTCGTCGCCTACGATATGGGTATTAAGACTGCTACGCCTATGCAGTTTGCACAACGGGGCATTGAGACCGTCGTGGTGCCGGCAAATACTCAGCTAAAGGATATTGAACAGTACCGACCGGATGGTGTGTTCGTCTCGAACGGTCCAGGAGACCCATCCACCGCAGACGAAATGGTGGCGATTGTTCGCGATATTATCGCTGCTGAGATTCCGTTCTTCGGGATCTGCTTCGGTAACCAAATCTTAGGTCGTGCGCTTGGCCTCGAGACATACAAGCTGCGCTACGGCCACCGGGGAGTCAACGTTCCGGTGAAGAACCTGCGCACGGGAAAGATTGATATCACGAGCCAAAATCACGGTTTTGCCCTCCGCGGCAAGGAAGGCGACACATTCGAGACAGATTTCGGCCCGGCGTCCATCACACATGTCTGCCTGAACGATGGCACCGTCGAAGGCGTGGCATTGGACAACAACATGGCGTACTCCGTGCAGTATCACCCCGAATCAGCCGCCGGACCGCACGATGCGAACCCGCTGTTTGACCAGTTCATCTCGTTGATGGACTCGAAGAGCCCGAACAACCAGTAACCAGCATTAGAGGAGATTCACACAATGAAGCGCGAAGATATCAACCATGTGATGGTTATTGGCTCCGGGCCAATCGTTATTGGCCAGGCGTGCGAGTTTGACTACTCGGGGACGCAGGCTTGTCGCGTCCTGAAGGAAGAAGGGCTACGAGTCACGCTCATTAACTCGAACCCGGCAACGATCATGACAGACCCGGAGTTTGCGGATCACACCTATGTTGAGCCGATTGACCCAAGCTACATCGACATGATCTTGGCCCGTGAAGCAGAGCAGGGGCATCCAGTCGATGCGATTCTGCCAACGCTCGGCGGCCAAACTGCCTTGAACGCAGCGATCCAACTTGAGCGCCAGGGCATCCTGGCAAAGCATAACGTGGAGCTTATTGGCGCAAACATCGATGCAATTGAGCGCGGTGAGGATCGGCAGAAGTTCAAGGACATCGTCGAGAAGATCGGCGGTGAATCTGCCCGCTCCCGCGTGTGCTACTCGATGGATGAAGTCCACGAGACTGTCCAGGAGCTTGGGCTTCCGGTCGTTGTCCGTCCTTCCTTCACCATGGGCGGTCTTGGCTCTGGTCTCGCGTTCACCATGGAGGACCTTGACCGCATCGCAGGTGGAGGACTTGACGCCTCCCCGGAGGCAAATGTGCTGATCGAGGAGTCTATTCTCGGCTGGAAAGAGTTCGAGCTTGAGCTTGTCCGCGACCGCAATGACAACGTCATAGTGGTCGCCTCAATCGAGAACGTTGATGCGCTTGGTGTCCACACAGGTGACTCTGTCACCGTCGCGCCGGCTATGACGCTGACGGATAGGGAGTTTCAGACCATGCGTGATCAGGGTATCGCCATTATCCGCGAAGTGGGCGTCGATACGGGTGGCTGCAATATTCAGTTCGCGGTGAACCCAACTGACGGGCGCATCATCACAATTGAGATGAACCCACGTGTCTCTCGCTCTTCGGCTCTTGCGTCGAAGGCGACGGGCTTCCCGATTGCAAAGATCGCCTCCAAGCTGGCTATTGGCTACACGCTGGATGAGATTCAAAACGACATCACCGGGGTGACCCCAGCCGCGTTTGAGCCGACGCTCGACTACGTCATCGTCAAGATGCCTCGCTTTACGTTCGAGAAGTTCCCTGGATCAGACGAGACGTTGGGCACCTCGATGAAGGCTGTTGGCGAAGCAATGGGCATTGGGCGCAACTACATCCAAGGCTTGAATAAGGTCATGCGGTCAATGGAAGAGAAGCCGAACGGTTTCTGGACGAAGCCGGATAGCTACTTTGCTGAAGGCCGTGAGAATGATGTGGATGCTGTCCTCCAGGATCTGCGCATCCCGACCGATAAGCGCATGTACGATGTTGAACTCGCGCTGCGCTTGGGCGCGAGCATCGAGCAGGTCTACGAGGCCAGCGGGATTGACCCCTGGTTCCTCGCCGAGCTTGCGGCGCTCGTAGAGTTCCGCCAGCAGCTTATCGACGCCCCCGTCCTCGACGCTGACCTGCTCCGTGAAGCGAAAGTTTTCGGGCTCTCTGATGCACAGATTGCCGCGCTTCGCCCTGAGCTAGCCGGCGAAGATGGCGTACGATCACTCCGGTGGTCTCTTGGTGTCCACCCTGTATACAAGACCGTTGATACTTGCGCGGGTGAGTTCGAAGCGCAGACGCCGTATCATTACTCCGCGTACGAATGGGATCCGGAGGCAGAGTCTGAGGTCGCCTCCTCCGATAAGGAGAAGGTGCTGATCCTGGGCTCAGGCCCGAATCGCATCGGTCAAGGCATCGAGTTTGACTACTCGTGCGTCCACGCCGCGCTGGAGCTCTCGCGGGTTGGCTACGAGACAGTGATGATCAACTGCAACCCGGAGACCGTTTCCACTGACTACGACACGGCTGACAGGCTCTACTTCGAGCCTCTGACCTTCGAAGATGTCATGGAGATCTATCGCGCTGAGTCTCTGTCTGGCACGGTTGCAGGGGTTATCGTGCAGTTGGGTGGTCAGACGCCACTCGGGCTCGCGCAGCGACTCGCTGACGCCGGGGTACCGGTAGTCGGAACTACCCCCGAGGCCATCGATTCCGCGGAAGACCGCGGCGAGTTTGGCAAGGTGCTCGACGCTGCCAAACTGCCTGCGCCAGCGTACGGTACCGCCGTTTCTTTCGAAGAGGCACGTCGAGTAGCAAATGAGATTGGATACCCCGTCCTTGTTCGTCCTTCCTACGTGCTGGGCGGCCGAGGCATGGAGATTGTCTACGACGAGCAAAGCCTTGAAGACTACATCAATCGCGCAACCGAACTCTCGCCGGATCACCCTGTGCTTGTTGACCGCTTCCTGGATTCCGCAATTGAGATCGACGTCGACGTGCTGTCGGATGGTAAGGACGTCTACCTCGGTGGCGTCATGGAACACATCGAGGAAGCCGGCATCCACTCCGGCGATTCGGCTTGTGCACTGCCTCCGATGACCATTGGGCCAGAGGACATTGAAAAGGTGCGTCGTTCTGCAGAGGCGTTGGCGCACGGTATCGGTGTTACTGGTCTGATGAACGTACAGTTCGCGTTGAAAGACGACATCCTCTACGTCATTGAAGCCAACCCGCGTGCGTCGCGAACCGTTCCTTTCGTGTCGAAGGCGACCGGCGTACACCTAGCCAAGGCGGCTGCTCGTGTGATGATGGGTGCGACCATCGCAGAGCTGAAGGCCGAAGAGATGATCCCGAGTGACTACGACGGTGGCTCGCTGCCACTTGATCACCCAATCGCCGTGAAAGAGGCCGTGTTGCCGTTCAACCGCTTCCGTCGGCCGGACGGAGCGATGCTCGACACCATCCTTGGTCCAGAGATGAAGTCGACTGGCGAAGTGATGGGCTTAGCGCCGTCGTTCGGAGTTGCCTACGCGAAGGCTGAGGCAGCAGCCTTTGGCGCACTTCCGACGGAAGGCACAGTATTCGTTTCTGTCGCTAACCGTGACAAGAGAACCCTGATTTTCCCAATTCAGCGCCTTTCCACAATGGGATTCAAGATTCTGGCTACAGGCGGCACAGCCCAAATGCTGCGAAGGAATGGGATCCCTTGCGAGATCGTATTGAAGGCCTCAGACGTCCGAAACGGGGCGGAAGGCAAATCGATCGTCGACTGCATTAACGATGGTGAGATTGACCTGATTCTGAACACGCCCGCAGGATCTTCAGGTGCACGCCACGACGGATACGATATCCGCGCCGCAGCCGTTGCACACGGCGTACCACTCATGACGACAGTTCAGGGCGTTACCGCCGCGGTCCAAGGTATCGAAGCGCTTCGTGACAATGAAATCGCTGTCATGAGCCTTCAGGAACTTGAGTCCGAAACTCGGACTGAGAACGGAGATAAGTAGCCGTGTCCTTTGCGCTCGACTTGCACAGTGCTTCCCGTGAACACGGGCAGCTGTGTGTGGGCATCGACCCGCATGCACAGATCCTTGAGCAGTGGGGTCTCCCAGATACCGTAGATGGCCTTGCCGCGTTTTCCGATGCCTGTGTTGAGGCGTTTGCCGGCCATGCAGCTGTGGTCAAGCCACAGGTCGCGTTCTATGAACGATTTGGATCCGCAGGCTTCCGCGTCCTAGAGCGACTCATTCAACGCTTCCGGGAGTCACGAACGCTTGTGATAGCAGATGCGAAGCGAGGGGATATCGGTTCGACAATGCAAGGGTATGCCGACGCTTGGCTTCGACCGGGATCGCCCCTAGAAGTGGATGCCCTCACGCTGACTCCGTTTCTTGGCGTTGGTTCCCTTGCCCCTGCAATCAACACTGCCTTCGAGTATGGGAAAGGAGTATTTGTTATGGCTGCTAACTCGAACCCGGAGGCGCAGGAGTTCCAATCTCAACAGATAGACGGTGTAACAATCGCGCAGCAGATGGTTGATGCCTGTGAGGCGCTGAATAGCACGCACCGTTCAGATGTGGGGATTGTGGTGGGGGCGACGCTCTCATACGCGCTTGATCTTTCGAGGTTTACTGGGCCAGTCCTTATGCCAGGCGTTGGCGCACAAGGGGCTAGCTTTAACGACGTTCGTGAGATCGCGGGGAAGAGAGTTGGGCAGTTTTATCCCAATATGTCACGTGGGATTCTTACTGCTGGTCCGGACCCAGATGAACTGCGAAAACGTGCTGTTGACCAGGCGAATTGGCAATAGGGACAGCTCGTATTTACCAGATTGCATAATTGCTGGTAGTTTAGTTGCGTCGATGCGTTGACGTGGCTAAACGCCATGCAATACATCATGAAGAAAACTTCCTAGTGCTACACTGGCTCGGAGCCGCTTGCTTAGTCCGGTACTATCGGGGCTGGTAAATCGCGGTCCGGTGCCAAAGCACTGGAGCAATAGAACTACTATCTACATGGAGGAAATCGTGGCACTTCCACAGTTGACCGATGAGCAGCGCAAGGCAGCACTTGAGAAGGCAGCAGAAGCGCGTAAGCAGCGTGCAGAGCTGAAGGCTTCGCTGAAGCGCGGCGACACGAACCTCGCTGAGGTTTTGGAGAAGGCAGCTACCGATGAAATCATCGGTAAGACCAAGGTCTCTGCGCTCCTGGAGGCTCTGCCAAAGGTTGGCAAGGTGAAGGCCCGCGAGATCATGGAAGAGCTTGAGATTGCACAGACGCGTCGTCTGCGCGGTCTGGGTGACCGTCAGCGCCGTGCCCTGCTTGAGCGCTTTGGTTTCTCCGAGGACTAATCCAGTGTCGACTCCCACTTCACGCGGTAATCTCGTAGTTCTGGCCGGCCCGTCAGCGGTAGGGAAGTCAACCGTTGTGCAGCGCTTGCGCACAGAAGTTCCTGAACTGTACTTCTCTGTCTCAATGACAACGCGCGCACCTCGGCCGGGCGAACAGGACGGCAAGGATTACTTCTTTGTTACGCCCGATGAGTTCCAACAGAAGATTGATTCGGGCGAGATGCTTGAGTGGGCAGATATCCATGGAGGGCTCCAGCGCTCCGGTACTCCAGCTTCTCCAGTGCGCGAGGCGTTGGAGGCTGGTCGGCCAGTCCTCGTCGAAGTCGACTTGGTTGGAGCTCGAAACATCAAAGGCTTGATGCCAGAGGCGGCCACCGTTTTCTTGGCCCCGCCGTCGTGGGAAATTCTTGTAGAGCGACTCACTGGCAGGGGCACGGAGACGCAAGAGGTGATCGAGCGTCGTCTGGAAACTGCCCGCAACGAGATTGCGGCGCAGGACGAATTCGACAACGTCGTGGTCAATGACAACATCGATGACGCTGTCGCTGCTATAGTGGACCTTCTTGTGGGGTCTGACGGCCGAGACACTGACAATTAATTGAAGTACAACGAGAAGTAGGTTGAATTGAGCACGATCAACAGCGATCTGTTGCAAGATGGCTCTGCGGGCGACGCGGAAGAAAAAGCATACGACACCCCTGATGGTATTACCGCACCCCCGATTGATGAGCTACTGACGAAGGTTTCGTCGAAGTACGCCTTGGTAATCTTTGCGGCCAAGCGCGCCCGCCAAATCAACAGCTACTACCAGAACTCAGACGAGGGCGTTTTTGAGTTCATCGGGCCATTGGTGACGCCGGAGCCGGGTGAGAAGCCGCTTTCGATCGCGCTTCGTGAGATCAACTCGAGTTTGCTCGAGCACGAAGAGGGCATGTAACTCCCCGCACCCTCATATCACACACTTGCCCCGCAGTGGCTCCCTAATGGAAGCGGCTGCGGGGTTTTGCGTACACTCTTTTGCTATGAACGAAGTGAGCAAGGTAGTCGTTGGCGTTTCGGGCGGTATCGCAGCGTACAAAGCCTGTCAGATTGTTCGCGGATTTCGCGAGCAAGGGGTTGACGTACGGGTTATTCCGACAGAAAACGCCTTGAAGTTTGTAGGTGCGGCCACTTTTGAGGCGCTGTCTGGCGCTCCGGTAGACACTGATGTTTTTTCGCGCGTTGATGAGGTGCAGCACGTACGAATCGGGCAGGATGCGGACGTCATTGTGGTGGCCCCAGCTACTGCAGACTTTCTGGCGCGCGTGGCTGGTGGGCGCGCTGATGATCTCTTAACTTCCACACTGCTCATGGCAACGTGTCCCGTCGTGCTCGCTCCGGCAATGCATACTGAGATGTGGAACAATCGCGCTACGCAACACAACGTGTCGGTCCTTCGCTCTCGGGGGTACACCGTACTGGAGCCAGCGCATGGGCGGCTGACGGGCAAGGACAGTGGGGCGGGTCGGCTTCTCGACCCCTCGCAGATTGTCAAGCTGACAGAGACCGTGGCTGCTACCAGGCCAATTGAGCAAACGCTCAAGGGCAAAAGAGTGTTGATCAGTGCCGGAGGCACTCGGGAGCCACTCGATCCTGTCCGATTCTTGGGGAATCATTCCTCCGGCAAGCAAGGTTTTGCTCTGGCAGAGATTGCAGCACAAAGAGGTGCCCATGTTGATATCGTCGCGGGTGCCATTGACCACTTGAGCATCCCCGCTGGTGCTGAGATACATCGTGTCACTACTGCTCTCCAGATGAATGAGGCGATGCGCAGCCTTGCTCCACAAGCCGACATCATCGTTATGGCTGCTGCTGTAGCTGATATGAGGCCACGGCATGTGGCGCAGAAGAAACTGAAGAAAGATGGTAACAGTCAAGAGCTTTCTCAGGTGGACCTGGTTGCAAACCCCGATATTTTGCAGGGACTTGGTGAGATGAGGAAAGAGGGGCTTACCTCTGCGACGATTGTTGGGTTCGCTGCGGAGACCGATAACGAACTTGAGAACGCCCGGCGCAAGCTGCAGCGCAAGGGAGTGGACGGTCTGATGGTGAATTCGGTGGCGCAGGGAGCTGTCTTTGGGCAGGCACACAATCAGGGGTGGTTCCTTGATAGTTCGGGTCGGGAACAGGCGATTCCGCATGGTACAAAGCTGGAAGTTGCAGTGCACCTGCTGGATAAGGTTGAGTCACTCCACATGTAGAAATGACGTTTGAATTATTAGACCGAGTGGTCTACTCTAAGGTGCATTGCATCAACGGTTGGCGATGGTACGTCTTCGCTGGCCATTCTCTGTAGGAACGAAAGAGCAAAAGGAAGACCGCTTTGTCTACACGTGATACTGGTACGTACTACCGTTTATTCACCAGTGAATCGGTGACTGAAGGTCACCCCGACAAGATCTGCGACGCAATTTCGGACGCAATTTTGGACGACATGCTCAAGCAGGATCCGTCCTCGCGTGTCGCTGTAGAAACCTTAGTGACGACCGGTCAGGTGCACGTGGTGGGTGAGGTGCAAACCGAAGCTTACTCAAACATCGCCAAGATTGTCCGCGACAAGTTGGTCGGAATCGGGTTTTCCTCGTCGGAGGTGGGCTTTGATGGCCGTACATGTGGAGTGAACATCGCCATCGGCGATCAGTCTGCTGAAATTTCGGACGGCGTTAGTTTTTCTCAGGAGTCGCGCGAGAACGACACCATCGAAGCGCTCAACCAAACAGGTGCTGGTGATCAGGGGCTGATGTTTGGTTACGCTACGAATGAAACCGAAGAGTACATGCCGCTACCAATTGCGCTTGCGCACCGACTTGCGCGACGCTTGACCGAGGTGAGAAAGATGGGCACCGTCGTGGGCTTGCGCCCGGACGGTAAGACTCAGGTGACGTTCGCTTACGACGGCGACACCCCAGTGGCACTGGATACCGTGGTTATTTCCACGCAACACGACCCGGACTTCGTCGGAGAGGAACTCGAGAACGCGCTCCGTACCCATGTGCTCGAGTGGGTAATCGCTGACGCTGGGTTAGAGGAGTTCTACACGGATGACACCAAGCTGCTGATTAATCCCTCGGGTTCGTTTGTGCTTGGGGGCCCGATGGGAGACGCCGGGTTGACTGGGCGAAAGATCATCGTAGACACATATGGTGGCATGGCACGGCACGGCGGTGGTGCGTTTTCCGGCAAGGATCCATCAAAGGTTGACCGCTCTGCTGCGTACGCAACTCGTTGGGTTGCCAAGAATATTTGTGCAGCTGGTTTAGCAGACCGCGTCGAGGTGCAGGTAGCGTACGCGATTGGGCGAGCAACCCCGGTTGGCCTCTACGTTGAGACGTTTGGTACCGCAGCTGAAGGACAGACGAACGAGTCAATTCAGCAGGCTGTGGAGAAGGTCTTTGACCTTCGTCCGGCCGCAATCATCAAAGAACTTGACTTGCTTCGCCCAATTTATGCCCAAACGGCTGCGTACGGTCACTTTGGACGCACGGATGTCGACTTGCCGTGGGAGCGTTTGGACAAGGTAGATGACCTGCGCGCTGCAGCAGGGGTATAAGGCACGGCTGAATGTCGAAGCAGCCCGCAACCTTCCTTCCTGTCGCCAAGGTGCTACCCCAGCTTGGGTTGGCACATCTAGACCGCACCTTTGACTACTACGTAGCTGAGGAGCAGTCAGAAGATGCGCAGCCGGGAACGCGGGTGCGGGTGCGGTTCGCTGGTCGACTTGTTGATGGGTTGATTCTTGGCCGGACGGAGGCCCCTGAGCATGTAGGTAACTTGCGGTTCCTCGAGCGCGTGATTTCACCGGAGGTCGTCGCTCCAATCCAGTTACGCCAGCTTGTCGACGCACTCGCTGAGCGCTATGCCGGCGTCAGGTCTGATATCTATCGCTCAGCGATCCCTCCTCGGCATAAGAAAGCTGAAGAGACAGACACTTCTACACCTTGGGCGGAGCTTGGTGCGGCCACCGAGCCAGATCTTTCGGGATGGAGTACATATCAATACGGTGAATCATTCGTCGATGCTGTGCTTGCCAGAAAGCTAGTGCGAGCAGCGTGGCAGGTTGTACCAGGTGCTCCGTGGGCAGGTCCTGTTGCTGCTTTGGCTGCAAAAGTCGCGCTTGACGGTGGCGGGGCACTCATCGTCGTACCGGACCAGCGAGATGTAGATAGCCTCGAAGCACAGTTGAAGAAGGTCGTGGGGCCTCGGCAGGTAAGCACGCTCACTTCTGCACAGGGTCCGCAGGCAAGGTATTCACGATATCTTTCGGCATTGCATGGGCAGGCCCGAATCGTGGTGGGGACTCGCTCCGCTGCGTTTGCGCCGGTACAGGATCTTCGACTGCTTGTGCTCATGGATGATGGCAACGACAATCTTGTTGACCCGCGTGAGCCGTATGTGCATGCTCGCGAGGTCTTGACGACGCGCTCCGCGCTTGAGCACGTCCCTTTAATCATCGGTGGTGTCGCAAGAACTGCAGAAACCCAAATGCTGGTCGAATCGGGTTGGATGCATGGGTTGGAGGCGTCGAAAGGCACGATTCGAGAGCGGATGCCGCGGATCTATGCAGCGGGGGATTCCGACATCGCACTAGAACGTGACCCACGTGCAAGGCAAGCAAGGCTTCCTTCTGCGGCGTTCCAAGCAGCAAAGCGGGCTCTTGAGCGTAATCGCCCGGTGCTGTTTCAGGTGCCTCGTGCTGGATACATTCGTGCGCTGGCTTGCGGTGGTTGCCGCACTCCGTCGCGGTGTCGTGCGTGCAATGGACCGCTCGAGTTGCCACAAAGTGGGGATGCCTCCGCACCAACCTGCCGGTGGTGTGGCCGCATAGATCCGTCTTATAGTTGTGTTGCATGTGGTTCGCGAAAGCTGCGCGCAGTGGTATTGGGCACAGACCGGACGGCAGAGGAGCTTGGCCGAGCATTTCCTCATGTTCGTGTGCGGAACTCCTCGGGCGAGAAGGTACTCGCTGAGGTTGAGCCTCAGGCACAGCTTGTTGTAGCCACGCCCGGCGCGGAACCCGTAGTGGAAGGCGGGTACGGAGCAGCGGTGCTGATGGATGCGTGGGCGCTGCTGCAACGTCCAGACTTGCGAGCAGCTGAAGAGACATATTCGAGATGGATAGCGGCTGCAGCGCTGGTTGAGCCCCATGAACGCGGCGGGGAGGTCGTCGTGACCGCTGATCCGGGAATTGCGGTTGTGCAGTTCTTCCTGCGCTGGGATCCGTCCGGCTATGCGGCGCTTGAGCTTGGACATCGAAGAGAGGTTTCGTTTCCGCCAGCTGCTCACGTAGCAGTGGTGGACGCACCACGTGTCGCTTTGGAAGATTTTTTCGCACATACGACGCTTCCTTTAGCTGCTGAGTTATTGGGGCCTGTCGACTTACCGAGCGGGGTCTCATTACCTGGCACTTGGGACGAGCAGCAGTTCGGCCCTGCGCAGCGCATGCTGGTGAGGTGCGCAGTGCAAGAACGGAATGAGCTAGGTCGTGCTTTACGGGCTGGAGTGATCAGTAGAGCGACGCGCAAGCAGGATTTACCGCTGCGGGTGCAGGTTGACCCTCTGCATATTGGATAGTGTTGCGCCCGTGGAGCCGAGAGGTGGGTAGACTATCGATCCATGACAGTTCGCAGGCTTCGATTGCTCGGGGATCCTGTGCTCAATGAAGTAGCTCAAGAGGTTACTGAGTTTGGCGCTCGGATTCGCACGCTGGTCAATGACATGTTCGACACAATGGATAACGCAGGTGGTGTTGGCTTGGCTGCAAATCAGATTGGCCACAGCCAGAGGGTGTTCGTCTTCGATTGCCAGGGGCTTCGGGGACACATTGTGAACCCGTCGTGGTCGCCGCTTTCTGGGGATAGTCAGCTGGGTACTGAAGGGTGTCTGTCCATTCCCGGTGTTAGGGCCGATGTGGAGCGATATCGCTCCGTAGTCTGTAACGGTGTCGACGCAGAGGGACATCCGTTGTCGATCCTGGGAACAGGACTCCTCGCGCGGTGCATTCAGCACGAGACTGACCACCTTGACGGCGTTGTGTTCTTGGAGCGTCTGTCTGCGGAAGAAAAGAAACAAGCTATATCACAAGTTCGAACATCAACGTGGTGGAAGGAACGGTAATGCGTATTGTGTTTGCTGGGACGCCAGAACCTGCAGTCGTGGCGCTGGAGGCGTTGCTTCATTCAGAGCATGAAGTAGTTGCGGTGCTCACGCGCCCTGACGCGCCGAAGGGGAGGGGGCGGACGCTTCACCCGTCGCCCGTTAAGAAAGTTGCGCTTGAGCATGGCATTGAAGTACTTGAGCCGAAGACATTGCGTGGTAATGCAGAAATCGTCGAACGTCTACGTGCGATTGCTCCAGATGCGATTCCCGTCGTAGCGTACGGCAACCTTGTTCCGCCTGAGCTGCTCGACTTGCCTCAGCACGGGTGGGTGAACCTCCACTTCTCGCTTTTGCCTGAGCTCCGGGGAGCGGCTCCAGTCCAGGCTGCAATCTTGTCGGGATTGACGACGACCGGTGCCACGACATTCCGCATCGATGAGGGACTCGATACAGGTCCAGTTCTGGCTACGTTTGAGGAAGCGATTTTGCCTACCGATACCGCGGACGATCTCTTGACCAGGCTTGCGTACAAGGGTGCTGACTTGCTTGTTGCCACGATGGATGGTCTCGCCAGTGGCAGCATAGTACCGGAACCCCAGCCCGTGGATGGCACATATGCCCCGAAAATTCAGAGCAAGGATGCTCGGATTCAGTGGGATTGTGACGCCGAAGTAGTTGATCGTACGATCCGCGCATACACGCCAGGACCTGGTGCGTGGACAATGCTCGGTGAGCAGCGTGTCAAAATCGGGCCGGTGTCGATTGGTGACTCGGATACGCTTGGCGCGGGCGAAGTGGCCGTCGAAAAGAATCGGGTGCGAGTTGGGACTGGGACAGTCGATGTGATCTTGCAAGAGATACAACCGCCTGGGAAGAAGCGTATGGCTGCAGATGCGTGGGGGCGCGGGCTCGCAACCGAGACTATTGAGGCAGGGGTGAAGTTTGTATGAGCGGAGGGTTCCGATCCCGGTCTGCGGGGCGTCGTAAGCCTGCCGCGGTAAGCAAGAAGACGGCGAAGGTTGCGCAAAAGCGAACCAACCAGCAAGCGCCAAAGGTTGATATTGGTGACCCTGCTCGTGAGGCAGCGTGGTCGACGCTGATGCGCGTCGACATAGACGGGGCGTTCGCGAACTTGGTCTTGCCAGGAATACTCCGTGAACACAAGGTGCGCGGCAAGGATGCTGCATTTGCCACGGAGCTGACGTATGGAGCACTGCGATCGCTCGGAGTGATTGATGCAGTTCTTCAGGAGTGCTCGAGCCGCGCTATTGCTGATCTCGATGCTGAGGTACGCGCAGCTCTGCGATTAGGCGCTTACCAGTTGCTGTACACCAGAGTCGGGCAGCATGCCGCGGTTGATACTTCTGTGCGCTTGGTTATCGGCGCTGGGAAACAGGGCGCGAAAGGTTTTGTTAATGCGGTGCTGCGAACGATGAGTCGGCAACCCTCGAAGCACTGGATAGACACCTGCAAGCCCAATGAGCCACTGGAGCGCATCGCGTTCGAGCACGCGCATCCTGTTTGGATTGCTCGTTCTTTTGCAACGGCGTTAGGGGTTGAAGCAGAT
The DNA here is from genome assembly GCF_900099485.1 of Corynebacterium sp. MC3. NCBI lineage: Bacteria > Bacillati > Actinomycetota > Actinomycetes > Mycobacteriales > Corynebacteriaceae > Corynebacterium > Corynebacterium sp. MC3. The sequence continues at coordinate 340,201 of NZ_LT622816.1, forward strand.
GATCCGGAGCTGGCCGAGGCCCTCGAAGCTGACTCGGAGCGTCCCATCGTGCATCTTGTCGCACGGCCCGGCGAGATCTCCGCGGAGGAGTTGGCACTCATCACTGGTGGCGACATTGGCAAGTACTCCCCGTATGCCGTGTATTTGCCTGAGGGGAACCCAGGTGAGCTGCAGCCGGTACGTGATGGTTTCGCAGCGGTACAAGACGAAGGCTCTCAGTTGATAGCACGGGCACTTGTCCAAGCGACCGTCGCTGACGACCAGGGACGCTGGTTGGACCTCTGCGCAGGCCCGGGTGGCAAGGCTGCATTCATCGGTTCCTTGGCGGCAATTGATGGTGCACGCGTTGATGCAGTCGAGGTTGCGCCTCACCGTGCGGAGCTTGTGCAGAAGGCGACGAAAGGTTTGCCGGTCAGTGTTCGCACAGGGGACGCGACAACCATTGAGCTCGAGTCTGGATACGACCGAGTGCTTGTCGACGCCCCCTGTTCCGGCCTCGGATCGTTGAGGCGTCGGCCTGAAGCACGCTGGACGAAGCACGAGTCAGATATCGCTTCGCTCACCCAGCTACAGCTCAAGCTGCTCAACACAGCCATTACTGCGACAAAACCTGGTGGCGTAATCGTGTACTCGACATGTTCGCCAGATATTCGGGAGACCAGAGGCATCGTTGACGCTGTGCTGGCCACAGGCGAAGTCGAGGAGTGCGACGCACAGCAACTTGTTGCGCCAATGGAAAACGTCGGTCCACATCGTAGTGTGCAGATGTGGCCACACCGCCACGGAACTGACGCAATGTTCTTCGCAGTTCTTCGCAAGAAAACACTAGGGTAGAGGCATGATTTATATTGCGCCGTCCATCCTCGCCGCGAACTATGCAGCTCTCGGCGAAGATGTTGAGAAAGTTCCGAACGCCGACATGCTCCACGTAGACATCATGGACGGTCATTTTGTGCCGAACCTTTCTTTTGGTCCGGATGTGACCAAAGCAGTCAACGGGGTGACCGACCAGTTTCTCGACATGCACCTCATGATCGAGGAACCTGAGCAGTGGTTCGAGACCTATGCCAACGCTGGTGGTGATCGAATGATTTTCCACGTCGAGGCAACGAATGACCACGTCGCTGCTGCGAAGCAGTGCCGTGAATTAGGCGTGCAGGCGGGATTTGCTATTAAACCGGGCACACCAATCGAGCCATACCTCGACGATCTTGAGCATTTCGAGGAAGTGCTCGTGATGAGTGTGGAGCCCGGTTTTGGCGGACAGAAGTTCATGCCGGAAGTGCTCTCGAAGGTGTTTACCCTGCGTGACCACATTCGCGCTGCTGGCTTGTCCACGGTAATTGGGATCGATGGTGGCATCGCCAACTCCACAATTGCTCAGGCGGCCGAGGCCGGTGTGGACGCCTTCGTGGCTGGATCCGCAGTATTCGGCGCAGATAATCCCGCTGAAGCAGTAGATACGCTGCGTCGGATGGCAAAGGAAGCGGCTGGCGTCGCGTGATCGAAGCAGCTATCGCAGCAGGGGATGCAGTCCGCGGGACTACGAGTCCCAATCCACCAGTTGGATGTGCGTTGTATAGCCCAGACGGAGTTCTAGTCGCTACCGGTGCGACGGCCCCCGTCGGCGGGCCACATGCGGAGGTTCAAGCACTTCGTAAGGCAGGAGCTCGTGCAGAAGGCGCTACAGCCGTTGTCACGTTGGAGCCGTGTAACCACACTGGACGAACTGGCCCGTGCACAGAGGCACTGATTTCTGCGGGTGTTGCCAAGGTTGTGTATCTCACGGCTGACCCGAATCCTCTCGCTACAGGCGGTGCTCAGCGGCTTGAAGCCGCGGGTATCGACGTCCGCTTCGAGCCTTACCGCGTTGAAGCCCTTCAGCCTTGGATTTCCTCCATACGCCACAATCGGGTCAGCGTGACCGCGAAGTTTGCGATGACGTTGGATGGGTTCACCGCAGCGATTGACGGCTCCAGCAAGTGGATTACCGGACCTGAGGCGCGCCAGTTCGTGCACCGTGACCGCGCTCAACGCGACGCCATCATCGTTGGGACCGGAACCGCGATCACTGACAATCCTTCGCTCACCGCGCGTAGACCGGATGGAAGCCTGTATCCGCACCAGCCTCGCCGCGTTGTAATCGGCACGAGAGAAGTGCCCGAAGGAAACTTACGCGAGCTAGGCTTTTTGCAGTATCCGACCCCTGAGGCAGCATGCGCAGAACTTTGGGAACTTGGCTGCCGTGACGTACTTGTTGAGGGTGGAGCGAATCTCCTCAGCAGCTTCTTTACCCGCGGTGTTGTCGACCGGGTGCAAGCATATATTGCGCCAAAACTGCTAGGCCAAGGTCGCTCGGTGCTGGACGCTGCACTGGCGCGTACGATAGGCGACGCATTCGAATTTAAGATCTGCGACGTGCACCAACTTGGCGAGGACGTATTGATAGAAATGGAGACTGCATAGTGTTTACAGGACTGGTTGAGGAAGTTGGTTCGGTGGCGTCAATCGAGCCACTCGACGACGCAGTTCGGATCCGTATCGGCGCAGAGACCGTACTTGCAGGAGTGGAACTTGGAGACTCGATTGCTGTCGACGGGGTGTGTCTCACAGTAGTTGAGGCCACAGAAAATTCTTTTACTGCAGACGTCATGCTTGAAACTTTGCGTCGTTCCCGTATCGGTGAATACAAGGAAGCAACCCTGGTCAATCTTGAGCGCGCACTAGCAGTGGGAGACCGACTTGGTGGTCACATTGTGCAGGGGCACGTCGATGCAGTGGCGACACTTCAACATCGCTCGCCTGGTGAGCACTGGGACGTACTGCGGTTTTCGCTCCCTGAAAAAGTACGAAAGTACGTGGTGGAAAAGGGCTCTATCACGATCAGCGGGATCTCGTTGACCGTCTCTGCAGTAGGAGATGGTTGGTTTGAAGTCTCGCTCATCCCTGCGACCCTACAGGCGACGACCGCAGGTTCATGGAAATCAGGCGATTCGGTCAACATCGAAGTCGATATCATTGCCAAATACGTTGAGAACATGGTGAGGCACTAACATTGGGTTCCATGAATGCTCCTCAGGACTCCGTTGGACGTAATTCGCAGCTAGACACCGTCGAAGATGCAGTAGCAGCTATTGCTCGCGGTGAAGCAGTCGTTGTTGTTGACAACGAGGATAGGGAGAACGAGGGGGATCTTATTTTTGCCGCCGAGTTCGCCACCCCGGAACTCGTAGCGTTTATGGTGCGCTACACCTCCGGATACATTTGCGTCCCGCTCGAGGACGAGCGTGCGGATGAGCTCCAACTGCCGCCCATGGTTGCTCATAATGAGGACGCCCGCGGCACCGCGTACACGGTCACTGTCGATGCAGCGACAGGATCGACAGGTATTTCCGCAACATCGAGAGCTGAGACTATTCGACGCCTCGTCGATACGAAGTATGGGCCGCATGACTTCACTCGTCCGGGCCATATCGTGCCTCTGCGCGCACGCAAGGGAGGGGTGCTCACGCGGGATGGACATACCGAGGCCTCAATCGATCTCGCGCGCTTGGCAGGACTTACTCCGTGCGGTGTGTTGTGCGAAATCGTGTCCGAGGAGGATCCGACGGATATGGCGCGGTTTGATGAACTGCGCAAGTTCAGCGACCGGCACGGTCTCAAGATGATCTCCATCGAGCAGCTTATTGCTTATCGACGCCGCCATGAGATGACAGTCGAGCGCACTGTCGAAACCAAGTTGCCGACCGAGTTCGGTACGTTTGCCGCGTACGGTTATCGCAATCGCATCGATGGTTCCGAGCACATCGCATTGGTAGTCGGGGACGTCGCGAACTGTGACGATGTACTTGTGCGGGTTCACTCCGAGTGCTTGACGGGGGATGCCTTTGCGTCGAAGCGGTGCGACTGTGGTCCGCAGCTCCACGAGTCGATGCGTCGGATTCAAGAAAAGGGTTGTGGTGTGCTCGTGTATGTTCGCGGGCACGAAGGTCGCGGTATCGGTCTCCTCGCCAAGCTCGAGGCCTATCGCCTGCAAGACCAGGGCCTTGACACCGTTGATGCCAACCTTGAGCAGGGGCTGCCCGTCGATGCCCGCGAGTATTCGGTTGCCGGACAGATTTTGAAAGACCTTGGTATCATTTCGTTTACACTGTTATCCAATAATCCGGAAAAGGTGGAAGCGCTCAGCGGCTTCGGTCCGATCGTGAAAGAGCGGGCTCGAATCGAAATTGTGCCTACTCACGAGAACATCCGGTATTTACGAACCAAGCAGTTGCGCATGGGGCATGATCTCCCGTTGGCTGCTTCGTGGACTGAGCAGGAGGACGATTAGATGGCAAGTGTCGGTGCACCTGATGCGCAGACGATAAGTGGCGAGGGCTATACAGTCGCCATTGTTTCGACACTGTGGAACCAGAAAATCGTGGAGCGACTCCGGGACCGGGCGATCTCGACTGCCCGAGAAATGGGTGCTAAGTATGCGGAATTTACCGTCGCTGGCGCGTTAGAATTGCCGGTTGTGGTGCAGGCCTGTGCTCAGCGTTACGACGCTGTCGTAGCGCTAGGGTGCGTAATTCGAGGTGAGACGGCGCACTTTGAGTACGTTTGTGACTCGGTGACCGCAGGGTTGACCCGCATCGCACTCGACGAATCAACGCCCGTCGGAAACGGAGTACTCACCGTCGAAGAAGAAGACCAGGCCTACGAGCGTGCTGGTGGAGAGGACGCGAAGGAAGACAAGGGCGCGGAAGCCGTGCAGGCAGCAATCGGTGCCCTCATCGAGCTTGAAAAAGTCCGAGCGACCCCGAAGAAACATTCATAACTGAAAGAACGTAGCGTGTGCTACGGCAGCGAGGAGTAAAGAGTAGTGAGCGAAGAACAGTCGGTTGCACGCAAGATTGATGAAGCGGAGCTTGCATACCTCAACGCACTAGACCCACACGCTTCGATCTCGACTAAGCCGTGGGAGCTGACGATTCGGTCCCCATTTCTGAAGAAAGTCGCAGCTGTATGCATTCTTGTGCTGATGGCCGTGCACATCTTCATGGCCGCCGTCGTTGACGTGGAATTTTCGGGCCTCACAATTACGTGGCTCGACAAGTTTGCTTTCGTTGGAGTCGGTATCATCCTCTCGATTCTGACCTGGCTCGTGTTGACGCGGCCGTGCGTCCAGGTCAATGAGGATGGTGTCGAGGTAGCCAACATTATCGGGACGCGATTTTACCCCTGGCTAGTTATCTATGGGCTTTCGTTCCCAAAGGGCGCCCGAATGGCCAGGCTAGAGCTTCCGGACTTTGAATACGTTCCACTGTGGGCGATTCAGGCTGCAGATAAAGAGCTAGCGTTGCATGCAGTTGCGGAGTTCCGCGAGCTCGAAGCTAAGTACATGCCGTCAGAATAGGGAGCGCGGAGCGTTTTGGCTGATCCCACTTCCTACCGTCCGGCTCCAGGGACGATCCCCACCGACCCAGGTGTTTATAAGTTTCGCGACCCTCATGGTCGCGTCGTCTACGTCGGTAAGGCGAAGAACCTGCGAGCTCGACTCAGCAACTATTTCCAGCCACCGGCGCAGCTCCATCCGCGAACGCGCCAGATGGTATTTACCGCCAGCTCCGTGGAGTGGACGGTTGTAGCGAGCGAAGTTGAGGCGCTGCAGCTTGAGTACACGTGGATCAAGAAATTCGATCCCTGGTTCAACGTCATGTACCGGGATGACAAGACGTATCCCATGCTCGCTGTGAGCGTGAAAGAGCGCTACCCCCGGGCATTCTTCTACCGGGGGCCGAAACGAAAAGGTGTCCGCTACTTTGGGCCGTTCTCGCACGCGTGGGCCGTACGCGAAACGCTTGATCTATTGACGAGAGTGTTTCCGATTCGTACCTGTTCGAACGGTGTGTTTAATCGACATGAGTCGCTCGGGAGACCATGCCTGTTGGGCTACATCGATAAGTGTTCGGCACCGTGCGTACAACGTGTTGATCAACAGGAATATGACGAGATTGTTGCCGGGTTCCTCTCGTTTATGGGCGGACGAACAGAGCACGTTGTCAGATCCCTCAAGCAGCAAATGGCTACTGCGGCAGAAGAACTCGAGTTTGAAAAGGCAGCGCGTCTTCGCGATGACCTTGGCGCACTGGACAAAGTGATGGAGCGCCAAGCCGTAGTGCTCAGCAGCGATACGGATGCTGACATCATTGCTATCGACAGCGATGAGCTGGAAGCAGCTGTGCAAATCTTTAACGTTCGTGGTGGTCGCATTCGTGCCCAGCGAGGCTGGGTCGTTGAGAAGACCGGCGACGAACCCGGCAGTTTGGACCGGTTAGAAGAGGGGGAAAAGGACCCTGCAGTTCCCACACTGATGCAGGACTTTCTGGTTCAGTACTACTCAGATGCCGTTGAGCGTGACGCCCAGGAGCGAAAAGAAGACCTACAGATTACAGAGCAATTCCGACGAAGGGGCGTCGATAAGCAATCGCATCGCGAAGCGGTGCCGAGTATTCCGGTGCCGCGTGAAATCCTTGTTGCGGAACTTCCAGAAGAGTTGGCCGACGTCTCTACGCTATTGACACAGCTTCGAGGTGCGCAGGTTGACATCCGCGTGCCGCAACGTGGCGACAAAGCAGCGTTGCTGGAGACAGTCCACCGCAATGCCGCTGAAGCACTCCATCAGCACAAGCTGAAACGCGTAGGCGATCTCACTGCCCGTTCACAGGCATTGCAGGATATTCAGTCGGCGCTTGGCATGGATGAAGCTCCGTTACGAATTGAGTGCACCGACATTTCTCATATTCAGGGCACAGACGTTGTGGCGTCGCTGGTTGTGTTTGAAGATGGTCTGCCGAAGAAGAACGATTACCGGCGATACCAAATTAAAGAAGCAGCCGGCGATGGGCGCTCCGATGATGTTGGATCGATAGCTGAGGTCACTCGACGGAGGTTTAAGCGCTACCACGAGGACAAACTCGCCAATCCCGACGAAGAAGTAAGCAAGATGATGTTTGCGGAGGAGGCGAGTGAGGTTGCTTCCACCGGCAATCAACGATTTGCCTATCCACCACAATTGTTTATCGTCGACGGCGGAAAACCACAGGTAAACGCAGCACAGGCGGTTTTTGATGAGCTTGGTATCGTGGATGTACAGCTCATCGGGCTGGCAAAGCGACTAGAAGAAATCTGGGTTGCCGATGACGATGAACCAATCATTTTGCCCAGAAACTGCGAGGGTATGTACCTGCTGCAACAGATACGAGACGAGGCTCACCGCTTCGCGATCACCTATCACAGACAGCAGCGTTCGAAACGGATGAGAGCATCAGTACTGGACAACGTACCGGGGCTGGGGCCTGCTCGGCGAAAAGAACTGGTGAAGCATTTCGGCAGTGTCAAACAGATTCGCAAGGCTTCGCTTGAGCAATTGCAGGAGGTAGCGGGGGTCGGGCCGAAGTTGGCAGAGACGATTTACAAGCACCTACACAAGGACATCGAAGCCTAGCTAGTATGGGCCTATGACTTCGCCTTTATTACCTGCATCCGAATCTCGTCGCCCTGTGATAATCACCGGGCTTTCTGGTGGTGGTTTGTCGACTGCCGCGAAAGTTTTTGAAGATAAGGGATACTTCGTTTCCCAGAATCTGCCTCCGCAGCTCATTCTCGATCTTGTCGAGATGTCAACTGCGGACGATTCCCCCGTTGACCATCTTGCTGTAGTCACTGATGTACGTGCCAGGATGTTCAATGGCTCGTTAATGGAGACGATTGAGGCGATTGAGGCAAAAGGCCTATCTCCGTTCATCTTATTTCTCGACGCCCGCGATGAAGTCCTTATCCGCCGATTCGACAGTGTGCGACGTACGCACCCGTTGCAGGGCAATGACACGCTGAAAGAGGGGATCGAACGGGAGCGAAAGGAGATCGCCCCGGTTCGGGAGCGTGCAGATCTCATTATTGATACGACACACCTCTCAGTTCACGACCTGCGTCGGTCGATTGAGGCCTCTGTTGGCGACCTCTCTGCACCGAAACAGCACGTCACCGTGGAGTCGTTTGGGTTTAAACACGGGACCCCTCGTGATGCGGATTTAGTGTTGGACGTACGGTTTTTGCCAAATCCGTTTTGGATCCCCGAGCTTCGGGAGTTTCGAGGTATCGATGCACCAGTCGTAGACTATGTTCTGTCGCAGCCTGGAGCGAAGGCATTCGTCGATAACTTCTTGACAATGCTGAAGGATATGCTCAAGGGCTACCGTCATGAAGGTAAGGACTTTATCACTGTTGGGATCGGCTGTACTGGCGGGCACCACCGGTCAGTCGCAATTTCGGAGGAGATTGTACGCAGGCTTCGGGAATCTGATGACGTGGACGTCAACGTCTTGCACCGTGACTTAGAACGCAACTAGCTGCTCTTTATCGTTGGAAAGAAGCACTGATTAAATTATGGGACCTGCATTTACTTGCCTTGGGGGAGGGCACGGTTTATACCAAACACTATTGGCGGCGCGGGCGGCTGAGGCTCGAGCCATCCACGCCGTGGTAACAGTTGCTGACGACGGAGGCTCATCCGGTCGGCTACGCCGTGAGATGGATATCATTCCGCCTGGTGACCTGCGGATGGCGCTCTCAGCCCTGACCGCGGATGACGAAGATGGCGCTCTGTGGAGAGATACATTACAACACCGATTTGGCGGAAATGGAGCGATGGCAGGGCACGCAGTTGGCAATCTGCTCCTTGCCGGACTAAGCGAGGAACTCGGCGATATTCAGCAAGCGTTGGACGTCATCGGCTCATGGACAGGCGCACAGGGCAGGGTTGTTCCTATGAGTCCTATGCCTCTCGACATTGAGGCCGATGTCGCGGGGTTAGACGACGACCCCCGTGTTTTGCGTTCTGTTCGCGGTCAAGTTGCCGTTGCCACCACACCCGGAACTGTGCGACGCGTCCGCCTTTTGCCCCACAATCCTCCCGCAACCGACGAAGCAGTGCAGGCGATCATGGACGCAGAAGTGGTGACAATCGGGCCTGGATCGTGGTTTTCGTCGGTGATTCCGCATCTACTCGTTCCGGACATTGTCCGCGCGTTGAATGAGACGTCCGCGTTGGTAGTTGTAGTGCTGAATCTTTCTCCGGAGGCAGGAGAGACACCGGGATTTAGCACGGAACGCCATATTCATGTCTTCGAGCAGCACGCTCCGAACCTGCATGTTGATGTGTTCCTGGCTGATAACTCAATTAGCCCGACGGAGGGCGAACGCGTTCATCTCGGGCGAGCCGCGGATCGCGTGGGTGCAACTGTATTGTTCCGAGATATTCATGAAGTTGATGATCAGTACCGCAACACAAACCGGCATGATCCACGCAAGCTTGCACATGAGCTGCTATCTCTCGTTCGTGATTTTCACGCATAACGTGCGCTACACTAATCCACCGATGTTTTTGTAGAAAGGATCACTCGGTGTCGCTGACCGCCAAAACCAAAGAAGAGCTGCTTCGAACTCCAATAGGAGCGAAGTCTGCCGCGGCCGCCGAGGCATCCGCGTTAGTTCGGTTTGCAGGAAAACTTGACGCCTCAATCCACGGGGTAACTATGATTGCGGATTTCGCGGAAGAGGCGGTGGCACGTCGCTTAATCCTGATTCTTGAAACTCTTTTCATGAGCTCACCAAAGTTCGCCGTGGTTTCACCTGGCTCGGCGACAAAGGAAACGAAATACGAAGTACGTCTAGATACTGGTGTTGAAGCGCTGTATCGGCGTCTAAATCTTCGGACGCAGTCTGGTCATCTCGTGGTAGGTATGCCCCCGCAAATCGTTTCGGGAGAAATTGCTGAAGTTGAAGCCGCGTGGCGGGGTGCGTTCCTCGCTAGGGGAGCGCTCACAGAGCCGGGCCGAACTGCCGCTTTAGAGGTCGAGTGCCCATGCGAGGAGGCTGGGCTTGCCCTAGTGGGGTTAGCGCGTCGTCTTGGGTGCCACATCAGAATGCGGGAGACTCGCGGTGTTGAGCGTGTACATGTCCGTGATGCGGAGACGATAGGGGTGCTTCTCAGTCGAATGGGTGCGCCTCTTGCTCGCCTGGAGTGGGACGCAAAACTTCGGGAGAAGCAAGCGCAGATGCGTGGCGGTCAACGGTTGGCAACTTTTGACGACGCCAACACCCGCAGAAGCGTACATGCTGCGACGGTCGCCGCTCAGCGTGTGGAACGTGCGATGGAGATCCTCGGCGACGATGTGCCTGAGCATCTCGCCGAAGCCGGATACCTGCGTGTTGAGCACCGGCAAGCCTCGCTTGAAGAACTTGGCCGGTTGGCTGACCCACAGATGACGAAGGATGCGGTCGCTGGGCGAATTCGTCGGCTGTTGTCCCTTGCTGACAAGCGGGCTGCTGAGCTCGGTATAGCGAACACTCGCGGTAAAGACACGAAGGCAACATAGAGCGTTCTGGGGCGCTCCCAGACCGCCCTGTGTGCAACATCACAATTCCGGGGGATAGCGCACAAGCAGCTTCGCCAGATACGCCCCGCGGGGGTAAAAGAGATTACCTTTGTCGTTGTTTGAGTCGCATTAGGTGTGGCTTTGGCGGTAAACAGACATTCATGCTTGGTGAAATTATGAGACGATACCCCCGGTTTCGCCGTCTCTTTGGTGATGCACCTTTAGGGCGTCTCTTGCGGCATCGTGGCCATGCACATGTTGAAATCTCTCGCTAAACTGATGAGCAACGGGCTGAACCAAGGAGCTCACCGAGAACGGAAAGAGATTGGTACCGGCCCATCAGCAAGTCTCAACAATTTCCGACATAGAGGAGTAAAGACTGTGACTATTCGTATTGGCATTAATGGCTTTGGTCGTATCGGCCGCTCGGCATTCCGCATCATCCTGGATCAGTACTCGAGCGACCTTGAGGTCGTGAAGATTAATGACCTGACCGACAACAAGACTTTGGCCCACCTTGTCAAGTACGACACAGCGTATGGCCAGCTCGGCCGCGACGTTGAGTACGACGAGTCCTCCATCACCGTTGATGGTCACCGCATCGAGGTTACCGAAGAGAAGGACCCATCCAAGCTCGCATGGGGCGACGCAAACGTCGACATCGTCCTTGACTGCACCGGCCGCTTCACCGATGGCAATGACGCAAAGGCTCACATCGAGGCTGGCGCTAAGAAGGTCATCATCTCCGCACCGGGTAAGAACGTCGATGGCACCTACGTCTGGGGCGTCAACCACACCGACTACAGCAATGATCAGCAGATTATCTCCGCTGCATCTTGCACCACGAACTCCCTTGCACCAGTCGCGAAGATTCTGGAAGAGCAGTTCGGCATCAAGTCCGGTCTGATGACCACCATTCACGCTTACACTGGCGACCAGCGCATTCAGGACGCACCTCACAAGGACCTGCGTCGTGCCCGTGCAGCAGCTCAGAACATCGTCCCAACCACGACGGGTGCTGCTAAGGCAGTTGCCCTGGTTCTGCCTGCACTTGAGGGCAAGCTGGATGGCTTCGCAATGCGCGTGCCAACGATCACCGGTTCCGCAACCGACCTGACCGTCGAGCTGAACAAGGACGTCACCGTTGATGAGGTGAACGCAGCAATCAAGAAGGCTGCTCAGGACCCAGAGTTTGGCAAGGCGCTTGAGTACACCGAGGATCCAATCGTTTCCTCCGACATCATCGGCAACACCCATGGTTCCATCTTCGATGCTGGGATGACCCGCGTCATCGACGGCAACCTGGTCAAGCTGATTGCTTGGTACGACAACGAGTGGTCCTACACCTCTCAGTTCGTCCGCATGACGAAGCACGTCGCGGATAACTTGGCATAAGACCTAGAACGGCCCGGGTGTGCAGTACGCACACTTCGGGCCATTTCTTTCGCTACTGTTTGAAAAGAAAACTACTGCAAACAACAGTCAACTGAGGAGAGTCCCATGACAATGAAAACGCTGCAACAGCTTCTGGATGAAGGCGTCGAAGATCGCCACATCCTGGTCCGTTCTGACTTCAACGTTCCGCTTGATGAGGACGGCAATATTACCGATGCTGGTCGTATCGACGCATCACTGCCAACTTTGAAGGCGCTCTTGGAAGGTGGCGCGAAAGTCATTGTCATGGCTCACCTCGGCCGCCCAAAGGGGGAAGTGAACCCTAAGTTCTCCTTGAAGCCAGTGGCTGAAGCCCTAAGTGAGCGCCTAGGTCAGTTCGTAGCGCTCGCCGGTGATGTTTCTGGTGAGGATGCACATGAGCGGGCAAATGGGCTTACCGGTGGCGAGATTCTGCTTCTCGAGAATGTACGCTTTGACCCACGCGAGACCTCGAAGGACGAGGCTGAGCGCACTGAGTTCGCAGCTGAGCTTGTAGCACTAGCTGCGGACAACGGCGCGTTTGTTTCTGACGGTTTCGGTGTAGTACACCGCGCACAAACCTCCGTCTACGACGTTGCTAAGAAGCTTCCTGCCTACGCTGGTTACCTCGTCGAGAAGGAAGTCAAGACTCTGAGCAAGGTGAAGGATGCTCCAGATCATCCATACGTTGTTGTGCTTGGCGGTTCGAAGGTTTCCGACAAGTTGGGAGTCATCGAGGCACTTGCGGCGAAGGCTGACAAGGTAATTATCGGTGGCGGCATGTGCTACACCTTCCTGGCTGCACAGGGCTACAACGTTCAAAACTCTTTGTTGCAGGAAGACATGATTGAGACCTGCAAGGACCTCATCGGCCGTTTCGGCGACAAGCTGCTATTGCCTGAGGACCTGATCGCAGCGTCTGAGTTTGCAAAGGATGCAGAGAAGCAGACCGTCGCGGCCGACGCTATTCCGGAAGGCTGGATGTCTCTCGACATTGGCCCGAAGACTGCCGCGCGTTATGGTGAGGCGCTGAAGAGCTCGAAGACCGTGTTCTGGAACGGGCCAATGGGCGTCTTCGAGTTTCCAGCGTTCGCCTCTGGCACAAAAGCCGTTGCTGAAGCAATGATCGCTGCTACGAAGGACAACGGGTCCTTCACGGTGGTCGGTGGCGGCGATTCCGCAGCATCTGTTCGCATTCTGGGCCTCGATGAGGCTGGGTTCTCCCACATCTCTACGGGCGGTGGCGCATCGCTCGAGCTGATCGAGGGCAAAGAGCTGCCCGGCGTTGCTGTACTTGGACAGTAGTCGTTGTTGAAAAGGAGTATGAATATGTCTCGCAAACCACTGATTGCTGGTAACTGGAAGATGAACCACGACCATCTCGAAGCAATCGCTTCGGCCCAGAAACTCGCGTTCGCTTTCCCGAAGGACGGCTATGAGTTCGTGGACGTTGCATTGACCGTGCCGTTTACCGACCTTCGTTCTATCCAGACTCTCGTTGAAGGCGACAAGCTGCAGATCACATATGGTGCACAGGACGTGTCAGCGCACGATGCTGGTGCCTATACTGGTGAAGTTTCGGCCACAATGCTGGAGAAGCTTGGCTGCACGTGGGTAGTTGTCGGCCACTCAGAACGCCGTGAGTACCACGGTGAGGACGATGAGCTAGTTTCCCGCAAGGCAAAGAAGGCACTTGAGCACGGCATGAACCCAATCGTGTGTGTCGGTGAGCCGCTAGACATTCGCGAACAAGGCACCCATGTCGACTACGTCGTAGAGCAGACGAAGAAATCCCTGGACGGTTTGAGCAACGAGGAGTTGGAGAAGACCGTCATTGCATATGAGCCGGTATGGGCTATCGGCACTGGCAAGGTTGCCTCTGCCTCCGATGCGCAGGAAGTGTGCCAGGCTATTCGCGGCCTGATCCGTGACTTGGCCGGTGATGCGGTTGCTGATGGCATCCGTATTTTGTACGGCGGATCCGTAAAGACGGAAACTGTCGGTGAGATCATCGCTCAGCCTGATGTTGACGGTGGTCTTGTCGGAGGTGCGTCTCTTGACGGCCAGGATTTCGCGAAATTGGCTGCTGCGGCTGCCCAGGCAGTACAGTAGATTTGCAAGATATGTCGCTCGGACCAGAGCGCGTCGAATAACACCATTCGGTGACTTCGTGTAGTCTGGACCGAGTTACATCAATGTAGGTTTTATAGTGAGGATTTACCACCATGACGTTGGCTCTTGAGATCGTGCTCGTAATCGCTGCGGTCTTGATGACAGTGTTCGTGCTGCTTCACAAAGGCAAGGGAGGCGGGCTTTCGAGCCTGTTCGGTGGTGGCGTGCAGGCTAACCTGTCCGGCTCCACTATCGTGGAGAAGAACCTCGACCGTTACACGGTTATCATTACGCTCATCTGGCTTGTATGCATCGTGGGCCTGAATCTAATTCAGACTTTTGCTGCCTAGCCGCTAGCAAAAGGCCCGCCTGGAGCAATAAGCTTCCGGCGGGCCTTTTCGTTGGTCAAAAATCCGAATCTGCGGGAATCTAACGTGGTGCCGCGTCTTCGGTGACCCACAAGATCGTTTCTTCCTTGCCGACAGCACCGGCCGCTGGCCAGTCAAGATACTCTGCCCGGTTTGCAACTGCGGACGCAGCTTCTGCCTTCTCTGCACCAGAAACAAGAAGCCAGACCTTTTGTGCTTTCCAAACAGCAGGTAGTGTCAACGAAACACGTTCCGCAGGTGGTTTTGGCGAATCCGTCACAGCAACAACCAGAGCGGCGTCCTCTCTCACAGCAGGCGTATGTGGGAATAGCGAATTAATGTGGCCTTCACCGCCCATTCCCAGTAGGTGGAGGTCGAACCCCTCAGGCGCCTCAACTTTCAGGTGCGCTTCATAACGAGTGACAGCGGGCTCCATCGTCCCTCCGTCCAACCCATACCCGAAAATGTTTCCTTCTGGGATATCTATATGATCGAGCAACGCTGCCCGGGCCTGGCCTTCATTCGAATCAGGATGGCTGACGGCTACGTTGCGCTCGTCGCCAAAGAATAGCTTCACCCTGGACCAGTCGATATCTGATGAAACAAGCGATTCAAGGAACCGGATTCCGGCTGTTCCGCCAGTAAGCACAACACGTGCGGTTCCGTCGCCGTTTACGCCACCGGTAGGGGAGCTGTGGATCTCTGAAATCAACGTTTGGAATGCGGAGGTGGAGACGTCGATAAGCTGTTCGAGGTTTGTAAAGGTGTTGGTCTTGACTGTATTGGACATCCGTCGACCCTCTTTCGGTGCGAAGTTAAGGGAGGTTATGTAACAAAGCCCGAGCATACATGGCGTCAGGATCGAGGTGGCGTAGCTCCTCAGCGAGGCATTCTGCGTCCGAGCGTGCACTCAGTGCAACAAACGCATCAGGGTATCCCGGTGCGGAAACTCGCACGGTGTGCTCATCAACAATTTGTACCTGCACAGAGCCTTGTTCGCAGTCCAGCGATAGGTGTTGGATTGGGGAGCCAGGAATGGCGTCGGCGCCTGCTACGTTTTGCACGGTTACCTCAACGCCAAAGCAGGCATCGAGCCAAGAGGCTGCGATTTGTACGCTTGGATGCTCGGTAATACCGCTGAGCAAGATCCGGCGTGGTTGCTGTTTATAGCGGTCGAAAGCTGAGGCGACAACGCCGCGCCATGGCGTGATTTTAGACCACATCATGTCCGAATCACCTGGGACGTACGCCTTAGCCAGCTGCTCTATGCATTCTGCCCCCATAGTGCGCCACGCATTCGTGATTCTGCGGTGCGCGATACTACCCAGCTCTGCTTCTGCAGGAACATCTGGCACAGTTGTGGGCCACCAAGCAACGATAGGGGTATCGGGCAGCAACAGCGGGGTGACCACCGCGTCAAGATGCTGGGTAAGTTCACCGTGGAGAGTCATGACAACCATCTCAGAGGCGCCAGCGTCCGCCGCGACGATTACCTCTGCATCCATCCAGGTTTGCTCGCTCTGGCAGTCGAGCAACAAGACGAGAACTCGAGCCGGGTGCTCCATGGTCGCGTTCCGGACCGTCTCCAGAATAGAATCGACATCATCCTCGGCATGTGCAGCGACCAAGAGTGTGAGCACGCGCCCAGTCGCCAACGAGTAATTTTCACGAGCCTCTAGGAGCGCTGTGGACACATCGCGGGTGGTCGTGTCGGGAAGAGTGACAATCAAGGATTAAGCCTCACGTTCGTTGTTTGCACACATTATGGACGACGCCATTGGCGGCCGTCCTTGGCCAGCATCGCGTCTGCTGATGCGGGCCCCCAAGTGCCCGCACGATATTCATCTGGATGTCCGTGCGACTCCCAGTAGTTGAGAATTGGATCGAGGATTTCCCAGCTCCGCTCGACTTCCGCATTGGTTGGAAACAAGCTAGATTCGTCGAGTAGTGCATCGAGGATGAGCCGCTCGTATGCTTCGGGAGACTGTTCCGTAAATGCCTCCGCGTACGAGAAATCCATGTTGACATCCCTAACTTCAAATGCAGTTCCAGGCACCTTGGAACCAAAGCGCATCAGCACGCCTTCGTCCGGCTGCACGCGGATAACGACTGCATTGTTCGTAAGTAGTTTTGTCTGATCGTCTTCGAACGGCTGGTACGGAGGACGCTTAAAGACCAGGGCAATCTCAGTCACTCGACGCCCGAGGCGCTTACCAGTGCGAAGGTAGAAAGGAACACCTGCCCAGCGACGCGAGTTTATCTCTAACGTACAGGCCGCATAGGTTTCGGTTGCAGAGTTGGGGTCAAACCCGGACTCCTCCCGGAGCCCGATTACGCGTTCAGAACCTTGCCAGCCCGCTACGTATTGGCCGCGTGCGGTCGTCTCATCGAACGGCTCGACGGGAGTCGTAGCGCGGAGGACCTTGAGTTTCTCCGCACGAAGACGCCCCGGGGAGAACGACGTCGGCTCCTCCATAGCGATCAAGGCGAGCAGCTGAATCAGGTGGTTTTGGATGACGTCTCGTGCTGCACCAATACCGTCGTAATAGCCTGCGCGGCCGCCGAGCCCAATATCTTCAGCCATCGTGATTTGTACGTGGTCGATGTAGTGCGAATTCCACACTGGTTCAAACATCTGGTTTGCGAAACGCAGCGCCATAATGTTCTGCACGGTTTCTTTGCCGAGATAGTGATCGATTCGGAATACGGATCGCTCCGGGAACACTGAATTCACTACTCGGTTTAGCTCTTTGGCGGATTCCAGATCATGCCCGAATGGCTTCTCGATGATCACTCGGCGCCAGCCGTGGTCTTGAGGCTGTGCCATTCCACTGCGGTCCAGCTGGTGGACAACGCTCGAAAAGTGCTCGGGCGGCACAGAAAGGTAAAAGGCCCAGTTTCCGTTCGTCCCCCGTGTTTCATCGGTCGAGCGCAGTGTATTGGCTAGGGCGTCGAACGCGGCGTCGTCATTAAACGAGCCCGAGACGAACTGCATACCTTCTGCGAGCCGGTCCCAAACGTTCGTATTAAACGCGGTGCGGGAAGGTGCTTCAACGGCTTCACGCACATAGTCCTCAAAATCTTGTTTAGACCAGTTTCGACGCCCAAACCCGACGAGAGCAAAGCCCGGTGGGAGGAGACCCCGGTTCGCGAGGTCGTAAATTGCCGGCAGGAGCTTTTTCCGAGCTAGATCTCCAGTTACACCGAAGATCACCATCCCAGACGGACCCGCAATGCGGGGAAGCCGCTTATCCTCGGGGGACCGAAGCGGGTTCACCCAATGCGTGCTCTCGTCACTCACATGTACTCCTTTTTATTGCAGCTTTTCCGACATGGAATTTAGCAATTCTTGCCACGCATCAACAAACTTATCGACGCCCTCCTGCTCGAGGACTCGCACGACATCAGACAAGTCGATTCCTGCAGCGGTGATAGCGTCAAACGTCTTCTGCGCGTCGTCAGCACTGGCAGACAAAGTATCGCCGTGAAGACTGTCGCTAGCCAGGGTGGCGTCGATAGTTGATTCCGGCATGGTGTTGACCGTGTTTGGGCCAGCCAGCTCAGACACATACAACGTGGCAGGGTACTCAGGGTTCTTTACACCAGTCGAGGCCCACAGCGGGCGTTGAACGTTGGCACCAGCTGGAAGGTCATCCAACGAAGAAAATTCCTCAAGGAACAAGCGGTATGCCAGTTGAGCGTTTGCCACGCCTGCTTTGCCTCGCAACGCAAGTGCTTCAGAAGTAGCAATTTGCTCAAGGCGAGCATCGACTTCGGTGTCCATGCGAGACACGAAGAATGAGGCAACAGAATGAATGGTTGAGACATCGTGGCCGTTGGCTGCAGCCTGCCGAATACCTTCCTTGTACGCGCGAATGACCTCGCGGTAGCGCTCCACAGAGAAGATCAGCGTGACATTCACTGAAATACCAGCTGCCAGTGCTGCTGTGACTGCTGGCAACGAGGCGTCTGTGGCTGGAATCTTGATCATTGCATTCGGTTTACCCACGCGTGCCCACAGCTCTTTCGCTTGAGCGATCGTCTTCGCTTCGTCGTGAGCATAGCGGGGGTCAACCTCGATGGAAACGCGACCATCAAGGCCGTCGGTCGCATCGTAGATGTCCCGGAAGATGTCGCACGCGTCGCGGACGTCGTCAATGCTCATCGCGTAAACCGCCTCGTCGGGGCTGGCACCTGACGCTCTCAACTGTTGGATTTGCTCGTCGTACGCGCTTCCAGTCGACATTGCTGAAGCAAAAATTGCAGGGTTGGTTGTCACGCCAACGACTGACTTCTCACGTTTGACTGCTTCTAGATTGCCAGTGGCGATGCGCTGGCGAGAGAGATCATCCAGCCAAGTGGACGTGCCGAGCTCCCGAAGCTTTTCAACTGTGTTCATGCTCAGATTCCTTTCTAAAAAATGGGCCTGGCCAAGCTAGGGGAGGGCTTGACCAGGACAACTCTTCAACTATCGCTGCACCGCTGCTACAGACGCGCGTCCGGCTGCTGCAACGTTGTCTGCTGTAAAGCCGAACCGCTCGAAGAGCTCTGGACCTGGTGCGGAGGCACCAAAGTGCTCCAAGGAAACGCACTGACCGGCGTCGCCTACAAAACGATGCCATGGCATGGACAGACCGGCCTCGACAGAGACCCTTGCTCGAACCTCTGCAGGAAGTACCGATTCAATGTACTCCGGCGATTGCTGCGTAAACCACTCCATGCAAGGCACCGAGACAACTCGAGTTCCGATACCTTCGGCTTCCAAGGACTTCGCAGCCTCAACAGCAAGCTGCACTTCCGAGCCAGAAGCCATCAGAATCAAATCAGGCGTCGGGGTAGAGGAGTCCACGAGTACGTACGCACCGCGAGCAACACCTTCGAATGCCTTTTCCTTTGTGCCCTCAAGCACAGGGAGGTTCTGACGGGAAAGCGCCAGTGCCTTCGGCATCGGCTTAGCCTCCAGCGCAGACTTCCACGCAGCAGACGTTTCATTCGCGTCGGCCGGTCGGATCACCGCCATATCCGGGATGGCTCGAAGCGCAGTGAGCGTTTCAACCGGCTGGTGGGTCGGACCGTCTTCGCCCAGGCCGATCGAGTCGTGCGTGAAGACGTAGTAGCCGTCGATACCTGAAAGTGCTGCGACGCGAATTGCCGGGTAGAGATACTCGGAGAAGATCAGGAACGTACCGCCGTAAACTCGTGTGTTGCCGTGCAGTGCAATGCCGTTCATGATCGCGCCCATGGCATGTTCGCGGATGCCGAAGTGCAAATTGCGACCGTACGGCTCAGCGCTGAACATATCGGTAGAAATCGCCTGAGGCCCGAACGATGCAGCCCCCTTGATAAGGGTGTTATTGGAGCCTGCAAGGTCTGCGGAGCCACCCCAAAGCTCTGGAAGGGCCGCAGCCGCAGCCTGGATTACTGCTTCAGAAGCCTTACGGGTAGCAAGGCCCTTTTCGTCAGCGTCCCAAGTTGGGAAGTCCTGCGACCAGTTGGATGGGAGCTCTCGAGCCGTCAATCGGTCAAACAGGGCCTTCTTCTCTGGGTTGGCCTCAGCCCAAACAGCAAACGTCTCGTCCCACTGTTTACGCTTCGCAGCACCACGGTCCCGGAGCTTTCGAGTATGGGTGATAACGGACTCTTCCTCCGGGAAGTGAATCTCCGGATCAAAGCCGAGAATCTTTTTGACAGCTGCGATTTCTTTCGCACCGAGAGCTGCGCCGTGTACTGCACCCGTGTTTTGCAGCGTAGGAGCAGGGAAGCCGATGACCGTCTTTACCTGAATGATCGTTGGGCGATTGGTGTCGGACTGTGCTTCCTTGATCGCTTTCTCAATCGCGACGACGTCCTCGCCGGACTCAACCGTTAGTGTTTGCCAGCCGTAGGCCTCGTAGCGCTTCATAACGTCTTCAGTGAACGCGATCTGGGTATCATCCTCGATCGAAATCCTGTTGTCATCCCAGAATACAATCAGGTTTCCGAGCTGCTGCGTCCCTGCGAGAGATGAAGCCTCCGATGTGACACCTTCTTGAAGGCAACCGTCTCCAGCCACGACGTAGATGAAATGATCGAACGGCGATTCGCCAGCCGGAGCCTCAGGGTCAAACAGGCCACGTTCCCGGCGCGAAGCCATCGCCATACCAACTGCTGATGCCAACCCCTGGCCGAGTGGGCCAGTTGTAATCTCTACGTGGTCCGTGTGGTTGTACTCAGGGTGACCGGGAGTCTTAGCACCCCAGGTACGAAGCTGCTGGAGGTCTTTAAGCTCAAGTCCCATGCCCCCCAGGTAGAGCTGAACATACTGCGTCAGGGAAGAGTGGCCGTTTGACAATACGAAGCGATCGCGCCCTGCCCAATGTGGGTCAGCGGGGTCTACATTCATCACCCGCTGGTAGAGCGTATATGCAAGAGGGGCGAGCGACATCGCGGTGCCTGGGTGCCCAGAGCCGCAGTTTTCCACGGCGTCAGCCGCGAGGATTCGGGCCGTATCAACTGCCCGCGTATCCACGTCGGTCCAGTCTTCGGGATAGTTACGTACAGTTTTTGCTTGAAGTTCAGCTGAAAGCGTCACAGAATCCTCGATTCATGCTATGGAAACAGAACAGGACCCAGCCTAGTGTAAAACTCGCTTTGTGGTGGTGACACCCAACGGTGTTGTGCGAAGAAGACTCGCGGGTGTAGCCGCCACGTTAATTCTGACAAATTGGTGAGCGGAGGCTAACATCACCGGGAGGGTCAAAGTATAAGAGGGCTGAAAAGATCATCGTGTAATGCGTTGCGGTACCATATCAGCCGAAATGCTCGACACCTGAACGCGAACCAATGTTGCGTAAGAGTTCTAGCCGAACGGTTGAAGTTTGATGTGGAGGAGAAGTATTGGAGACCATCAAGGCATACTTCGCGCTTACGAAGCCCCGGGTCATTGAACTTCTTCTAGTGGCAGCTATCCCTGCAATGTTGCAAGCAGACCGTGGCACTGTGCACGTGTGGCTCATTCTTGCAACGCTGTTCGGTGGTTGGATGGGGGCCGGTGCGGCAAATGCATTTAACATGGTCGCCGACTACGACATTGACCAGAAAATGGGGCGAACGCGTGCACGGCCACTTGTCCGGGCAAAGGTCACCAAACAGAAAGCCGCCGTATTTGCTTGGGCGCTTCTCGTCGCGAGTGTGCTTTGGCTTGGATTCCTGTGTAAGTCGTGGCTCGCGGCGTTCTTTATCATTCTGACCAACTTCTTCTATATCTACGTGTATACAAAGTGGCTGAAGAGGCGAACTTGGCAGAATGTCATCTGGGGCGGCGCAGCAGGTTGCATGCCCGTGATGGTCGGTTGGGCGGCAATTAGAGATAATGTCACCGACGGCTCCAAGGATGCGTGGTGGCAGGCGATCGTGATGTTCATGATCATCTTCTTCTGGACTCCACCGCACACCTGGGCGTTGGCAATGAAGTACCGAGCGGATTACGCCCGCGCTAATGTCCCGATGCTGCCGGTGGTAGCTTCCCCGGCGGAGACAACCCGTCAGATTCTCATGTACTCAT
The DNA here is from genome assembly GCF_900099485.1 of Corynebacterium sp. MC3. Taxonomy (NCBI): domain Bacteria; kingdom Bacillati; phylum Actinomycetota; class Actinomycetes; order Mycobacteriales; family Corynebacteriaceae; genus Corynebacterium; species Corynebacterium sp. MC3. The sequence continues at coordinate 362,061 of NZ_LT622816.1, forward strand.
GGTGGACCGTCGGGGTGTCCCTGCTCCTGGTTCCCGCCACCTCGTGGATCTATCTTGCAACCGCGCTGATTTCGGGTGCATTGTTCCTCGCCGTTGCCACACAGCTGCATGCTGGGGTAAAGCGCGGGGAGAAGGTGAAACCCCTCAAGCTGTTTATCCTCTCCAACAACTATCTTGCGGCGTTGTTCTTGGGGCTTTCCGTTGATGCGGTACTCGGTTGGACTCCACTATTCGCTGCCTTCTTCTAGCTCGTGGATCCTTGGAGCTTGATGGCTCCAAGGTCATTGTCACAAAACTCCGAAGTTTCGGAACCCAGTAGCGAGCTGGCGTCATCTATCGATTCACACACGTGAACTGGCGGTTCCCATCGTGTTTCTTCGAGCACTCTGGTAACAGTCTGTGCATGCTTACGGAAGCCGTTGGCATCCATTCGTATCGACGCTAAGTCCTTCATAGCAACACGTACGCGCAGAGCTGCGCCCAACTTCGTGCGCAAAGCCATTTTTGAAGTCAGAGCGTGTCAGCACAACTGCATCCACCCCGATCCCATCATTGAGCGCTTTGATCTGTGCAGCAGTACCTGGCTGGCCACTGAATACGGCTGTGGCTCCAGCCTCATCTGCTGCTACTCGGCCTTCCTCGCTTTCCGAAACGGCATACACGATGATGTCCTTCTCTCGAGCGATTGCAATCATGTACAACCCAATTGCGGAACCTGCATTCGTGACGACGACAGCTTCACCTTGCACAAGCTTCAAAATTTCGAATAGCGAATAACTTGCGGCCATTCCCGGCCGCAACATTGAAGCACCAATGTGTGGGGCGATCAGGTCAGATACAGCGACTACCCGGCTTCGGTCAACGACAACCTGCTCGGCGATGGGGCCGGAGGCATCGCTCCACGCAACCACAGTTCCTGGCGCAACCTCGTCGAGGGGGTCTTTCAGGACACGACCGCATCCTTGGTTGCCGAAGGAGGCGTCGTGAAGAAAAAACCCAGCGTAGAGGACCTCGACTAGAAGTTCTCTATCGCTGGGGAACGGTGAAGCGATATCAATGCAACGCACCTGCTGCGCGTCGAACTCAATCGCTTTCATACTTTCTCAGGCTACATGGTGTTTGCGTCTAGCGATACAGCAACTCACGACGCACAGCGTGCGCGTACAAGAACGCCGTGAACGCTACAACCAGAGAAGACAGCCCAATATGGATCGGAATCGTCCAACGCGGCACGCCCATGTAGTACTGGCTTAAACCTACTGCCCACTGGACCACGATGAGTCCAAGAAGGATCCAGGAAGTTTTCTGTGCCGCATGCGGGGCTTTCGCTCTACGTAGCAGGAAAAATGTGATCACTGTAAGAAGTAGATACGCGTACATGCACCCTGCGTGAATATATGCCAACAACGCTGTGTCAATCGCAAGCCGACCTTCCATACCGACGCTTGCGTCACCCGAGTGCGGGCCGGACCCTGTCACCATCGTTCCTGTCACAAGTACACAGCTCAACGCAACGGCAGCGATCACGGCGATCACTCGGATGTGCTCGGGGTAGCGGTCTTGAGCATCCGTGGACTCGTCTTCTGCCAAACGCATGTACAGCAATGCAGCGACCCACACGAGCACCATCGAAGGCAAGAAGTGCACGGCGACCGCCCACCACTGCAAATCAAGGCGAACAGAAATACCGCCGATAATCGCCTGGACAACGACGCCGGCGAGGGAGAACCATGCTAAGAATTGGGCATCTCGACCGCGGGATGCGCGGTAGACAGCCCAAAGCACGGCGATCGCGGCAGCCGCGACCACGAAAGTAAGCAGGCGGTTACCAAACTCAATGGTTTGGTGAATCCAAGGCGCGGCACCAGCGACGGGGACAAGCGAACCTTCGTGGCAAAGTGGCCACGTATTGCAACCAAGCCCCGAACCGGTCACTCGCACCAACGACCCTGTTACGGTGATTCCGCCTTGGCAGAGCAAGAGAATCATGGCTAGAGTTCGTTGCAACTTCAGACTGGGGGCTTGCTTTTTATCCTGATGCGTCATCGGCGCACCGGTCTGTTGTAAAGTCATGCACTTTCCTTGGACGTATAAAACACGTTCGACTATTCAGGCTCGAATCTTAGTCGATGAGCGCATGGCCTTAATCATCGAAACGGAAGAAGCGAACGCTTGAGCCAACGCCGACGATGAGCCACGCTAGCAAGCTGAGCAACGCAGGACCATTCGCAGTCAGCGCGAGTGCATCAGAAATACCAGCTGCCAGCGAAACCGTGGGTACTAGGTTCCACCAACCAGCGTGGCTAAGGTCGCCAGAATAGACGACCCAACCCACGATTCCCATCATGATTACCCACATTAAATTCGAAATGGCAAGGACCATCTCGGAACTTAGCGAGCCGCCCATCAGCAAGCCCAAGGAAGTAAAGCAAGCAACTCCCAGGAACAAGACGCAGGCCCCAAGCACCGCGCCAACGACTGAGGGTCGCCAGCCAAGGAAACCTGCAACGGCTCCTAGCACCGCAATCTGGACGCAGACCATCGCGACCACGCCAAGGGTTTTTCCGACGATGATCGTCCACGGTGGGACTCCGGAAGCACCGGTCCGCTTCAGCGCACCGTATCGGCGGTCAAAGGCGAGCGAAATCGCCTGGCCCGTAAATCCAGAGCTGGTCGCCGCGACGGCAAACACCATCGGCACCAGGGTGTCGAGGCTGTAGTCATCCCCAAAAACAGGCAAATATACCGATGCGATGAGCAACGCTGCCGGGATGAAGATGCTGAGCACCAGCTGTTCGCCGTGACGGAGCATCAGCTTGCTTTCGATGAGTCCCTGAGCGCTGGCCATCGCAAACTTCGAAGACCGTTGCGGGGCGGGCGTAAAGGTTCCTTCCTTGATGTGCACCGCTAGCTCCTTAATTCCTTACCGGTGATGTTCAAAAACACTTCTTCCAACGCCATGTGGCTTACTTGCATATCCCGAATCAGCACGGATTGGCGAAGTGCTTCTTCGGTAATACAGGCGACGAGTTCAGGAGAAACCGAACCGTTGACTACGTAGCGCATTGGGCGAACTTGGGCCACAGCTGTATCGATCTGACACAAAGCCACGTGCTGCTTCAGCTTCTCGAGGTCGAGTGGTTGCGCCGTACCAAACGTGATTTGCTGCTCAAATGATCCGCTGGTCAGGTCCGCCGGTGAACCTTCGGCGACAACCTTTCCATGATCCATGATCACAATGTCATCGGCGAGCGACTCCGCCTCGTCCATCAGGTGCGTAGTCAGGACGATCGTGGTTCCGTCACGTTTTAGTGCAGAAACAATATCCCACACAGCGTTGCGTGACTGTGCGTCCATGCCAGCGGTTGGCTCATCAAGAAAAACCAGCTCCGGACGACCTATAAGTGCAAGCGCCAGGGACAAGCGTTGCTTTTGCCCTCCGGAGAGGCGTCGATACGTGGTATTGGCGACTCCCTCGAGCCCTAGGAGGGCCATGAGCCACTCAGGGTCGTGAGGATTTGCGTTGTATGAAGCCGAAAGCTTCAGCATTTCTCTGACTTTGACGCCCGAATATGATCCGCCACCCTGCAGCATGATCCCAATTCGGTCGCGCACACGCTGAGGGTGGGTTGCAGGGTTTTCGCCTAGTACCGTGATTGTCCCTGAGGTTGGCCGGGTGAATCCTTCACACATCTCGATGGTCGTTGTCTTGCCGGCTCCATTCGGACCGAGCAAAGCCAGCACGGTTCCTTCTTTTGCGGCAAACGATGCTCCATCTACAGCAGTAACGTCCCCAAAAGTTTTCTTCACATTGTCAACTGAAAGAACAGGCGCGTTCATGGATAGCTAGTGTAGCCTGCCGGCACCAAAGCGCCGATACAACAGGAAACTGAGCCCAACAAATACGACAAAACAACAGGCTGCGACACCGTAAATAGTGAAAACTGTCTTTGCTTGCAGGCCGAGACCACGCGGTAGTACCAGAAAACTAAATACAGCAGAGTACACAGCCACCCCGGCGCGGAAAAAGAACCTATTTGCCCATGCAGCAAGGGGATAAATAGCCCACAGAGGGTACCAAGGGTGTACAACTGGGAAGAATATAACAAGCACGAGCGTTGCGACGCCAAGTCCACCTGCAGGGTGAATGGCTCCCCGCAACGTAGCCCACAGTAGGCGAACCAGAAACGCCACCGCGATGGCCACTCCAATCCCGCGGGTGACAATGAGAACTGCGTCAATGTGGTCGCCGAGACCAAGCAGCATTCCTAGAAAGCCGCTGATTACGCCCACGTCTGTTGAGATCGAGAGCCAGCTACGAATCGATGCTGCTCCGCCTTGACCAGTGACCCATCCGAGCCCAATGCTTGTTATAAGTGAAACGGCGGCAGTAGTGACAATGAGAATAACTGTCTGAAAAAGCACCGCGATGCTAAGGGCTGTAGCTTTGCGCTGGCGTTGCCCAAGCACACGAGCGATTGCCATGCCTATAAAACCGAGACCGAGAAAGCCTGTCACTTTGACTAGTCCTCCGCAGGTAATGGTGATCGCGGAGAGAGCCAGGTAACCCCACGCTTGCGCTGAACTGATGGTCCTCAACCTGTCGGCCCCGCGAAGTCCTAGCTCAAACCCGACTAACACCAATCCGAGCATGATCGCTTCATTATGGATGCCACCAATGAGATGCAGAATCGTTAGCGGATTGAGCACCCCGAGCCACAGTGCGGCAGTCTCTGGTACGCCACAGCGGCCGGCAATCTTTCGGATCCCCCACGCTGCGGCGAGCACTCCGACGAGTGATACGACGCGGTGCGCAATCACCCCGAGCACAATAGAGTCAGCAGTAATACGAGAAATTGCCGCTGCAATACCTAACGCGACAGGCCCGTAGGGGCTTGGAGAATGCGCCCAAATAAACGGGACCGAGCGCGCTAGATGGTGTTCTGGCCCGAGAAGCTCGACTGGTCCAGCGGAGTACGGGTCAAGACCAAACCGGACAATTGCACCATTAGCTAAGTATGAATAGATGTCTTGGGTAAAGAGGGGAGCGGTAATCACCAGAGGAGCAACCCATACAACGAATGTTCGCATAAGAAGCGGCGTCGAAACGCGGGGCCTCTGGCCACTTACGCCAACGAAGGGGCCCATACACAACCAAGCGGAGACCAAGAGTCCTACTCCGAACAGAACTATGGAAGACGACGCTTGCATCATTCGGCCAAGCAAGGCCCCGCCAGGCAGAGAGAACCAAGGATTATCGACGACCGGCAAGGCCCCGCCCCCGAGGCCTCCCAAGCCAATGAGAAGTGTGCCGACCAAACCCAGCCATCGAAGTACGGCAAACCGGTTCTGCTCAGCGTAGTTGGTTGAACGAAAGTCTTGTCCTCGCCAAACCTCTTTAGAGACTCGGTGGAGCCCAGCCGACCGTGATCCAGGCTTGCCGATGCGAGGAAACGCATCAAGCAAAGACTTTATCGGTGAATCCTGGAACAACACAGGCAAGATTGTAGCCGAACGACCGGGTTAAACGTGCACATTGAATTAGGACACAGTAGTGTTGTGTAAAGGCCGGTCGGTGTACAGCCAATCGGTTGGAAAGTCAGAGATCAAAGCAGATCGAAGCGAGGTGAGCCAGTGCTGAACCAAGCGCGGTCAGTTGACGGTGGCACTCGCAAGCGAGTGATGGCGCTCTTGCTGAAAAGCGGACCGGTGACTGCATCAACACTTGGTGAGCAAACTGGAATTTCAGCTGCCGGTATCCGTCGGCACCTGGATAAGCTCACTGAGGCTGGACTCATTGAGACGTGTGAGCCACTGCCGGTTGCTGGAGAAGAGCCACCGCGAGGCCGTCCCGCGAAGCACTACTGCTTGACGGAAGAAGGCCGAGAAAGCTTCGGTAGCAACTATGAGAATATGGCGCTTGATGCAATCGAAGCTCTTGAAGAACTTGGCGGCCATGAAGCAGTCAAAGCGTTCGCCAAAACTAGGATTGAACGCATCCTTGAAGAAGTGGAGCCGATTTCGGAGCGATCAAGCAGTGGCGACCTTGAATCAGTCGTGCTCGAAGTCGTGTCCGTTTTAGAGCGTCACGGCTATGTTGCCTCGGTGACTCAGGCAGGAACTGGAATTCAAATTTGTCAGCATCACTGCCCGGTGTCACAAGTAGCGTCTGCGCATCCCGAAATTTGCGAAGCAGAGCAAGAAATGATCGCTAAGATCGTAGGCCGACACATCCAACCACTTGCCTCCATTACAGAGGGCAATGGTGTCTGCACAACAAACATTCCACTCGCTGCTGTTCACGGGCCGAAAAATAACGTATCTGAAAGGAGCGGAAAATAATGACGAAAGCTAATCCCGCACCCGGTTTAGAGAAACCAATGAACGACGAAGAGATTATCGAGTCAATCGGTAGCTACAACTACGGGTGGCACGACCCAGACGCTGCCGGGCAGGCAGCAAAGCGTGGTCTTAACGCTGGGGTAGTCAAGGACATTTCTGGCATTAAGGAAGAGCCAGAATGGATGCTGGAACAGCGCCTCAAGGCTTTGGACATTTTTGAAAAGAAGCCACTGCCGACTTGGGGCGCAGACCTGAGTGGCATCGACTTTGACAACATTAAGTACTATGTCCGCTCTACGGAGCAACCAGCTACGAGCTGGGATGACCTTCCTGAAGACATTAAGAATACGTACGACAAGCTTGGCATTCCTGAGGCAGAAAAGCAGCGCCTAGTCGCTGGTGTTGCTGCGCAGTACGAATCTGAGGTTGTCTACCACCAGATTCGTGAGGATCTCGAAAAGAAGGGTGTCATCTTCGTAGACACTGACACCGCGCTTCGCGAGCACGAGGACATCTTTAAGGAGTACTTCGGCTCGGTCATCCCCGCTGGCGATAACAAGTTCTCAGCTCTGAATACGGCAGTATGGTCAGGCGGTTCGTTTATCTATGTTCCGCCGGGCGTCCACGTCGATATCCCGCTCCAGGCATACTTCCGTATTAATACCGAGAACATGGGCCAGTTCGAGCGCACGCTCATCATCGTTGATGAGGACGCCTACGTCCACTACGTAGAAGGATGCACCGCCCCGATTTACAAGTCCGACTCGCTTCACTCCGCGGTCGTTGAAATCATCGTGAAGAAAGGTGGCCGCTGCCGGTACACCACGATCCAGAACTGGTCGAACAACGTTTACAACCTCGTCACCAAGCGCGCTAAGGCCGAAGAGGGCGCAGTGATGGAGTGGGTCGACGGCAATATCGGTTCAAAGGTGACGATGAAGTACCCAGCAGTCTGGATGACTGGCGAGTATGCCCGTGGCGAAGTGCTTTCCGTCGCTTTTGCTGGTGAAGGACAGTTCCAGGACACCGGTGCCAAGATGACACACATGGCTCCGCACACCTCGAGTTCAATCGTTTCAAAGTCAGTTGCGCGCAGTGGCGGACGCGCGGCCTACCGTGGCCTGGTACAGATCAACGCAAACGCGCATGATTCCGCCTCGAACGTTGAGTGCGACGCGTTGCTTGTCGATGACATTTCTCGTTCTGACACTTACCCGTACAACGACATTAGGAACGATCGGGTTACGCTCGGACACGAGGCGAAAGTCTCCAAGGTCTCTGAAGAGCAGCTGTTCTACCTGATGTCCCGCGGTATTGCCGAAGAAGAAGCTATGGCGATGATTGTCCGTGGCTTCGTCGAGCCTATTGCCAAGGAGCTCCCGATGGAGTACGCCCTGGAGCTCAACCGTCTGATTGAATTGCAAATGGAAGGATCAGTGGGCTAATCACCATGACTTCAACGATTAATCCCGTATCGAATGCAACTCCTCACAACAACAAGGGAGATCTGTTTTCGTCGTTCAATGTTGAGGATTTTCCCGTTCCACGTGGACGTGACGAAGTCTGGCGGTTCATTCCACTTCGCCGCATCCGAGGTCTGCACAACGGGGAGTTCCCGCAACAGGCTGACGCCCAGATCACGATTGATGCGCCAGATGAGGTCGTCGTCACGGAGCTTGACGCAGCTGACGATCAGCTCAAAGTAGCCGGCGCGCCCGTAGACCGCGTTGCTGCACAAGCATGGTCGAGCGCGAAAACCGGCACCTTGATTACCGTGCCTGGTAACAGCAAGTTGTCCAAGCCCATCACCGTCACCATCACTGGTGCCGGCGCCGACGTGACATCCTTTGCAACGATCCTTTTTGAAGTTGGGACCCATGCAGAGGCTGACATCGTTGTCAAGTACACCGGCACAGGTGTGCATGCAGACAACGTCAATTGGCATATCGGCGCAGGCGCGCACGTACGCGCAGTCGTAGATACGGACTGGGACTTGGACGCAGTACACATTGGTCAACAGTCCATCTTGATGGAGCGCGATTCGGTACTGCGCCACAACGTCGCAGCTTTCGGTGGCGAGATCGTGCGCATCACCCCACGCGTAAAGTTCCAAGCTCCGGGGGCAGACGTCGAGCTCAACGGCGTTTACTTTGCGGACGCGGGTCAGTACATCGAAAACCGTATGCTGGTCGACCACAGCGTTCCGAACTGCCGGTCGAACGTGCTGTACAAGGGTGCGTTGCAAGGCGACAAGGCGTCGGATCTGCCAGAAGCACGAACCTGCTGGGTCGGTGATGTGCTGATTCGCGCAGGCGCGCACGGCACAGATACATATGAAACGAACCGGAACCTGGTCTTGACGGATGGTGCTCGCGCTGACGCAATTCCAAACCTCGAGATCGAGACTGGTGAAATCGCTGGAGCCGGCCATGCCGCAACCGTTGGTCGGTTCGATGACGAGCAAGTGTTTTATCTCCGGTCCAGGGGCATCCCTGAGGACGAAGCCACGCGCTTGATCATTCGCGGATTCTTTAACGAGGTCCTCAATCAGGTCCCGCTCGAAGACCTCCGTGAAGAACTCGTTGCACGTGTGGCCGGAGAGCTCGAGCAAACGAACCAGTAAAACGAAAAGGAATCAGTAAAACAATGTCTACCCTGGAAATCAAGAACCTCCACGCAAACGTCCTGCCGACCGAGGAAGGTCAAGAGCCAACGCCGATTCTCAAGGGCGTAAACCTCACTATTAAGGGCGGAGAGACTCACGCCATCATGGGGCCGAATGGTTCCGGTAAGTCCACGCTTGCCTACACGCTCGCTGGTCATCCACGCTACGAAGTTACTGAAGGCGAAGTACTCCTCGATGGTGAGAACATCCTCGAGATGGATATCGACGAACGCGCTCGCGCCGGACTCTTCCTGGCAATGCAGTACCCAGTTGAGGTGCCGGGCGTCTCTTCTTCGAACTTTATGCGCTCTGCTGTGACTGCTGTTCGTGGGGAAGCGCCGAAGCTTCGCGATTGGGTTCGTGAACTCAATGATGCTCGCGACTTGTTGAAGATGGACTCTTCTTTCACTGAGCGTTCGGTCAACGAAGGCTTTTCTGGCGGTGAGAAGAAGCGACATGAGGTCATGCAGTTGTCGTTGCTCAAGCCGAAGTTTGCTGTGATGGACGAAACGGACTCCGGCCTTGACGTCGATGCGCTGCGAATCGTATCCGAGGGGATCAACCGCTACCAGGAAGAAACCAACGGCGGTGTCCTAATGATCACCCACTACAAGCGGATCCTGGAGTATGTGAAGCCTGACTTCATTCACATCTTCTCGGATGGCAAGGTCATCCAGACTGGCGACGCCTCGTTGGCTGATGTTCTCGAGGCAGAGGGATACGAAAAGTTCATCTAATGGGATACTTACATTCCGATGGAACACTGAACACAGACGCGATTCGCGCAGAGTTCCCGATCCTGAGTCGGACCGTGCGCGATGGGAAGCCCCTCGTCTATTTGGACTCCGGGGCTACGTCCCAGCGTCCGCAGTCTGTGTGGAACGCTGAGCAAGAATTCGTCCTGAACACATTTGCACCAGTCCATCGTGGCTCCTACCAACTGGCTGAGGAGGCGACAGACGCTTATGAAACTGCCCGTGAGCGTATCGCTAACTTTGTTGGTGCTGACGGGGAGGAGATTGCATTCACGAAGAACGCTACTGAGGCTCTGAACCTCGTCGCATATGTTCTTGGTGATGATCGTGCCGGTAAGCACCAGATCAAACGCGGAGACACGATTGTTGTCACTGAACTGGAGCACCACGCGAACCTCGTGCCTTGGCAAGAACTGGCCCGCCGCACTGGAGCAACGCTCAAGTGGTACTCGATGACTGCTAATGGACGCATCGACCTTGACAGCTTGGAACTCGACGATACTGTAAAAGTTGTTGCGTTCACGCACCAATCAAACGTAACTGGTGCAGTAGCGGACGTCGATGAAATCGTGAGGCGTGCTCGCGCAGTAGGAGCACTCACGGTCCTTGATGCGTGCCAATCTGTTCCGCATATGCCTGTTAACTTTCACGAGCTTGACGTCGACTTTGCAGCGTTCTCAGGGCATAAGATGTGTGGACCTTCTGGTGTGGGCGCCGTATACGCGAGAAAGTCGATCTTCAGGGAACTTCCACCATTTTTGACAGGTGGATCCATGATCGAGATCGTCAAGATGGACTCTTCGACGTATGCGCCGACGCCCCAACGGTTCGAAGCTGGCACGCAGATGACAAGCCAGGTCGTTGGCCTTGGTGCTGCCGTCGAGTTCTTGGAATCCATCGGAATGGAAAATGTCCAACGCCACGAGCATATGTTGACGGAGTATGCCCTGGAACGAATGCAAGAGATTCCAGGATTAGTTATCGCTGGTCCTGCGGTGGCTGAACAGCGCGGCGGTGCGATCGCTTTTACCGTCGATGGCGTGCATCCGCATGATTTAGGACAGGTGCTTGATGCTCACGGTGTTGCTATCCGCACCGGCCACCACTGCGCGTGGCCCGCTCACAGAGAACTCGAGGTGCAGGCAACCTCTCGAGCAAGTTTCTACCTGTACAACACCAAAGAGGAAGTAGACGCCTTGGTTGAAGCCATTCGCGAAGCGCGCCGCTTCTTCGGAGTCGAGGAGGATTCCTAGACGATGAACCTAGAGTCTATGTACCAAGAAGTAATCTTGGACCATTACAAGAACCCACGGCATAAGGGGCTGCGCGAACCGTACGAAGCGGAGGTGCACCACGTCAACCCATCTTGCGGTGATGAGCTGACGCTGCGTGTGCACCTGTCTGCCGACGGAAAGACGGTTGAAGACGTCTCTTACGATGCTCAAGGTTGCTCGATCTCCCAAGCCTCAACCAGTGTGATGACAGAAGAACTGGTGGGGCTACCTGTTGCGGATGCGATGGAAAAGTTGCACTCGTTTGAGGAAATGATCACCTCTCGCGGGACCAAAGAAGGGGATCCGGAAGCCATCGGCGATGGCATTGCGTTCGCAGGTGTTTCTAAGTTCCCAGCTCGCGTCAAGTGTGCGTTGTTGGGCTGGAAAGCATTTGAAGCCGCCACGTCCGAGGCGTTAGACAAATAGAAAGGCGAAAATATGGTGGACAACGATCACACTTCGAACCTTGGCGATGGCGACGAGCGGCCAGCACAGACCGAGGAACAGCTCAAAATCTGTGGTGAAGTAGAGGAGTACCTACACGACGTCATTGACCCCGAGTTGGGTATCAATGTTGTTGACCTTGGACTTGTCTATGACGTGTGGGTAGAAACTAACGATAATGTCCACCGAGCAGTCGTCAACATGACGTTGACTTCGCCGGCTTGCCCGCTTACCGATGTCATCGAAGAACAAGCTGATCACGCTATCACGACGAATACTGTGTGTGATGAAGTCGTCATCAATTGGGTGTGGATGCCACCATGGGGACCGCAGATGATTACGGAAGAAGGGCGCGAGCAGTTGCGTGCACTAGGTTTCGCTGTTTAGACCACGTTTTCGTCTACTCACGCGGCCTTGTAGAGTAACCCTTTGTGATTGTTACTAATGATCTCGAAGTCCGTGTAGGAGCCCGGACGCTTCTCGAAGCGCCTGGGCAGCATCTCCGTGTTCAACCTGGTGACAGAATCGGTCTCGTCGGCCGAAATGGTGCCGGGAAGACCACTACGATGCGAATCCTCGCAGGAGAAACAGAACCCTACGCGGGCACGGTTACTCGTACTGGCGAGATCGGATACCTGCCACAAGACTCCAAAGAAGGCAATATCGAGCAGAGTGCCCGAGATCGCGTTCTTTCGGCGCGAGGCCTTGATCAGATCCAACGCTCGATGGATCGGCAGCGTTCCATCATGGAAGAGTCAGATGGTGCGACCCGTGATAAAGCAATCGAGAAGTTTTCCCGGCTCGAAGAGCAGTACCACGCGCTAGGCGGTTACGAGGCGAACGCAGAGGCTGCGCAGATATGTGACAACCTCGGGCTTCCAGCACGAGTGCTCGACCAACAGCTCAGTACCCTCAGCGGTGGTCAACGCCGTCGCGTGGAGTTGGCACAGATCCTTTTCGCCTCTCGGGCGGGTTCTGGAAAGTCCCAAACCACACTGCTTCTCGACGAGCCCACTAACCACCTCGACGCGGACTCTATTACATGGCTGCGTTCGTTCTTGAGCAAGCACGATGGTGGCTTGATCATGATTTCGCACGATGTTGAGTTGCTTGAGGCAGTATGCAATAAGATTTGGTTCCTTGATGCAGTGCGCGCTGAGGCTGATGTCTACAACATGGGCTTCAAGAAGTACCAGGATGCCAGGGCACTCGATGAAGCACGACGCCGCCGTGAACGCGCTAATGCGGAAAAGAAAGCTTCCGCACTGCAAAAACAAGCGGCCAAACTCGGAGCGAAGGCGACGAAGGCTGCAGCTGCTAAACAGATGCTTGCTCGCGCTGAGCGCATGATGGGTGAGCTTGATGACATTCGTGTAGCGGATAAAGTAGCGTCTATTTCCTTTCCGAAGCCAGCACCATGCGGCAAGACACCCTTGTTTGGCAAGGGCCTTACCAAAATGTATGGCTCCCTCGAAGTGTTCGCTGGCGTCGATCTAGCTGTTGATAAAGGATCCCGAGTTGTAGTGCTTGGCACCAATGGTGCAGGCAAGACGACGCTGCTCAAGTTACTTGCTGGCGTTGAACGCACGGATGGGGAAGGCGGAATCGTGTCAGGGCATGGCCTCAAGATCGGGTACTTCGCCCAGGAGCACGACACGATCGACGGTAACAAAACAGTCTGGGAGAACACGATCGAAGCCTGCCCAGATGCAGGGCAGCAGGATCTACGCGGTCTACTCGGGGCGTTCATGTTCTCGGGAGACAAGCTAGACCAGCCAGCTGGAACACTGTCTGGTGGTGAGAAAACGAGGTTAGCGCTGGCAACGCTCGTTTCCTCGCGCGCAAATGTCCTTCTTCTTGACGAGCCGACAAACAACTTGGATCCGCAGTCCCGACAGCAAGTATTGGATGCGCTGAAAACCTATACCGGCGCTGTCGTTCTCGTCACGCACGACCCTGGAGCTGTCGAAGCACTCGAGCCAGAGCGAGTGATCATCATGCCTGAAGGCGATGAAGACCTGTGGAGCGACGAGTATATGGAGATCGTCGAATTGGCGTAGTCGACTCAGTGTAACGTGGAGGTCGTGAATACGACACGATTCGAAACACTGTTACTTGACGTACGTAATAGCTGGAGCGGCATGTCCGCGCAGGAGCGCAGGCTCATTGCATCGCTCGCCTCCATCGATTTACTGGGCAAAATTACGGCGCTAGTTCATTTGGCCAGGACTGATAACCGGAAAATCCGCGGCTCGAAGTGGGTATGGGGCCCTGCCGTGGGCGGCGTGAATATGTTTGGATGGATTGCTTACTTCCTCTTCGGGAGGAAGTAAGCCCCACCGCTGGGGTGTTTAATTCCGGAACCCGTGGACCGGCGCAGGGATGAAGCCACCGCGCTGAATAAACTCCGTATTTTGTTTTGTACCTACCTCGATTACAGGGGCGTAGCCGAGGAGGCCACCGAAGTTCACCTCGTCGCCCGGCTTGGTGCCCGGTACGGGGATGAGGCGCGCTGCGGTGGTCTTATGGTTCATGACGCCGATTGCAGCCTCATCAGCGATCATCCCCGCGATCGTTTCCGCCGAGGTGTTGCCGGGGATGGCGATCATGTCAAACCCGACAGAGCAGATCGACGTCATCGCTTCGAGCTTGTCCATACTGATGGATCCAGCGCGGACCGCGTCGATCATGCCCTTATCTTCCGAAACCGGAATAAAGGATCCAGAAAGCCCTCCGACACGGGAGCAGGCCATCATGCCGCCTTTTTTGACGGCGTCGTTAAGAAGCGCGAGCGCAGCCGTCGTGCCGTGCGTGCCAACCTGCTCTAGCCCCATGTGTTCGAGGATATGCGCAACGGAGTCACCAACCTCAGCGGTCGGTGCCAAGGAGAGATCGACGATGCCAAATGGCACTCCGAGACGTTCTGAAGCAAGGTTGCCAACCAGCTGGCCTGCGCGGGTGATCTTGAACGCAGCCTTCTTGATCTCTTCAGCTACCTCGTTCAAGCTGGCTTTTCCGAGCCGCTGGATCGCATTGTCGACGACACCAGGGCCTGATACACCAACTGAAACAACCGCGTCAGGCTCCTCAATGCCATGGAACGCTCCGGCCATAAATGGGTTATCACCCACAGCATTTGCGAACACAACAAGCTTTGCGCACGCAATCGAAGAACGGTCTTTGGTCAGCTCCGCTGCCTCTTTCACGACGCGCCCCATCTTCGCGACAGCATCCATGTTGATACCAGCACGGGAAGTAGCGATGTTCACCGAGCCACACACGTTCTCCGTGACGGTCAATGCCTCCGGAATGGACTCGATGAGACGCATATCAGAGGTGGTTGCCCCCTTTTCAACGAGCGCCGAGTAACCACCTACGAAGTTGACTCCCAGCTCACCCGCCGCTTTGTCAAGCGCTTTTGCAATGTCGACCGGATTGCCGTCCACCCCAGCTGCGACCAAAGCAATGGGAGAAACGGAGACTCGCTTGTTCACAATGGGAATACCGAGCTCGCGTTCAATGTCCTGGCAAACTTCTACCAGACGGGCTGCCTTCGTCGTCACTCTGTCGTAGACCGCCTGGCACGTTGCATCCATAGTGGGACGTGTACAACCGATGAGTGAGATTCCCATTGTTACAGTACGAATGTCCAGCCGGTAGTCCTCAATCATCTTGATGACGTCAAGAATGTGTTGGGACTTGAAATCAAAATCAACAGCCACAGCAACCCCTCCCTAGATTTCGTTCATGGCGGTGAAAAGGTCCTCGGACTGGATCCGAACAATGACCCCCAAAGATTCACCAGCTGCTGAAAGGTGAGTTTGCAGTGATTCCATGTTTACATCGCCTTCGGGAAGTTCCACACGCATGATCATGGTGAAGAAGTCATCCATGAGAGTTTGGGAAACATCTACGATATTGAGGTTTACCTCAGCCGCGGCGATCGCAACTCCTGCGATGATGCCTACACGGTCTTTACCTGTGGTTGTGATGATTGCATGCATAAGTAGGAATTCTAGCTACCAGAAACAAGTTGTTTCTACTCAACCCACGCAGTATTGCGTAAATGATTGTAAAATTCTGTTTGCCCACGAAACATCGTGAAGAGGCAGCCCCTTTACGATCTTGTCGTAGTCTTCCGGAGAGAAGTACCCATAGTTAGCGAAGAAGTCCATACGAGTCTGCATTGCTTTGGCATCCATCTCCGCATGAAATTGCGTCGCCCAAACATGATCACCGTACCGAATCATCTGAACCGGACAACTATTCCCAACTGCCAATATCTCAAGTGAGGGCGGGAGGGTGGACTCGTCAGGATTCTCGGTATGTCCGGTCAGCGCTGTGAAGTTCCCTGGGAACCCCTGAAGCAGTACGTCACGTTTACCGGCGTCTGAAAGCGAAACCTGTGTCGGGCCAGAGTCCTCTGGATGCGTGTGAACGATGTTTCCTCCGAGGTAGTGCACCAGCCAGCTCGTTCCGAAACAAACGAAGAACACGGGTTTTCCAGATTCCACAACCTCAGTGAGCACAGCATCTACATGCTGCGCCCACGCTGAGGTATGTGCATCTGAAACGTTTAAAGAACAACCTCCAACGATCACGCCTTCAACTGAATCCAGTGACTTCAGCTGGGCGTGCTCGTCAGAGATATGACAGAGCTCTATAGCTGTCTGATCCATCTTCGTCGCTTTGAGTACGTCGTTGTACTCGGCGTGAGCAACGTCAGCACCGATCTCACCATTTCGCAGCGACACCATAAGCAACTTAGACATGACGAACAGTCTATATCGCCCGGTAGCTAGCTAGAAACCGAAGATCGAACAGACTGCTCGACAACGTCTAGCATTGCTTCCAGCTGCTCTGGTGGCTCACCTGCGGCCAATTTGATTATGAACCCTTCCAGAACTGTCTCTAGATAGGTCTGCATTACTTCAATTGGCACATCTTGCCGCATCGCCGTATTCGATTCCAGCCGTTTCCGCACAGCCTCATCAAGTACTTCCTGGTGCTTCCTCCACCGAGCTTCAAATGCAGGATCTGTGCGGAGCTTTCGAACAATCTCAGAACGCGTCACGAACCAGTCATTTTCTTCCGGATGTTGCAAGAGGTCGTGCATAACTTCTACGAGCCCCTGTCGGCTAACTACCTCAGCTTGGCGTTCAGCGTCCTCGCTGGCGATGGCGAGAAACAACGTTTCCTTGTCTACGAAGTGATGAAAAATAGCACCACGCGTTTTGCCAGTGGCCTTTTCCAAACGAGCTACGGTAGCTCCTTCAAACCCATACTTGGCGAAGCATGCTCTCGACGCATCCAAGATTTCTTTGCGACGCCGCGCGAGCTCTGCATCACTAATGATCGGCATAGTCAGGCGCCCAACCTTTCGAGCTACTTAATAATTGCATTGGAGAAAAAGAAAGACTTAAGGGGTCACCACATACCGCGGAGACCCCTCAAGCGTGTTACGTAACTACGGTGTTAGTTCTTGACCATCTGGCGAAGAACATACTGCAAAATACCACCGTGACGGTAGTATTCAGCCTCACCTGGTGTATCTACGCGGACTACAGCGTCGAATTCTACGGTCTCGCCGGAATCCTTCGTTGCGGATACACGGACGGTCTCAGGGATCGTTCCGTTCTCATTGAACGCTGTGATGCCGCTAATGGAGATCGTCTCTGTGCCGTCGAGCCCGAGCGATGCGTGAGACTTTCCTTCTGGGAACTGCAGTGGAAGCACGCCCATGCCGATGAGGTTCGAACGGTGAATACGCTCGAAGGACTCAGCGATGACAGCGCGGACGCCGAGCAGCTTCGTGCCCTTTGCAGCCCAGTCGCGGGAAGAACCAGTGCCGTATTCCTTGCCTGCCAGGACGACAAGCGGAATACCAGCGGCCTGGTAGTTCTGTGCAGCATCGTAGATGAATGCCTGCGGTGCACCTTCCTGGGTGAAGTCGCGAGTGTAGCCACCAGCGTCTTCAACAAGCTCGTTGCGGAGACGGATGTTGGCAAAGGTACCGCGAACCATGACCTCGTGGTTACCACGACGTGAGCCGAAGGAGTTGTAGTCCTGACGCTTGACGCCGTTTGCATCGAGGTAGTTTGCTGCCGGCGTACCTGGCTTGATGGACGAAGCAGGGGAGATGTGGTCCGTCGTCACAGAGTCACCCAACTTGGCAAGTACGCGAGCACCATCGATGTCCGAAACGTCGTTTGGCTCAGCTGGCATTCCGTCAAAGTACGGGGCCTTGCGGATGTACGTGGAATCGTCGTTCCACTCGAATGTCTTGCCGGTTGGGATATCCAGATCCTGCCACTGCTTGTCACCCTTGAAGACGTCGGCGTAGTCAGCCTCGTACATTTCACGGGAGATTGTGCCAGCAATGGTGGATTCAATTTCCTCAGTTGATGGCCATACATCCTTCAGGAAGACGTCGTTGCCATCCTGGTCCAGACCAAGTGGCTGGGTCTCGAAATCGAAGTCCATCGTGCCAGCGATGGAGTAGGCGATGACGAGCAGAGGCGAAGCCAAGTAGTTCATCTTGACGTCAGGAGAAATGCGGCCCTCGAAGTTACGGTTGCCAGACAGGACTGCGGTCGCGGTCAGGTCGTATTCGTTGATAGCGTCGGAGACCTCTGTTGGCAGAGGACCAGAGTTACCGATGCAGGATGCACAGCCGAAGCCGGTGAGGTAGAAGCCAACAGCCTCGAGGTCCTTCCAGAGATCGGCGCGTTCGTAGTAGCCGTCGACAACCTGGGAACCCGGTGCCATGATTGTCTTAACCCATGGCTTCGCCTTCAGACCCTTTTCCGCAGCCTTGCGTGCGAGCAGAGCAGCGCCAACCATGACCGATGGGTTGGAAGTGTTGGTGCAGGAAGTAATAGCTGCAATCGCAACCATGCCGTGATCCAGGGTGTACTCGCCACCCTGCGGCGACTCAACGATAACGGGCTTCGAAGCACGACCCTCTGCGCCGACCGCTGCAGATTCTCCATTTGCAGGCCAGGACTGATTGAAGTCAACTGTCTCAACCTTCGCCGCACGAACTGGCTCGAAGGTCTCGTTGCCAGCATCGTTGTAGTCCGGCAGCTGCTTACGGAAGGTGTCCTTGGATTCGGACAGGAGGATGCGGTCCTGCGGACGCTTCGGGCCAGCGATTGACGGAACGACCGTTGAGAGATCAAGCTCCAAGTATTCGGAGTACTTCGCCTCTGGAGCGTCCTGCTCAAGCCACATGCCCTGAGCCTTCGCGTATGCCTCCACACGGTCGATGTCCTCCTGGGAACGACCGGTAAGGTGCAGGTAGTTGATGGTCTCTTCATCGATTGGGAAGATCGCACAGGTGGAGCCGAACTCAGGCGACATGTTGCCGATCGTCGCACGGTTTGCAAGTGGGATCTGCTTTACACCATTGCCGTAGAACTCGACGAACTTCTGAACCACGCCGTGCTCGCGCAGCATCTCGGTAATCGTCAACACAACATCGGTAGCGGTGACGCCGGCAGGAATCTCACCGGTGAGCTTGAATCCGACAACGCGTGGGATCAACATCGAAACTGGCTGGCCAAGCATTGCAGCCTCAGCCTCAATACCGCCAACGCCCCAGCCCAGGATGCCAAGGCCATTTTCCATGGTGGTGTGGGAGTCGGTACCAATACAGGTGTCTGGGTATGCAACGCCATCGTTATCGAATACAACACGGGAGAGGTACTCAATGTTGACCTGGTGAACGATACCGGTCCCCGGTGGCACAACGCGGAAGTTCGAGAAGTTCTCAGCGCCCCAACGCAGGAACTGGTAGCGCTCCTCGTTGCGTTGGTACTCGATTGCGACGTTCTTGTCGAGAGCGTTGGTGGAACCGAACGCCTCGATGATCACAGAGTGGTCGATGACCATCTCGGCTGGGTTCAGCGGGTTGACCTGATCAGGATCACCGCCGAGTGTGGAAACTGCCTCACGCATGGTGGCCAGGTCCACGACACAAGGAACACCAGTAAAGTCCTGCATAAGGACGCGGGCAGGGGTGAACTGAATTTCTACAGATGGCTCGGCATCTGGATCCCAGTTCGCGATAGCCTCGATGTGTTTCTTGGTCACGTTCTTGCCGTCCTCAGTGCGGAGGAGGTTTTCACCAAGAACCTTGAGGGAGTATGGAAGTTTCTCCATGCCTTCAACCGCATCAAGTGCGAAGTAGTCATAAGACTTCTCGCCGACCTGAAGCGACTTCTTGGCGTTAAAGGAGTTCTTGCTTTCGGTCACAGTAAGCTCCGTTTCTCGTCGTAAACCAGATAAATTGGAACAAGGTCCAAACGGTCAACCTCAAAGATATGCGATTAACCGCCTATGCGTAGCAATGATAACAGTACGGATGTAATGTTTGTTCTCCAACAGGGAAGATTTGAGAAAAAATGGAGCTAAACCCCCCATTTGGGGCACAACCCAACAATCTCCGCAGTTAAGGCGAACTGTACGGGGGAGTACAAGGTGATTATCGCCATACAGGATAGAATGAGGGGCCCATCGACCACAGAGGAATGTAGCCGCGACATGCAATACCAAAATCCAGACCCACGATTCGATAGCCTTGTAGATCAGCTCAATATTGACGGTATCGCATTCGAGACTGCCAATGAAGGCACCGGCAGCCTGGAACAGTCACTATCTTCCACCTTGTCGAGCGCGCATGATCATTCTGGCCTTAATGTGGGGCTCGTTTTTCTCGACTCGACGCCTCCCCGCATTCCTGAGTTAAGAGATCTGGCGCAAGACCTCAATCTTGCCACCGGAATCGAAACTATCTATATCCGAACGCCCGATGTCGCCATTGCTACATCAGAAAAGTTTCCACGTTCCTCAATCGAGGCTGGCCAGCTCGCCTCTGTACGGGCCTCAAGCTACGAAGATGGGGTGGCACAGTTTCTGCAAGAGGCAACCTCTAGGCAGCTTGATTGGATTTCGGTATTGATTGCGGTTGCAGTAGTCCTCATCGTCACGTGTGGAGCCACCGCTATCCAGAATTGGCGTCAGGCGTAGAGCCTTGACATTTCGATTAGCAACTTTTAAGTGACGATAATCACACTGCTACTTTTGTGCCTACATAATCCAAGGTTAGAGCTCTCGTCGTCAAGTGAAAATCCTTAACTTCTGTTACTGAAGATAAAGTTTGTGTAACAAATCAGTTAAGTGTCGTATGGTTTGTTTGTTGCCTCATGAGCTGAGGTGTGTTGCAAACGTGCCAGAGCTTTCCTCTAGTCAAGGAAGTTGCACTGACTTTTGACACGTGTGGTCCAGTCAAACCACGTCTATGTTTGCGTCGTACACAACCGTGAGGCTGTTTTCAGTAGTCGATTTAACAGAGCCGTACTCGTCTCAGCACGCGGAGTCTTCACAGGTCGGGTTTGCCTGACAGCGAGCTAGTCACTCGCTTGCTTGCCCGGCGTGAGACTTTGCATGAGTTGATGTTGGGTGCGGCGTGAGGAGCACCTTCGTGGTTACCCCGTCGAAGAGCACGCGAACGCGTGCTCGCCAGGTTTGGTCCAGCACCCTTGCTTGTTCAACCAGTTTCGCGTTGGCTTTTTCATTGAGCTCTCCTGTGGGCCCTGCTGTTGCTGCTCCCGCAGCGCAGTCAACTGCGTCTGCTCTAGTAGCCAAGCTTTCAGCATCGCAAGCTGAGATCGCCGAACTAGACCTGAAAATTGGTCAACTACGGGAAGCGGCAAATCGTGCTTTTGTAGACCTCCATGATGCTCAGTCTCGTTCTGAGCAGGCACGCCGCGGTGCTGAGGAGGCGAAGCGTCGTCTGGAGGAATCGCAGGCGGCAGTTGAGAAAGCTCGTGCTGAGCTATCCGCAGTGACTCGGTCGCAGTATCGCAACTCCGCTGGTGGAAGCCCGATTCAGGCACTCGGTGGAGAGCAATCGCAAAAGGATGTACTTGACCGTTCACTCTTTCTCCGTCAACGAAGCGAGGAAAAACAGCAAAAGCTCGCCGAAGTTGAGCAAGCACGCCTCGAGGCTGCGAACGATGAATCTCTGCAGCGCCAGGCCAGTGAAGTTGCGCAGCAGGCTGCGGACGAAGCTGCGGCCGCAGAATCCGCTACGCGTGATGAGCTTGCCTCTCTGTCTTCACAACTAGACGATGTCATTGAGCAGCGCGAGGCTGCATCTGCGGAGTTGAACAGCATCGAGAGCGACGTCGCGCAGGAACGTGGCATCTCAAATAGCCCTGCGCCGCAGTCAGCTGAGGTTCAGGAGACTCCAGCTGAAACGTATGAGGTTTCGCCTGAGCTTCTTGACGCCGTCGAAGAACGAATGAACGAAATTGCCCCCGGAGCTGAGGTTCCAAATGAACAAGCACTAGTACAAGCCGTGAATACGGCGCAGCGTACAGGTGGATATGTGGAGGTCTCCAACCAGGCAGATACGCCGCGGCTCGAGTACTCCGAGGGGAGCGATGTCACTGACTTGCTGACCCAAGCGGCAACCATCGTCGCTTCTGAAGCCCTCGTTGGTTCCTCTCAGCCTGATCACAGCGAAACAGCGAACCCCTATGGAGGCTCGAGCACAAGTGACGTCATTGCTGCTTTCGCACAGGGGCTCAATAGTGTTCTGGCTGCTGATTCCTCCGCTGGTCAGCCTGACTCTGCTACTTCCGATCTGTCGCAGGTCGTTCCTGCAGTTGGCACTTTCGAGTCGATTACGAATGAAGTTCGGTCTGCCTTAGCACCGTCGGCAAATTCCTCGTCTGTAGAGACAGTAATCGCACGTGCCGAAGCGATGATCGGTACGCCGTATGTTTGGGGCGGTGGTGACGCGAATGGTCCAACCGTGGGTGTGAATGGCGGGAGCATGTCTGGATTCGATTGCTCTGGGCTTGTGCTCTACGCCTTTGCTGGCGTAGGAATTTCGCTGCCGCACTACACGGGCTACCAGTACCAGCGAGGAACTCCAGTTGCGCCGAGTGAAGCACAACGTGGCGATCTCTTGTTCTGGGGCCCTGGCGGCAGTCAGCACGTGGCAATTTACCTCGGCGACGGCATGATGATCGAGGCTCCTCAAGCTGGCCAGAATGTTCAGATTGCTCCAGTTCGTTGGTCTGGTATGTCAGCGAATGCAGTCCGTCTGCTTTAGTTCATTAGAATCATTCCCCATGGCATTCAAAAATTTCGATGCGTTGCTCGTGCTCTCTTTCGGTGGACCAGAAGGGGAGGGCGAAGTAATTCCATTCCTCGAAAATGTCACACGCGGCAGGGGCATCCCGAAAGAGCGGTTGAAAGTAGTTGGTGAGCACTATTTCCACTTCGGTGGAGTGAGCCCAATTAATGGCCAAAATCTAGAAATCATCGAGCAGCTTCGTGCCGAGCTGAGTAGGCGGGGGCATAATCTTCCGGTCTATTTCGGAAATCGGAATTGGCATCCTTTCGCAGAAGATACCGCACGCGAAATCTCAGAAGCTGGGCATCGGAACATCCTCGTTTTCGCTACGAGCGCTTGGGGCGGTTACTCCGCTTGCCGTCAGTATGATGAGGATATTGCTCGGTTGCACCAGGCACACCCTGAGCTGCATTTCACAAAACTGTGGCAGTTCTACGGGCACCCAACGTTTGTCCGGCTCATGGGTGATTCGTTGAAGCAAGCAATGGAGTCAATTGATGACAAGGCTTTGCGAACGACCCGGATCCTCTTCTCGGCGCACTCAATTCCCACAGCTGCAGATGCCGCCGCTGGCGGCCACGAGGACGCTCATCTTTACTCGCGGCAGGTCCTTGAGGCTTCGCGCCTCGTCGCAGAGCATGCAGGAGTAGAGACTTACGAAAACGTTTGGCAATCGCGTTCCGGCAACCCGCAGACTCCGTGGCTAGAGCCCGATATTATCGACCGCGTCAAGGAGCTCCATCAACAGGGAGTCACTCACATCGTTTGCGTGCCGATCGGGTTCTTGACTGACCATATGGAGGTTGTGTGGGATCTCGATACCGAATTGAAGGCTGAGTGCGACAAGCGCGGCGTTGAATTCACCAGGGTCCCGACTATCGGTCTCGAGCCGCGGTTCGCATCGATGATCGTTGACATTGCAGAATGCATTAGCCACGGCACGACGCCTCCTACGCTGTCCACGATTTCGGTGCAGGGCTGCACCGAAAATGGTGTTCCTTGCCACACTGATTGCTGCGCTCCGATTCGTCCGCGCGTTACCGAGTAGCCCGAAAATCGCGAACGGCTTCCGCAACGCCTGCTGTTCGCGCTCTTCGGATGCTCCTTCCTAATACGAGCAAGTGCTGATCAAAAGAGTGATCTCCCAGCCGGTCTGTCACCGTCTCGACGATCGCCGAGACTCTATCCGCGCGCGCAAAAATCTGAGCTGCCCTTGGCGTGGTGGCAATTGGCAATCCTGGGGTGTCATAGAAATCGGTGATATGGCCGACCGTGAGTCGGGGTGAGGACAGCGTTTCGTTGGGCTGGGCGACGGCCTCAATCATCATCGCAGCTTGATCTGTTGCGTTTCTCAGCATTTGGTCGGCCTGACCAGGAGAAAGCCAGTCTGGTTCGGGTGGGCGTCGATAATCCTCGAACCAACGCCAGTGCACGCCGTCTGTTTCGAAGCTCGGAATGAGAATGTGATAGAGCCCTTCTGCACCGATGATGATCAAGGCTCCTGCATCCGTCATTGCTTCCGCCGCTGCTGTGTGAGCCCACAGCGCCGGAGTGTCGCCCGCTCCACCTAGGACTAGCCGCACGACCGGCTCGCGGGACTCAAGATGAGCCACCCTGCGAATTTCGGTGAGTAATTCTACGCCCCCACCGGTGACATAATGGTGGCCTCCACCGAGCTCGTCAAGTGCTGCGAGCGTTTCGTCTGTCGACGTCACGTGATACAACCACGCTGCGATCCACACCGCAGTGTTTTGCAGTGGCGAGTAAACATACGCGCGAAGATTCATTCGTCTGATGGTAACCGATAGACTAGTGCCACTATGACACCGGATAATCGTTACAGCGGAGATATTTTCCAAGGGCATTCGCGCAACAAGAAGCCCAAGTATCCCAGCATCCCCGCAGAGCCGGGCATCATCGTTGAGATTGTGGGCGACGAATTCGTGGGAGCCGTAGTTGGTTTTGAGCGTACGTACGACGGTGATTTCGTTCGTCTTGAGGACAGGCACGGGCAACAACGCCTTTTTAAGATGCTTCCCGGAGCCTTCGAAGTAGAGGGACAGCGAGTCTCCTTACACCGCTATGTCGCTCCGCAGCAGGAATCGAGCACCCACTCAAACTCCGGTTCACGGAAAGTAGCTAACGCGAAAGCGAAAGTTGCGCAGCCAAGCCGAATTTGGGTGGAAGGTATTCACGACGCCGCTATCGTACAGAAGGTATGGGGGCACGACCTCAAAGTCGAAGGTGTCGTCGTTGAGTATCTTGAGGGGCTTGACAACTTGAGCGACAGGCTGGAGGAGTTCCACCCGGGACCGGGGCGACGCATCGGTGTGCTTGCTGACCACCTCATCGAAGGCACAAAAGAGTCCCGCCTCGTCGAGGGGGTAGGTCCACACGTACTTGTCACAGGCCACCCATACATCGACATTTGGGAAGCCGTCAAGCCGGAACGAGTTGGGTTGAAGAACTGGCCAAAGGTGCCTTACGGAGAGGATTGGAAGACAGGGGTATGCCAACGCGCCGGGTGGGGCAGCCCGAAGGATGGCTGGCGGCGTGTCTACGATGCTGTCGAGACATACCGAGATCTTGATTCCACCCTTATCGGCGCAGTTGAGCGACTCGTGGATTTTGTCACCAATCCGCAGCTTAAGAAATCCGACTGCTGACCGAATCGTTTTTGTATAGTGAAGCCGTGGGTAGTCTTATTTGGCTAGGCATTGCCGTAGCATTCGCAGTTGCTGAACTCGCCGTAGGGGAGTTCACGTTCCTCATGATTGCAGCAGGGGCGCTTACTACGTCTGCTATTGCGCTTGCCGGGGTGCCTTTGGGGGTTGAAATCGGGGCGTTTGTAGTTGCTTCGGCCGGTTTCTGGTTCCTCCTCCGGCCTTACTTGCACAGGCGCTTGCGCCGCCCATCTGCGGTGGGGGAGCTTGGCCAATCACTCATTGGCGCGAGTGCACAAGTGGTTGAGGAGATCACGCCGAGCAGCGGTCAGATTCAACTGGACGGATCGCTTTGGTCCGCGAGAGCAATTGATCCAAGCCACACCATTAAGTCTGGTTCCACAGTCATCGTTTCAGATATTGACGGCCCAATCGCCGTCGTATGGAAGGAGTCGCCATAATGGCCTTGGTAATACTGGGGCTGCTGCTCATCTTGGTAATCGCGGTGCTGCTCGCATCTGTGAAGCTAATCCCGCAAGGTGAGTCAGCAGTTATTGAGCGTCTGGGGTCCTATACACGGACCGTTTCCGGTGGGCTAACACTACTGGTGCCGTTTATTGATCGTGTTAGAGCGCGCGTTGATACGCGCGAGAGGGTCGTTTCGTTTCCTCCGCAGGCAGTAATTACGCAGGACAACCTCACCGTCGCAATTGATATTGTGGTGACGTTTCAGATTAACGATCCGGCAAAGGCTATTTACGGCGTCGATAATTATTTGGTAGGTGTTGAGCAAATATCCGTCGCGACGTTGCGTGATGTCGTCGGCGGGATGACGCTTGAGGAAACGCTGACCTCGAGAGAAACTATTAACAGGCGTCTGAGGGGTGAGCTTGACGCTGCTACCGCCAAGTGGGGATTGCGTATTAGCCGCGTTGAGCTGAAAGCGATTGATCCGCCACCATCGATTCAGCAATCGATGGAAATGCAGATGAAAGCCGACCGCGAAAAGCGCGCCATGATTCTTACCGCTGAAGGTAAGCGCGAGTCGGACATCAAGACTGCCGAAGGTGAAAAGCAGGCACGAATCCTCTCTGCTGAAGGCGAGAAGCACGCTGCTATTCTCGCGGCTGAAGCTGAGCGTCAGGCGATGATTCTACGCGCGGAAGGCGAGCGTGCGGCGAAATATCTTGAGTCGCAAGGTGAAGCGCGAGCCATTCAGAAAGTCAACGCGGCGATCAAGTCCTCAGAGGTGACGCCGGAGATGCTTGCGTACCAG
The DNA here is from genome assembly GCF_900099485.1 of Corynebacterium sp. MC3. Classification (NCBI taxonomy): domain Bacteria; kingdom Bacillati; phylum Actinomycetota; class Actinomycetes; order Mycobacteriales; family Corynebacteriaceae; genus Corynebacterium; species Corynebacterium sp. MC3. The sequence continues at coordinate 388,629 of NZ_LT622816.1, forward strand.
TACCTGGAGAAGCTGCCTAAGATCGCGGCCAATGAAGCATCAACGATGTGGATGATTCCGAACAGCTTTGGCGATTCTTTGGAGCAGTTCGCCAAGGCGTTCGCTGGCAAGGACAGCGACGGAGTGTTCCGCTACGAACCCCAGCGTGCAGATTCACAAACGCGCGCTATGGCCGGCGAAGACGACAGCACGGACCAGTGGTTTGATACCTCCACTGATCCTGAACTTGCTCGGGCACTTGCAGAGGCGCGTGCCGTCGCGAACAAGCACGTCGACGACCCGGATCCGACAAGCGCATTCGACGAAGTCTCTACCCCAACCGAAACGCCGCAAGTTGCCCAAAAGGGCGAGCACCGGGCAATTGAATCTAATGACTCGCGCGACGCATAAGGTGTAGCGCGAGTTTCCAGCCAGCCTGCTCGGCCTGCCACCCGGCGGCCTGCAGGCGCTGGCTCATTGCCTGTTTAGAAATACCTAGCTGCGCTGCGGCTTCATTTTGGTTGAGCCCAGAGCGCACGAGCGATGTGGCTTCGCGGCCTTCAAACGTTCGCTTATGCAGAATGTGCGCCAGCAGGGCAAACGTCGCTGAGATATCTTCTGCCTCGGTGTCAGGCGCATGAGCATCCGTGATAACTTTCACTTGCGCTGCACGTGTGCCGACAGCCTCAGTGGCGGCAAACTCTGCACGTCGCCTGCGCGTGATTCCCAGGCCGACAGCCCAATTACCATCTGACAGCAGCGCCATAATGAGGTTAAGTGCCGTCTCCGGCCCATCCACTGTTGTGCGGATATCCTCAACGCCAATGACTTCGAACGGCGAAACACCCGGAAGCGTCGAGAGCGCGTGAGCCGAGGACTCGACGAACGCGGCGCGACCTTTTTCGCGACCACGGTAACGTGCATGCACAGCAATCATGCGTACATACTAGCGTGCTTCAAGAAAGTACACGCTCGAGCCTTTACTCTTCTATTCGACGCGGCTTCGCCGGGTGGCGCGCGTCGATAATCAGTCCTGTCACGCCAAGAACCGATAGTGCAAACACTGCGCCGAGAAGTACTGGGTTTGCATCTCCGCTCAACGTGTCTCCGAACAATGCAACGAGAATCGTGTTAGGAGCCGAGCCGATGAGCGTTGCCCCCATGAACGGCAAAAGCCGGACTCTACTTAGCGCTGAAGCGTAGTTCATGACCGAGAAAGGGATACCGGGGATGAGTCGCAGGCTCATTACAGCCAGCCAACCGCGCTGTTCCAACCGTTCATTAATCATGTGCAGCTTGGGGTGAGAAATTTTGCTCTCAACCCAGTCACGTAAAAGAAACCGCACAACAGTTAGCGAAAGACCTGCTGAGGCCGTCGTTGCGGTAATAGCGAGCAGAATCCCGAACCAACCACCGAACAGAACACCGGAGGAAATGGTGAGCAACGTACGGGGGATCGGGAACTGCGTGATGAGTACGTAGAGCAGCCAAAAAACGACTGGGAACCAGGTTCCCGTGCTATCAGCCCATTCGCGAAACGTCGACAGCGAAGGTATTTCAAAGAAGCGCCAGACCCACAGTGCAATTGCGAGAAGTACCAAAATGACCATCACGCGTAGTGGTGACTGTTGGCGCATCCGTTTGCCCTTCGTTTTAACTTGCGGCCTAAACAAAAAACCGGCTTCCTGGAGGAAGCCGGTCTTTGTGCCCGGAGGGGGACTTGAACCCCCACGTCCGTTAATAGGACACTAGCACCTCAAGCTAGCGCGTCTGCCATTCCGCCACCCGGGCTGGGTGTTTTGCTTTCAACCTCTCGGCTGGGCACTTGCACTACTATAGAGTGACGTTGATTCAAGATGCAAATCGCCAGTACAAATGCCCAAACGTAGGTCACTAGGCTAGTCGGAGCTCAAGGCGATCCAGGGGAGTTCGGAGCCAACAGCATCTGTAATATTGGAAAGTCCATGGGCTTTAAGTTGCTTCTGTAAGCCCTTGTGAATTCGGTAGATCCACCCCGGACCACCGTAAATAAACGGCGTATACCCCTGGAGAAGGCTTGCGCCGGATGTGATACGCTCCCATGCCTGTTCTGGTGACGAAATGCCACCGGAACTAACCAGTACGAGTTGGTCGCCGACTCGCGCATGGAGACGTCGCAAAACCTCCAGTGCGCGGTTGTTGAGCGGCGCGCCGGAAATGCCACCCGCCCCCATGTCTTCCACTTCGGCAGCATCGGTTCGAAGGCCTTCGCGGGAGATGGTCGTATTGGTCGCCACGATGCCAGCAAGGTTCATTTCGACGGCCAGGTCTGCAACTGCGTCGATATCCTCGTCGCTGAGATCAGGGGCAATTTTTACCAGCACAGGCGTCGTAGTTGCCGTAGTAACCACGTCAAGGATTGGCCTCAACGATTCAACTGACTGAAGGTTGCGAAGCCCAGGGGTGTTCGGGGAAGAAACATTGACCACAAGGTAGTCCGCCAGAGGGCCGAGCACAGTCGCGGTAGCCCGGTAGTCGCCAACCGCGTCCTCGGAGAGCTTGTTTTTCCCGATGTTGATTCCAACGATCTCAGGAGTCTTCCGGGCTCGGAGACGCTCTGCAACGCTCAGCGCGCCATCGTTGTTGAAGCCCATTCGGTTGAGGATCGCTTTGTCCTTCGGCAAGCGATAGAGCCGTGGACGTTCATTTCCGGGTTGCGCCTTCGGGGTCACAGTTCCTAATTCCGCATAACCGAAGCCGATCGCCGACCACGTGTCCGGAGCTTCCGCATTCTTATCAAATCCTGCTGCGAGACCCACCGGGGCGGGGAAACGCACGCCGAACAATGTCTGCTCGAGAAGCGGACCGTCGACACGTACGACACGAGTCATAGCTCGGGTGAGGGGAGTTAGGCGTTGTAGGGTTTTCAGCCCGCCCATGATGATGTCGTGGATGCGCTCAGGCGGAATTGTAAACATTCCCCGAAGTGCGAGCCCATATACCATGTCGTACAAATTGCGTTGATTCATTTCTATTTGGCCTCAATGCTTTCAGTGGAAACTATTTGCAGGCCACTACCTGACGCAGATCCGATAATGAGTGTTCCGTCAGAGAGTGCTGCAATACTTTGTGCATCTGGAACTGTACTGACCTGAGCACGTTCAACGGGGACGCCGTGGGAAATGTCATAGGCAGTCGCCAGGTTCCTTTCGGTTGAAGTCACCCACGCGAGCTTATTAGCGCTATCCCACGCGACGTCCCACGCTCCGGAGGGCACCGGCACACTCTGCTGGAGACGAATGACTTCATTGGTGGTGTACACGAGTAGCTGGTTACCCGTCGCATCCGCAGCGAGCACCAGACCGTGCTCTCCAGCAGCAACCTTGCCGACGCCAAGCCCAGCGCGCAACGTTGCCCCCTGACGTCCAGTGCCCCAATCAAGGTCCTGAATGGTGGTGTCAAATGTGTTGACGCGCACCACGGAATCGGCACCACCATCTACCGGAACAGCCTGCAGCTGGTGAGTTTCGCGCGCGACAGAAAACTCCTTTTTGAGCTCACCGTTGCTATACAACCACACTGACTTCGCACTGTCGCTTCCGGCTAAAACACTGCCGTCCGAGGCGACTGTTGCCGCAGTCACCGGGTGGTCGGTAGCAACTTTTTGAAGCCCCTCTTTGTTAATGATGGCAATGAAATCCCCGCACCCTACCGCAAACTGACCAGCGTTTGCCGAGACTTCACCGCAAGCATCCTCCAACTTGAACTCTTCTACTCGGTCTTCTTCGAATTGTGCGCTGGTCCCAACGTAAAGCGCATCCGGGGTGCGCACACCAATCAAGTCGTTCGTTTGATCCACATCGACGATGGTGCCAAATTGAAGCGACTGGCCGTCAGGATGTGCCGAAGGGGGTGACGCAACTGGTTCAGCGCTACCCATACTTATGGCGTCATTTGGGTCAACGACATCAGGAGTACACGCCGCAACAGCCAAAGCTACGGCCATAATGGGCAGCATTAAGGCGACTTTTCGTTTTGTTCTCACGGAGGTCAACCTTATCAATGCTGTACGCATGTGGGGATTTTTCTCCGCACGGGTAAGGTTTTCCAACATGATTGCCGCCTCTCAGTTAGCAGAGTCAATGACATGGGCTCAAGTGATTGTCCTCTCGGTCGTCCAAGGCTTAACCGAGTTCCTTCCAGTCTCATCGTCAGGCCACCTCCGCATTGTGTCCGAGCTTTTGTGGGGCGAGGACGCTGGCGCGAGTTTTACCGCTGTCATTCAGCTCGGCACCGAACTCGCTGTGCTGGTCTTCTTTGCGAAGGACATTTGGAGGTTCCTCTCTGGATGGTGTGTCGGACTGTTTGATAAGACGAAGCGCGGGTTCGATTACCGGATGGGGTGGATGGTCATCGCTGGCACTATTCCAGTCGGGGTGCTTGGCTTTGCGCTGAAAGACTTGATCCGTGAGAACTTCCGTAACCTTTGGATTACTGCAACAGTTCTCATTTTGTTTTCGTTCGTGTTCATCTTGGCGGAAAAGCGCGGGACGAAAAAGCGTAGCTTCGAGCAGCTGACAGTAAAAGATGCCATCGTGATGGGCCTGTGGCAGTGTTTAGCTCTCATTCCGGGTGTTTCGCGTTCAGGCGGCACTATTTCGGGCGGTCTCTTTTTGAACTTTGAGCGGGAAGTAGCAACTCGTTTTTCGTTCCTCTTAGCTATCCCGGCTGTGCTCGCATCAGGCATCTTCTCACTACCGGATGCGTTTGACCCGCAAGCAGGGCAAGCAGCAACAGGTCTGCAGTTGCTCGTCGGAAGCGCTATCGCATTTGTTTTGGGATATATTTCCATTGCTTGGCTGCTGAAGTTTGTTTCGCACCACTCATTCTCCTGGTTTGCTGCGTACCGCATACCTCTTGGCATCATCGTGATGGTGCTGCTGGCTACCGGAGTTATGCAACCGGTGTAGGCAATGCTTGCCTTTGAACGCCGGTAACCGCGGCATGATGAGCATGCCGCGGTATGGTGGTCACTATGCATTCTTGGCCACAACCTGTAGTCCCTGCTGTCTCTGGTACTCCGGTGCCGCTGTCTCTGTACGACACCGCAGATAGGGTGGTAAAGCCCGTTAACACAGCTGCTCATCACTCGGGGAAGGTGGGAATGTACGTCTGCGGCATCACCCCATACGACTCCACTCACCTTGGACACGCAGCTACGTACCTCTCCTTTGATCTCATCTACCGTCAGCTCCTTGCTAACGGCCACGACGTTCATTACGTGCAGAACATCACCGATGTCGACGATCCATTGTTCGAGCGCGCGGAGCGAGACGGCGTCGATTGGCGCGAGCTGGGAACGGAACAGATCAACCTTTTCCGCAGCGACATGGAAGTGCTCTCAGTCATCCCGCCTCAGGACTATGTTGGCGCGATGGAGACTGTCGATGAGGTCATTGAGATGGTGCAGCGCTTGCTCGACGTCGGCGCAGCGTACCGCCTAGACCACGGTGATATTTACGCTGATATCACCGCAACCAAACAGTTTGGATACGAGTCAAACATGACGCGCGAGCAGATGGAGCATTTCTTTGCCGAGCGCGGGGGAGACCCTGACCGTGAGGGGAAACGAGACTCACTCGATGCGCTGGTGTGGCGTGGACACAGGGAAGGGGAGCCCGCGTGGGATTCGCCCTTCGGCCCCGGCCGCCCAGGTTGGCATGTCGAGTGCTCTGCCATCGCTGCGAACCGTCTCGGCGTACCGTTTGCAATCCAAGGCGGAGGCTCGGACCTAGCGTTTCCACATCACGAGTTTTCTGCCGCGCATGCTGAGGCTGCGACTGGAAAACAACGGATGGCACACCACTACGTGCACGCGGGAATGATCGCGCTTGAGGGAGTGAAGATGTCGAAATCTCTCGGCAATCTCGTCTTTGTGCACAAGCTAACAGAACAGGGACACTCAGCGTCTGCGATTCGCCTTGCCGTTTTCTCCGGCCACTATCGCCAAGACCGTGATTTTTCCTACGAGGCACTCGATCAAGCAGAGCATCGACTCAAGTCGTGGCACACAATTCTTTCTCAGTCAGATGAGCAGTCTCACGTGGAGCAGACAATTCAAGATTTGCGCCAGGCCCTTGCTGACGACCTCGACACACCAACTGCGATTCAAATTATCGACGCCGCCAAAGGTGATTACAACGGGTTACTTCGACAAGCTATCGAAGGCTTACTCGGTGTAAAGGTAGGCAGCAACGATGAGTAGTCTCCGATCCGCATTCCAATCCGATGTCGACGAGTTCATCGAGGATTTGAGGGTGTTTGCATCCGGTGAATATTTGCAAGAGCAGGATCTCGAACTCTGGGAAGCCCCATTTGACCCTGCCGTACTACCTGATCTCCGGGAAATCCTCGAGATCTTCCTCGACACTGCGTCGCTCGTCGCACAGCCGGTTGACGACGCCACCATCAGCGACCTCTACACGGGCCTCATCGCCAATCTTGAAGAGTTCAACGCTAAGCATCAATATGCCGTGCTCGAGCCAGAGGAGATGTCGGACATCGAGGGAATTTTCGCGAAGGTCTCGGCACACATTGGCGCGGATCCATCCGTTGTCCAGGAGCTGTTCAATCGTGAGTAGGGTTCGCGCTCCCCAAGCTGTGCTGTGGGATATGGATGGGACGCTCATCAATACCGAGCCGCTTTGGGCACAAGCAACCTTTGAGCTGTCTGAGCTTTTGGGCAAGAGGCTTTCTGCGGAGGAGCGTCGAAAAGCGGAGGGCGTCAGTTTCCCCACAGCGTTGAGCATCATCACTACTTGGACCGGGTATTCCTTGCAGCCCGGAGATACAGAGCGGCTGAAGCGATGGATGCAAGAACGGATGCAGCAACTCCTCGCCCAAGGTATTGAGCTGAACCCGGGAATACGCCATGTCCTTGACATACTGCGGGACCATGGCATTCCGATGGCCATTGCGACGAACACAGAACGCGCGCTCGCTCAAACCTGCATTGATTTCATCGGCAACGATTACTTTCAAGCAACCGTGACTGGAGATGAGGTATCCAACCCAAAACCAGCTCCGGATATGTATCTGAAAGCAGCGCAATTGGTTGGTGCTGAGCCGTCGCGCTGTATCGCAGTTGAAGACTCTCAGGCGGGAATGCAAGCAGCGATTAGGGCAGGTGCACGGGTGCTCGGCTTGGCCGACTATGTCCCGAAGCCGGCCACAAGAATCACCTTCAGCGATTTACAGTCTGCGACACTTCATGATGTTGCAAGGTGGTATTCCGCGCCATAAACCGCGCTCAAAGCTCTTCTGTTTCCGCTAAGGTGTTGTGCGTGAAGGACTTCGATCAACTTTTTGCTCAGCTCACTGAAACTGCCGACTCCAAGCGCCCTGACTCAAGCACGGTGCAAGCGTTAGAGAAGGGCGCCCATTTCATCGGCAAGAAAATCATCGAAGAAGCTGGTGAAGTGTGGATCGCTGCCGAGTATCAGTCTGACGAGGAGCTGGCGGAGGAAATGAGCCAGCTGATGTACTGGACCCAGGTAATGATGCTGCAACGAGGTCTTACCCCTGATGACATCTATAAATACCTCTAAGGATTTCGCCTGATGATTAAGTTTGCGGTTCCAAATAAAGGCTCTTTGTCAGAGAAGGCGCTCCAGGTTCTCAAAGAGGCCGGTTACAAGGGGAGGGGCACGTCAAAAGCCCTGAATATCTGGGATGAAGAAAACGGTATTGAGTTCTTCTTCCTGCGTCCAAACGACATCGCTATTTACGTTGCTCAAGGCCACCTTGACCTGGGTATCACTGGGCGAGATTTGGCGCTCAATTCCCATGCCGAAGTAGAAGAAGTACTTCCGTTGAGCTTTGGTGCATCGACATTCCGGTTTGCTGCCCCGCAGTCTGAAACGTGGGCGGTGCCTGATTTGGAAGGTAAGCGGATAGCAACTTCATACCCGCACCTCGTGATTGACTATCTTGACGGGCTCGGCATCACTCCGAAGGAAGTCATTGAGCTTGACGGCGCTGTTGAGATTTCGATCAAGTTGGGCGTCGCCGACGTTATTGCTGACGTCGTATCCACTGGCACGACGCTAAGACAACATGGACTGGCACCATTTGGGGAGCCCATTCTTGCCAGCGAAGCCGTCGTCATCAAGCGCAAGGGCGTAACGCTAGCAAACGAACATGAGGTAGTGCTTCAGCGTATCCGCGGCATCTTGAACGCGGAGAACTTCCTGATGCTCGATTACAACATTTGCCGAGATGACCTCGACAAAGCCAGCGAACTTACACCAGGCATGACGGGGCCGACTGTCTCGCCGCTGTCGCGCGACAACTGGGTCGCGGTGCGCGCTATGGTTCCGCGAACCCAAGCGAATGCGGTTATGGACGCTCTCTCTGCAATTGGCGCGGAAGCCATTTTGGCCACTCAGCTGCGCATTGCACGCCTATAGGATTTTCAATTAATCACCGATAAGTCACCCCTATCCCTATTATTGGGGTGACTAGGTGGCCCAAAAGTTGTATAGCGTCGAATTTGCGTACAATCAGTGGCATGAGTAATCGCATTGAAGAAGATCTGCTTGGCACACTTGAAGTGCCCTCCGACGTCTACTACGGCATCCACACCCTGCGTGCCGTCCACAACTTCCCGATCTCCGGTCAGACCATCAATGACCTGCCAGAGTTCATTCGTGGCATGGTGGAAGTAAAGAAAGCCACCGCACTGGCCAACCACCGCCTCCGTGTTCTGCCAAAGAAGAAGGCGGACGCCATCGTCAAGGCCTGCGACGAGATCCTCGACAACGGTCGCTGCATGGACCAGTTCCCAATCGACCAGTTCCAAGGCGGCGCTGGCACGTCCCTGAACATGAACACCAACGAGGTTGTCGCAAACCTCGCTCTTGAGATCCTCGGTGAAGAAAAGGGTAGCTACGACATCATCAACCCGAATGATGACGTCAACATGTCCCAGTCCACCAACGACGCATACCCGACCGGCCTTCGCCTCGGTGTGTACTACGCCGTCCAGGGCCTGCTGACCGAGCTTGAGGAGCTCACCAAGGCGCTCAACGCTAAGGGTGAAGAGTTCGACGACATCATCAAGATGGGGCGCACCCAGCTCCAGGACGCAGTCCCGATGACGCTCGGCCAGGAATTCACTGGCTTCGGTGCACTGCTTGAGGAGGAACTGGACGTCATCAAGTCCGCAGCACAAGCACTGCTGACCGTCAACCTCGGTGCAACCGCAATTGGTACCGAGCTCAACACTCCAGACGGCTACCGTCAGAAGATCGTTGAGGCTCTCGCGGAAGTCACCAAGCTGGATATCAAGGGCGCACCGAACCTGATTGAGGCAACGTCCGATACCGGCGACTACGTGTGGATGCACTCCGCACTGAAGCGCGCCGCGATGAAGATCTCTAAGGTATGTAACGACCTTCGCCTGCTGTCCTCCGGCCCACGTGCTGGCCTGAACGAGATCAACCTGCCGGAAATGCAGGCTGGCTCTTCGATCATGCCTGCGAAGGTGAACCCTGTCATCCCTGAGGTTGTAAACCAGGTGTGCTTCAAGGTCTTCGGCAACGACGTTGCCGTCCTGACCGCATCTGAGGCCGGCCAGCTCCAGCTCAATGTCATGGAGCCGGTAGTTGCCGAGGCCCTGTTCAATTCCATCCGTCTCCTCACCAACGCCGTTCGTACGCTACGTGAGAAGTGCATCGTTGGCATCACCGCTAACAAGGATGTGTGTGAGGCCTTTGTGAACAACTCCATCGGCATCATCACATACCTGAACCCAGTGATCGGCCACCACAATGGTGACGTCATCGGTAAGGAAGCTGCTGCTACGGGCAAGAGCGTTCGTGATCTTGTTCTCGAGCGTGGCCTGCTCACGGAGGAGGAGCTGAAGGTTGTGCTGGGCAAGGACAACTTGATGCACCCAGAGTACCGCGGCGAATTTTTCGACGAGGACTAATCAACCAAAAGTAGTAAATCTCACACTCCCCTGATTCGGTAGTTATCGCCTCTTAGTGCGATAATGGAAACGAATACTAATTCGACCGAATCAGGGGAGTTCCTGTGTTACTTGTGATACAACTCATCATCCTGTTCGGCGCCATTGTGCTCGGCGCCCGGATGGGTTCCATTGCTATCGGTTTTGCCGGTGGCCTTGGCGTTTTGCTTCTCGGACTCACTGGCATGTCCGTAACTGCCGATGACATCCCCTTTGATGTCATCGGCATCATCATGTGTGTGATCGCTGCTATTTCTGCAATGCAGCTGGCGGGAGGCATGGACTACCTCGTTTACCTCGCTGAGAAGTTCCTACGCCGCAATCCAAAGCGCGTCACAGTGTACGCGCCAATCGTTACTTGGTTGATGACCGTGCTGGCAGGCACTGGCCACACCGCTTTTTCCACTCTTCCAGTTATCGTTGAGGTTGCTAAGGAGGGCGAAGTTCGCCCGTCCCGCCCGCTTTCGGTCGCAGTCATCGCATCACAGATGGCAATTGTTGCCTCGCCGATTTCTGCTGCAGTCGTCTTTATGGCCTCCGTACTTGAGCCACTGGGCGTCGGATACCTGCAGTTGCTCGGCGTCATGATTCCTGCGACCTTCCTCGCGATCTTCCCAACCGCTTGGGTTTCAAACAAGCTTGGTAAAGACCTTGTTGACGACGAGGTGTACCAGCGTCGCCTCGCAGACGGATTGGTTGCAAAGTCCACGACTACTTCGAGCAGCTACCAGCCGAAGGACGGCGCGAAGGCATCCGTGTGGATCTTCCTTGTCGCGATTGTCATCGTTATGTTCTACGCGACGATCATCTCCGATCAGATCGGTCTCATCGAGAACCCAACCGTCCCTCGTAACGAGGCAATCATGGCGATCATGCTTTCCGCTGCCGCTGCGATCCTGCTTATTACGAAGTCTCGCGCAGCTGAGGTCTTGAACACCCAGGTGTTCCGTTCCGGCATGTCTGCTTCTGTGTGTGTGCTTGGTGTTGCATGGCTGGGTACGACCTTTATTAACCACTACATTGAGGACATTCAAAACATTGCTGGTGACGTCCTGACGGCACAGCCATGGCTGCTCGCAGTCGTTCTGTTCTTCGCCGCATCTCTGCTCTACTCGCAGGCTGCCACCGCGAAGGCACTTATCCCAGCTGCTCTCGCAATTGGCGTCAGCCCGCTCACCGCTGTTGCAGCATTCCCAGCAGTGTCCGCACTGTTCGTGCTTCCGACGTACCCAACCCTGCTTGCAGCAGTGGAGATGGACGATACAGGCTCGACCCGAATCGGCAAGTACGTCTTCGACCACCCATTCATTCTGCCGGGTATCGTCTGCATCGCAGTCTCGGTAATTCTCGGCTACCTCATTGGGGCGGTGCTGATTTAAAGCTAAACTAGGGGCATGTCTACACAACATCACGACAGCCCCAAGTCCGAAGTTCTAACTGATGTGGAGATCGCTCAAGCGCATACGCTTGAACCGATCTCCACTATTGCGTTCAAGGCCGGTATTTCCGAAGATGCGCTGATTCCATATGGCAAGTACATGGCCAAGGTCGACCCCTCGCTTGTCAAGGACGATAAGCAAGGCAAGATCATTCTTGTCACAGGTGTTTCCCCAACCCCAGCGGGGGAGGGGAAATCCACCACACTGATTGGCTTAACTGATGCGTTTACAAACCTCGGCAAGAACGCCATTGTTGCTTTGCGGGAACCTTCTCTCGGCCCTGTGATGGGTTTGAAGGGCGGCGCGGCAGGTGGTGGCTACTCGCAGGTGGTTCCGATGGAGAACATTAACCTCCACTTCACTGGGGACTTCCACGCGATTACCAGTGCGAACAATACGTTGGCTGCGATGATCGACAACCACATTCACCAGGGCAACGAGTTGAATATCGACCCGCGGCGTATTACGTGGCAGCGGTGCTTGGACGTCAACGATCGTTCCCTGCGAAACGTAGTAACTGGTCTGGGGGGACCAGCCCACGGAGTACCGACGGAGACTGGATTTACGATTACTGCGGCTTCGGAAATTATGGCAATCCTCGGTCTTGCGAACGACCTTGACGACCTCCACGAACGCCTGGCACAAATCACTGTCGGTTTTACCTACGATCGCAAGCCGGTGACTGCGGGTGAGCTTAATGCAGCCGGGGCTATGACAGCGCTGCTAAAAGACGCATTGAAGCCGAACCTTGTGCAGACCATGGGTGGCACTCCTGCATTTATCCATGGCGGTCCGTTTGCAAACATTGCCCATGGTTGCAACACCTTGATTGCCACGAAGACAGCACAGAAGTGTGCTGACTACGTCTTTACGGAAGCGGGATTCGGGGCTGATCTCGGCGCGGAAAAGTTCTTCGATATCAAGTCACATTACGGTGACCTCGACGTGGCTGGCGCGGTAGTGGTCGCCACTATCCGTTCTATCAAGTACAACGGTGGTGTTGACCGCTCCGATCTCAAGGCTGAAAATATTGATGCGCTGGCGAAGGGCATTGTGAACCTTGAGCGGCACGTCGAAAACCTTCGTAAATTTGGTGTCCGCCCTGTCGTGGCGCTCAACCTGTTCACTTCTGACACGGATCGCGAACGCGCTTGGATGGCAAAGTGGGCAAAGGATTTCGGTGTTGCACTGGAAGAGGCCGAGGTATGGGCGCATGGCGGTAAAGGCGCCGAGAAGCTGGCAAAGACGGTCCTTGACAACCTGGTCGACGGTGCTTCTTCGTCGCTGTACAACCCGGAGGAAGGCGTCGAGCAGTCAATCGAGACGATTGCCCGCGAGGTATACCGCGCGGCAGATGTTCAATACTCGGATGCGGCGCGGAAAGACCTCGAGAACTTGCGTGCGAGTGGCGCAGATGCCCTACCGGTATGTATCTCGAAAACGCAGTACTCGTTTAGCGACGACCCCTCTCGCCTCGGAGCGCCCGAGGGCCACACGTTGCATGTGCGTCAGCTCATTCCGCGTACGGGTGCCGGATTCGTACTAGCACTCACTGGTGCTGTGATGACAATGCCTGGCCTGCCGAAAAAACCAGCAGCCAACAACATTGATGTCGATTCGAGTGGCAACATCAAGGGGCTATTCTAGTTTTAGCCTGCAGTGGTCCGTCGCGGTGTTTACTCCACATCCGCCGCGGACCCCGGCCACCCAGGGTACTGCGGTGGCGTCCCTCCGAACTCCGGGCAGTACGCCTGAAACGCACACCAATCACAGAGCCTGGAACGTTTTGGTCGGAACTGTCCGGATTCACCGTCACGGGTAATTTTGGCCCAAAGTTCACCGAGGTCGCGCTCGAAGTACTCGAGTTCTTCACTTGAAGGGGTAAGGAAGAGTGAATCTGCCACCTTGAGGTACATGAGCCGCAGTTGATCAGGTATTTCGTTGAAAAGCCGCCAGTACACCAGTGCGTAGAAGCGCATCTGGAACTTCGCGTCGTGTGAGAACCTTGGCTGTGGTTTCTTGCCGGTCTTGTAGTCAACGACCCTGATTTCACCAGTTGGCGCGACGTCAACGCGGTCGATGAAGCCTCGCACGGGCACACCGTTGGGCAGCACAGTATTGACATACATTTCTTGCTTGTGTGAGTCAAAGCCAAGTGGGTTTTCCATCTGGAAATATCCGCGTAGGAGCGTGCGGGCGTCGATAAAAAGCAGTTGTTCGTCCTCGATGGGGTCTGCAACGCTGGGGTCCTGTTCGCACATCTTCTGCCATGCGGGGACGATGAGTTTCACCGCCGCAGGGTAGGTGCGTTGTTCGCGTTCCATCCCAAACAGTTCCTCGAGGACGGCATGCACGAGGGTGCCTTTGACCTGGGGTTCAGTTTTGGGTTCTTCGATTTTGTCGATCGCTCGCAGCCTGTAGAGCAGTGGGCACTGCTGGTAGTCGGACGCGCGCGAGGGGGACAGGGCTAACGGTTTCGCTTTCATATTCGTCCTATCCTAGTGGTTTCTCTCGAGCTAGACTCGCACGTATGACTACATCGATTGATTCGTTTCTTCGATTTCTTAGCGCAAGCCCGAGCGCGTTCCACGCAGCTAGCCAAGTTCGCTCGATGCTCGTAGGCAAAGGATTTCTTGACGACGCCAGCTCCACCGCATCTCCCGCAACTCCGGGTGGCCATGTGGCCGTCGAAGGAGGGGCAGTCGTAGCGTGGTGGATACCCGAAGAGTTTGACTCCGAGACCAGCCGATTTCGGATTGTTGGGTCGCATACGGATTCCCCTGGGCTTATGGTGAAGCCGAGGCCTGACGTTAAGGGAGAGGGGATACATCAGGTGGCAGTTGAGGTCTACGGCGGGCCGATTTTGCAGAGTTGGTTCGACCGTGACCTTGCCTTTGCGGGGCGTGTGGTGGACGCGAGTGGGAAGACCCACTTGGTAAATACTGGTCCGATTGCTCGGGTCCCGAACCTCGCAATTCACTTGTACCGAGCGGATACGCCTCCGGTTGAGCGCCAACAACACACGCAGCCGGTGCTCGGCGTGGATCGTCCGCTGCTAGACATCATCGCTGAGCAGATCGGGCTCGACGGTGAGCAGGTAGTTGCACATGAACTGATCTCGGTGGATACGCAAGAAGGTGCAGTCATCGGTGACATGCTGATGGCAGGCAGGCTAGACAACCTTTCGAGCGTGTGGGCGAGCCTAGAAGCGCTGATTGAAGCCCAACGTGAGGCAACACATTCCGATGTATTGGTTCTCGTCGCGTTCAACCACGAAGAGGTCGGTTCAAACTCACCGACGGGCGCAGCAGGCCCACTACTCGAGCGATTCCTACGACGAATCGCGTCCGGGCTGGGGGTCAATGACTTCCTGAGCCTCTGCGCTAGGTCTTCGATGATCTCAGCCGACGCGGCTCACGCGGTGCACCCGAACTATGCAACAAAGCACGATCCTTCGCACCGCCCCTTGCTGAACGCCGGGCCTGTCCTGAAGGTGAACGCAAATCAGCGCTACGCCTCCGACGCGGAAACTGAGGCAACGTGGCTTCGCGCTTGCGAGGCGGCGTGTGTGCCGAACCAGGTGTTCGTCGGAAACAACGACGTCCCTTGCGGTTCGACGATCGGACCTATCGCCGCGACTCGCCTTGGCATCCCTACCGTGGATGTTGGTGTTCCGTTGCTCTCGATGCACTCCGCCCGTGAAATGTGTGGGGTAGAGGATATGAAGTGGTTTGTACAGGCGATCCACGCCTTTTACACGGACGCACGAGTGTAAGGCATACTGAACAACATGTATTCAGGTCCATTTCGCGTTGGCGATAAAGTCCAACTCACGGACGCAAAGCGTCGCCACTTCACCATCCAACTCGTTGAAGGAGGGCAGTTTCACTCACATAAGGGGATTGTCAGCCACGACGACATCATCGGCGCGCACGAAGGCTCGGTGGTGAAGTCCACCTTGGGTGCGGACTATCTCTGTTTCAGGCACCTTCTCGTTGATCACGTGTTATCTATGCCGCGCGGCGCCGCGGTCATTTATCCAAAGGATGCCGCTCAGATTCTTGTCGAGGGCGACATTTTTATGGGTGCGCGCGTGTTGGAGGCCGGCGCAGGTTCCGGTGCTCTCACGATGTCGCTCTTGCGTGCTGTCGGGCCCGATGGCCATGTGTTTTCCTACGAGATTCGCGATGATCATCTGAAGTTCGCGAAAGACAACGTAGAGGACTACTTCAATGGTCGCCCTGATTGGTGGACACCACGTCTGGGAGATTTCGGTGAGGTCACTCAAGAGGACCTTGGCGGACCAGTTGACCGCGTGATCTTGGACATGGTTGAGCCGTGGCACTTCATCGACACCGTTAAGAATGTGTTGATCCCCGGTGGCGTTTTCATGACGTACGTGGCAACAGTCCCGCAGCTGATGAACATTATGGAGGGCATCCGCGAGGCAAAGTGCTTTACGGAACCTCGCGCATGGGAAACCCTGCTGCGTGAATGGAAGGTCGAAGGTCTGGCAACTCGACCAGAACACCGCATGAACGCGCACACTGCATTTCTCGTGTGGACGCGCCGACTCGCGGACGGAGTGACACCACCTCGTCCGCAACGGCGCGCGCGTCGCTAAGATTCCTTGTATGACTGAACGCTTGCCCGAAGTCCAGGTACTCACACGCGACAACCAGCAGCTCCGCGCGCGCAATGCACAGCTTGCGGACATGCTCAAAACCAGTCGGGACAAGCTGCAAGAGCTCTACGAACAGGTTGAGTCCCTCGGCGACCCAGCTTCGACGTACGGCCTGTTCCTTGTGTCCACTGGCAATGGGACAGACGCTGAAGTCTTTACAAGCGGTCGGCATATGCGTGTCAAGGTCGCGCCAACGATCGCGATCGACCGAGTGAAGCCGGGGTCGCTGGTGAGGCTTGGCGATGGCAGCGTGGTACTCGAGGTCTGCCAATATCCTGCTGTGGGCCAGCTAGCTACGCTCGTTGAAAAGCTGGACGCCGGTCGCGCTATTGTGCAAGACATCCAGGGAACGGAGCACGTCGTACGGCTTACAGACGAGCTACAGCGTGAAAGCCGTGCCGGTGACACGTTGCTTACTGATGTGCGCGCACAGTTCGCGTTTGAGCGCATTGCAAAGACCGAGGTGAACCAGCTTTCACTCGAAGAAGTACCCGATGTGACGTATGAGGACATCGGCGGGCTCCAAGAACAGATTGAGCTCATCCACGATGCGGTTGAGCTGCCGTTCGCGCACCCTCACCTTTACCAGCAGTATGACTTGAAGCCCCCGAAGGGCCTGCTACTGTACGGCCCGCCCGGGTGCGGTAAGACGCTGATTGCGAAAGCGGTCGCGAATTCGTTGGCGCACCGGCTTGGTCATAGTGCGTCGGCGCACTTCATCAACGTGAAGGGCCCCGAGCTGCTGAATAAGTTCGTGGGAGAGACCGAGCGTAGAATCCGGCTGATTTTCGAGCGTGCGAGGGAGCTCGCCTCGGAAGGTCGCCCCGTGATCATTTTCTTCGATGAGATGGAGTCGATCTTCCGTACCCGCGGTTCGGGGGTGTCCTCCGATATGGAAACGACAGTTGTGCCGCAGCTGCTCACAGAGATTGACGGCGTAGAAGATATTTCGAACGTCATCGTCATCGGCGCGACGAATAGGGAAGAGCTCATTGACCCTGCGATTCTCCGACCTGGACGCCTCGATATCAAGGTGCGGATTTCACGCCCGACTAAAGCTGAGGCCCTCGATATCTTCGGCCGGTACTTACGCCCTGAAGTCCCTCACGCAGCTCCTATCGAGGAGCTTGCACAGATCGCCGTCGAGGAGTTGTTCGCGCCGCGGCCTTTCGTCCGTCTCCGGTTGATTGATGGCTCTGAGGAGACGTTGCACTACTCTGACTTTGTCTCTGGTGCGATGATCGCGAACATTGTCAGCCGCGCCAAAAAGCTTGCTATCAAGGACGCTATTTCCGGCGAGTCAGATACCGGCGTTACTGCGGAGCACCTGCGTGCGGCGGTTCGCGCGGAGCAGCAGGAAAATGAGGACCTGCCAAATACTGCCGACCCAGATACTTGGTCGCGACTAGCCGGTCGACAAGGCAAGCAGGTGGTCGCTGTGGAGGTCGTCGCTAGGTCAGCATCCTAGAAACTCAGTGAGGGAGCGCGTTGCGGCATCAAAGTCTTGGTCGCTCAGCGTTGAGAAACTGAGCAGTGCAAAACAGTCTTCGCCAGCGCCAGTTGAATCACCGGTCGCGCAAATACAGCCGACGCGTTTCAGCTGCTCCCTGAAGCGCTGCAGATCGCGTTGATGAGAAAACTCAACAATAATGTCAGCGCTACTCGTGTTGCTCATGGTGGCGTTGCTCGCACCACTGACTTCGGCAATACGCTCGAGGAGTGGGGTTACTTGTCGACGCCGCTTCGCAAGCCTAGTGTGAAACGCTTTGGTGCTTTTCCGGACGGTGCCATCAGTCAGTAGGTGCGCGATCGCGTGTTGGGTAACTGTCGACACCGGCATTCCTAGCACTTCCCGGGTCTCTTGCACCGAGGAAAACGTATCCGGTGTGGTGACGATGTAGCCGGCGGAAAGCTGCTTGTGCAGCAGCGTTGTGAAAGTACCGAGCGTGAGCACGCTGCCTGAGTTCGGTAGAGCGCTCAGTGTCGGTTGGGGAGCGGTTCGGTAGCGCAGTTCTGTGTTGAAGTCATCCTCGATGAGCAACGTACCCGTTGCCGATGCCCATTCGAGTAACTCAACGCGTCGGCGTACTGTCATGACACCGCCAAACGGCGGCACGTGTGCTGGCGTGATGAGCAGTGCGTCGATGTCGCATGGAAGCTGCGAGACCAACACGCCTTCGTCGTCACATTGGCAGGGCACCGTCGCATGGCCTGCGAGAGCGATCACGGAACGAAGCCCGCTAGACTCCGAAGTTTCAACACCAACTCGGACGCTGTTGCCAATAGACATCAGCGTGAGCAGTAGTCCTTCGCGGGTCCCACCGGTGACGATGACCTCCTCCGGAGCAACGTGAAGCCCACGAGCTACTCGCAGGTGCTCGGCGATTGCAGTCCGTAGTTTCGGCTCGCCTTGTGGGTCGGCCTGTTTCGGCACGCAATATGAGGCTTCGCGCCATGCACGGTGCCAGGCTGCCGGGCGGATCATGCCGTCGATACCTGATGTTGGGACCAGCGAAAGTACTGCAGGTGTTGACGCCTCGTTGGATGCTCTTTGCCTCCGTTGTATCGACTGCTTCGGTACTCGGAGCTCAGGATGAATCCTTGTTGGTGCTCCCTGCGTGGTATCCAGATAGCCTTCGCTGATGAGCTGATCGAACGCGCTGACCACGGTCCCACGCGATACGCCAAGTTGGGCAGCAAGCTCGCGGGTAGATGCGATGGTGTCTCCGGGTCGCAGTGTGCCTTCGGCAACCGCGGTTCGGATTTGCGCTGCGATTTGGGCAGGAAGTGAAAGTGATGCGTTACGCGAGACTGGAAAGAACATACTCACCAACTGGTACAAAATATTGCTGTAAAACTGGACCTCGTAATCGTCCAGATCGTACCGCATGATGGAACCCATGACTGATTTTTCGAAACATGCAGAGTTGACCAACAGCTTGCGCGGCGGCGTCATTATGGACGTCGTGACCGCAGAGCAGGCGAAGATTGCGGAGAATGCCGGCGCCGTTGCCGTCATGGCACTTGAGCGAGTCCCGGCAGATATCCGTGCCCAGGGAGGGGTGGCGCGTATGTCCGACCCCGACCTCATCGAAGAGATCCTCGACGCGGTGGAAATTCCAGTCATGGCAAAGGCGCGCATCGGACACACGGTCGAGGCCGCGATCTTGGAGCATCTCAAAATCGATTACATCGATGAGTCCGAGGTGCTCAGCCCAGCTGACTATGTCAACCACATCGATAAGAACGCATTCGACACCCCCTTCGTGTGCGGTGCGACAAACTTGGGTGAAGCACTTCGCCGCATCAATGAAGGCGCGTCCATGATTCGTTCCAAAGGCGAGGCTGGTACTGGTGATGTCTCCGAGGCCACGAAACATATCCGCACTATCAAAGCCCAAATCGCACAGCTGCAGGCTACGGTAGCGTCTAACCCAGATGAGCTCTACGTCGCGGCGAAAGAGCTGCAAGCCCCATATGATCTGGTGAAGTACGTTGCTGAACACGGCGAGCTTCCCGTTGCCCTGTTCACCGCTGGTGGCGTTGCAACACCGGCTGACGCAGCTCTGATGATGCAGCTTGGCGCTGACGGCGTCTTCGTCGGCTCGGGCATCTTTAAGTCCGAGCATCCAGAGAAGCGCGCGGAAGCTGTCGTTCGTGCAACCCGCAACTGGCAAGACATCGCCGAAGTCACAGCAGCTTCACGCGGCCTTGGCGAGGCAATGGTTGGCATTAACGTCAGCGATCTGCCTGCGCCGCATCGCTTGGCTGAGCGCGGCTGGTAAATGCCAGCACGGGAGGTAGCGTCGCGGTACAGTCGTGAGCCATGGGACGTTTCATGGGAACAGAAACTGAGTATGGCATCACGACTCCGAGCGACCCGACGCTCAGCCCGCTCATAACCTCGACGCATGCCGTCGTGGCATACGCTGCGATGCATACGAGTGCTCGAAGCCGATGGGACTACGCGGAGGAACACCCTCTGAAGGATGCTCGCGGATACGACCTCCAACGCTATCGGACGGTTCCTGTTGTCGACCCAAACGCGATTGGCGTGGCTAATGTGGTGACTACTAACGGTGCTCGGTATTACGTCGACCACGGCCATCCTGAATACTCCTCCCCGGAAGTTGATAACGCCTGGGACGCCATGCTGTACGACGCCGCTGGTGATCTCTACTTGCGGCAGTCCATGGACGACATCCGCGATCTCTGGGACGAAGGTATTTCGGTGCTTGACGGCGCTGCACCATGCCCACCCATTAAGTTCTACAAGAACAACGTCGATGGCAAGGGCCAGTCGTACGGCAGTCACGAAAACTACCAGTACTCACGCCACACTGACTTCGCAGCGGTGGTAGAGGGGCTCATACCGTTCTTCGTCACTCGTCAGGTCATCATTGGCGCCGGACGAGTTGGCATCGGGCGCGAAAGTGAACATGCCGGTTTCCAGATTTCACAGCGCGCAGACTACTTCGAGCAGGAAATCTCACTCGAAACGACACTGAACCGAGGCATCATCAACACGCGCGACGAACCACACGCTGACGCTACACAGTTTCGACGCCTCCACGTCATCATCGGTGACGCCAACATGAGCCAGTACTCCAACTTCTTGAAGATGGGCATGACCAAACTCGTGCTCGATGCAATCGAAGCTGGAGTGGACTTCTCGGGCCTCACCATCCAGGACCCGGTTGCTGAGCTGCAACGCATCTCGCACGACCCAACGTGCACACACAAACTACTTCTTGCCAACGGTAGGCGCTGCACAGCAATCGAGGTGCTTCGGGAAATCCGAGATCGGGTGCAGGGGCTGCCGAACGAAGGGGACGTCGATAAGCGAGTGCTCGCCCTTTGGGCTGAAGTGCTCGATGATCTCGCAGTCGACCCATTGCGCACCGCGGATCGCCTTGATTGGACGGCCAAGTGGGCGCTTGTGCGCTCGTTCATGGACCGAGGAGTAGCCGCGGACGACCCAAAGTTGAAAATGATCGACATCCAGTACGCTGACATAGATCCTGCGAAGTCGCTGTATCACGCACTCGTCCGAAAAGGATCGATACGGACACTGGCAAGCGATGAGGAGATTGCTCGCGCAGCAAAGAACCCGCCGAGAAACTCCCGCGCGTACTTCCGTGGCAAGGTAACCGAAAAGTTTGGGGAAGAGATCGCGGCATCGAGTTGGCAGTCCACCGTTTTCAGGATTGAGGATCGAATGGTCCGCGTGCCGCTCGACGATGTCAATGGCTGGACGTATGAGCAAACTGCCCAAATCATCAACCGCGCTACAACGGCATCGGAGCTGCTAAACGCGCTAGGGTATAAGCATGTCTAAGCAGCAACAAATGTTCGGTGGAGGAGACGCCCCGGAACCGCAGAATGAAGAAGGCAACAGCGCCCAAGCCCAGGTCGAGGTGACAGGCACTGACGATTTACTCGATGAGATTGATGCCTTGCTTGACACGAACGCTGAGGAGTTTGTGCGTTCATTCGTTCAAAAAGGTGGCCAATGAGTTCCGAACACCCTGCGTTGTATGCGCGCCGAATCATGGGGGTGGAGACGGAGTTTGGGCTCGCCGCCTACGCACATGGGCAATCCATCCTTGGCCCGGAAGAGCTTTCGCGCTACCTGTTCCGGCCGGTAGTTTCGCGCTATCGGTCGTCGAATATCTTCACCCAGAACGGCTCTCGGCTCTACCTCGACGTAGGTGCGCACCCTGAAATCGCGACGCCAGAATGCGACTCACTGATGCAGCTCTTGCAATACGACAAGGCTGGCGAGATGCTCTACCACCAGCTTGCGCTGCATGCAGAGGAAGCCCTTGCACAGGAGGGGACTCCGGCCCAGGTGTACCTGTTTAAGAACAACGTCGACTCACAGGGCAACTCTTACGGTGCACACGAGAATTATCTAGTGAGTCGAGAAATCGTCCTGAAGTCATTCAGCAAGCAGCTCCTGCCTTTTTTGATTACGAGACAGCTAATATGCGGCGCAGGAATGATCAATAAGGGCAAGTTTGTGCTGTCCCAGCGCGCCGACCAGGTGTGGGAAGGGGTTTCATCTGCCACCACGCGCACGCGTCCCATTATTAACACTCGAGATGAGCCACACGGAGATTCTCATCGATTCCGCCGAATGCACGTCATCGTCGGTGACTCCAACATGTCGGAAACTACGTTCGCGCTCAAGGTAGGCGCGACGCAGCTGGTCATTGAGATGCTCGAGGCTGGCTTCCCGATGCCGAACGTGGAGCTCGAAGATCCGATCAAGCATATTCGAGCGATTGCGCTCGACCCGACTGGCCAAACGCTCCTTACTTGTAAAGATGGTTCAACTGTTACAGCACTCGCGGTGCAGCAACAGATTCTTGACGCCGCCACAAAATGGCTGACACAACGGCCAGACGAGGGAACCTCAAACGAGGAACTCGGTCGGGTAGTGGAGCTATGGCAAAGAGTGCTGACTGCAATCGAGACGCAGGATTTCTCTGCGGTTGACACAGAGATCGACTGGGTGATCAAACACAAGCTCTTAGAGCAGGTTCGTGAAAAACTAGACACGGACTGGTCACATCCGAAATTGGCACAGATTGATTTGACCTATCACGACATCAACCCGGAGCGTGGTCTGTTCTACCTGCTGCAACGCAAAGGCCTCGCGGCGCGTTGGACTACCGACGCGGACATTCGAATAGCTGCTGAGCAGCCTCCTGCCACGACTCGCGCCGCGCTGCGGGGCAGGTTCCTCTCAGCTGCTCGGGACTACAACGCGGAGCACAACGTCGACTGGGTGCACCTGAAAGTAAACCGTCCAGAGCCTCGAACGCTCAAGCTTCTCGATCCCTTCGAAACCGAGAACGCTGACGTCGACGCCTTGATCCAATACATCGTGGACAACCACCAACAGGAGCATCATGACACGTAGTGATGTAATGACTTCCCGGCAGCTGAACTTGGCGTTCGCGTTACTGGGGTCACCGCGTCCGAGGACACAGCAGTGGATTGCCAAGCACGTCGACGGATACGCTGATCGAACTCCAGAGGCCCTGGAAAAACTGATTAAGCGCGACGTCGACGACCTTCGCCGTGTTGGCGTGCCCGCAGAAACTCGAGCAGGCGAGGCATGGATCGAACACGATAAGTACGAACTCGAGCCGCTCAACCTCACTGTTGAGGAGGCAACGGCGCTTGGTCTCGTAGTTGATCTCAGCCAGGCGGGACGCCTAGGCGCGTTTGCGCGATCCGGTTGGACAAAGATCGCGGCATCTGGTGTGACCAGGATGTTTGATAGCCCAACCATTGCGTTCGTCGACAACGACATCATCAACCTCGACCCGGATGTGCTCAAGGCGGCCTTGGCTTGCGCACGCACCAAGACCCGCATGACGTTCGATTTTCAGCCAGCTCCAGGTGCGTCGATCCAGCGCCGAACGTTCGACCCTTGGAGCGTCGTACCTCTCAATAACAAGACTTACCTTGTTGGTTGGGACTGCGATCGCGGCCAAGAACGCGTCTTCAGACTGATGAAGGTGAGCAACATCAGGAAGTCGAAGAATCAGACATCGTTTCACGACGCCACCAAGGACCCGCGTGACGTACTTCAGAACGTACTGCGTGGCCCGCTCGTCGATGCCGTGGTGGAAATTTCGGCTGGTGTAGGCGAGGAGCTATCGCTGCAAGGGGAGCGCTCAGAGGGCGCTGCAGCGGGTCTGGACCGGATAGCTGTCAGTGGGGTCGAACGCGACTGGCTCGTGCGCACTCTCGCGAGCCTTGCTCCGCATGTGCACTCAATTACGCCGCCCGATATCCACGAAGAGGTATCTGCACTCTTGCGCAAACAGCTTCGAGGACAGGAACGAGTTGAAGCATGAAACAAGACACTGCTGTCGAACGCCAGGTGCGTCTGGCACGGCTTTTAAACCTGTTGTCATATCTGTCGCAGCACCCGGACCGTTCACCAATGGAAATAGCGCGGGACATCGGAACTGACGCGGAACAGGTGAAAAGCGACTTGGCGATGCTCCATTTGTCGGGAGTTGGCAATGGCCCCGGGGAGATGATTGATCTCAAACATTCGTGGACCGAGGTGACCGTCATTGACGACCAAGGTTTGAGTCGGCCCTTGCGTCTCACACCAACCGAGGCAAACACATTGTTACTGCTGCTCGACTCATTCGAGACCATGCCAGGCCTGCTCGACCAAGCGGCGCTGAGTTCTGCAGCAGAGAAGTTGCGAGCTGTAGTTGGCAGTACCTCCGTGCTTGACGCGGATGGGGAGCAAAGCGATCAAGAATCCATCCTGGGGATACTTCAAAGTGGTTTGCAGCAAGACGTTCAAGTGCAGGTGACATACTTTTCGCCTTCCTCCGATACGCTTCGTGAGCGCCAGTTGACCGGTATTCGGTTCTTTCACCAAGGTGGTCACACCTATTTCACGGCGCTGGATGGAGGAGAGGAGAAGAGCTTCCGAACTGACCGAATTCGTGAAGCTCGGTTGACCGAAGTTCCAGCCGACCGTTCTGCGGTAGGCAAGACGTTCGATGGCTCCGACCCGTTTGGCTTCGACTCCGAAAACATCGCTAACCTACTCGTATCTTCCGATGCGACATGGCTTGCGGACTACTGGGAAATCGAAATCGGTGATGCCTATGATGACGGACGGATTGAGGCAACCATGGTCTACGGGTCCGCGGACTGGCTTATCCGTTTCTGCCTTAGCCAAGGAGACCGCATCGAACTCATCGGTCCGCCAGAGCTGGCTGATGAGGCACGCCGTCGTGCGTTTTCCGGCTTAGAGGCATTAGAATAGCGGAGGACTCTACCCAAGCAGTGTGAAAGGAATCCAATGCCGAATTTAGGTTGGATGGAAATCCTCATTATTTTGGCCATCGTGCTGTTATTGTTCGGGGCAAACAAGCTTCCCGACTTGGCACGTTCGATGGGTCGCTCCGCCCGTATCTTCAAGTCTGAAGTCAAGGAGCTGCGCAACGACGACGAGACGCAAGCTACTCCGCAGCAGCCTGCGCAGAGCCAGGAACCTAAAGAAATCGCTCCTCCATCGAATCCACAGCAGCAAACAGGCCCTAACGCTCAGCAAAGCTTTTGGGACGCGCCTGAGAACCAGCACCGCCAGTAGCGTTTGTTGTTAAGGAATTCTTGGAGGTCGTAGTTCAGTGGGGCAACAGCAAGTTCCGCCTGCACAAAAGGCAGGTCGTCGATTTCGTCGGAAGCCAAAGAATGCTACCGGCGAGATGACGCTCGTTGAACACCTGAAAGAGCTACGACGCCGCGTCATCGTCTCGCTCGTCGCAGTGTGCGTCGGCACCGTTGTGGGATTCATTTGGTATCAGTCTGCGCCTTTTCACTGGTACCCACTCGGCGAAATCATTCGAGGCCCGTACTGCAACCTCCCGACTGAGCTTCGAGCGGACTTCACAGGTGATGGCAATTGTCGTCTCTTAGCGACGGGCCCCTTCGAAATGTTCATGCTGCGGCTGAAGGTAGGCGCGCTCGCTGGGCTCGTCATGGCATCACCAGTGTGGCTGACCCAAATTTGGCGATTCATCACGCCGGGGCTCCACAAGAATGAAAAACAGTACACATTCACGTTTGTGACGCTTGCGGTACTGCTCTTCGTGGCCGGGGCGATGCTTGCGTACTTTGTTTTGGACAAAGGACTGTACTTCCTGATGACGATGGGCAGCGAGGTGCAGATTGGCGCACTGTCTGGTGGAAGCTACTATAACTTTTTGCTCGGGCTCATCGTCGTCTTTGGTGTGAGCTTCGAAGTCCCCCTCATCATCGTGATGCTCAACGTCGCGGGCATCATTCGTTATGAACAGGTAAAGGATAAGCGCCGGATCATCATCGTTGGGATCTTTATCTTTGCGGCGTTTATGACACCCGGCCAGGACCCGTTCTCGATGGTCGCGCTGGCGCTCTCCATCACACTCCTCGTCGAGTGCGCATTCCAGTTCTGCAGGATCAATGACAAGCGCCACGCCAGGAACAGACCGGACTGGCTCGACCTCGACGACGACGAGTCCTCAGGACCTATCGACGCAGCTTCGCCCATCGAAAAGGCAGCACCGATTGGTAACGTAGCGGCCGTAGAGAAGCCAAAGCCCGTGCACACGTTTACCGAGGATCCCTTCAACGACGTACTGTAGGGGCATGTCCGCTTCCTCTGACTCGTTTCTCGCACAGTTTCAAGCCTCGAAGGATTTTCCGCTCGACCCATTCCAAATTGAAGCTTGCCAGGCACTCGAAGACGATCGGGGCGTGCTCGTCTGCGCCCCAACGGGATCCGGGAAAACCGTAGTCGGTGAGTTCGCCGTTGCGCTGGCGCTCTCGCGAGGCACAAAGTGCTTTTACACCACACCAATTAAGGCGCTGAGCAATCAGAAGTACCACGACTTCGTCGCGGCATACGGCGAAGAATCCGTTGGACTGCTGACAGGCGACGTGAGCATCAACGGTTCGGCGGACATCGTCGTGATGACGACAGAGGTGCTCCGAAACATGGTGTACGCGGAAGCACCTCGCCTGGACCGACTAACCCACGTGGTAATGGATGAAATCCACTTCCTCGCAGACCCGGAACGTGGACCTGTTTGGGAGGAGATCATTCTCAACTTGGACGACTCCGTCCAGATCGTTGGGCTTTCGGCGACTGTGTCGAACTCGGAAGAGTTCGGTGAATGGCTCAACACTGTTCGTGGCGATACGACCGTGATTGTTTCCGAAGACCGTCCGGTTCCGTTGAGTCAGTACATGATGGTTGGCAAGAAGGTCCTTCCATTGTTCGAACCTGCCAACCCATCCTCCGAGCCCGAACTTAACAGGGCTTTGGCACATCAGATCGCTCGTATCGAGTCTCGAACGATGGAAGAAGGCGCGGATGACTTTCATGAAGGTCGCGGGTTCCGTGCCCGCTCGAGTGGACGTCGCCATGGGAGGACACGCCAACAAGACCGCTACCGTCCGGTTGGGCGGCCGGAAGTTGTCGAGGTGCTCGATGGGCTAGAGATGCTTCCGGCAATTGTGTTCATCTTCTCTCGAGCGGGATGCGATGGCGCTCTCTACCAATGCCTCCGTTCGCGGAAGGAACTCACGACAGAAGAGGAACGTGCACGTGCCGCCGAGATCATCGACGCGGGTGTTGAAGGCATCCCGGAAGAGGATCTCAAAGTACTGAACTACCGGCAGCTTCGCAGCGCGTGGCTGAGGGGGTTCGCATCGCACCACGCAGGGCTATTACCCGCGTTCAAGCACATCGTCGAGCAGTTATTTGTGGAAGGGCTCGTCCGGGTGGTCTTTGCGACCGAAACGCTGGCCCTGGGCATCAACATGCCGGCCCGAACCGTCGTGCTGGAGAAGTTAGTCAAGTTCAACGGCGAGGGCCACGTAGACCTCACACCAGGGCAGTACACCCAGCTCACGGGGCGCGCCGGTCGGCGAGGGATCGATGTGCTCGGCAACGCTGTTGTGCAGTGGGCGCCAGCGATGGACCCGCAGTATGTAGCTGGATTGGCGTCGACAAGAACGTATCCACTCATTTCACCATTTGCTCCCGGCTACAACATGGCTATCAACATGCTTGCCATGAATGGTTTCGACGACTCCATTCGACTTATCGAGCAGTCATTTGCTCAGTTCCAAACCGACCGATCCGTGGTTGGCGAGGTGAGGGACCTAGAGCGGCTGGAAGGCAAAGTTGCTCGACTTCGCGCCCAATTATCCCGCGATATCTCTTCGTACGCGCCACCATCAGATCACGCGATTGAGGACCTGTTGGAGTACTTGGACATCCGACATGCTCTCAGCGTGGAGGAGAAGAAAGCACGGAGAGACGCGCTCGACAACCGGCACACCGAGGTCGCCCGCGTGCTGGCCCGACTGGAAGTCGGCGAGATCATCGCGCTTCCTGGTAAACGTCAACCGGAGCTCGCGGTGGTGGTTCAGCCCGCCGGCAGACACGACGATCCGCGCCCCTGGGTCACCACCGAGCGCGGCTGGTCGAGCCGCATCAACGCTGATTTTTTCAAGAACACTCCACTCGTCGTAGGGCGAATGAAAGTTCCGCGGCATACGCGGGACCAACCACGCAAATTTGCGAAAAAGATCGCAAGCCAGCTCCGCCACGCTCCGGTGCATGCACCAAAGCGACTGCGTGAGAAGGCCCGGTATCGAACTCCAAAATCCGTCACCAAACTTCGCGAGCAACTTCATGCGCACCCCGTCCACTCATGGCCGGCCACGGACCGCGAAATGCTGGCCCGAGTAGGCGAGAAGCTTGCCCGTGAGCAGCGCGCACTTGACCGGCTGAGCAGGCAAGTAGACAACGCCACCGACACACTTGGCAGAACATTCGAGCGCCTGATCGGGCTGCTGCAAGAACTCGACTACGTGGAGCTCGTGGAAGGAGAATTCCAAGTCACTGATGAGGGCGAGCGTTTAGCAAAGCTGCACAATGTTTCGGACCTCCTCGTTGCGCAATGCCTAAAACGCGGGATCTGGGACGAGTTGGACCCCGCCGAGCTCGCCGGTGTCGCGTCGATGGTCGTGTTTGAGAACCGCCGTACCACGGGAGGCTCCCCGGAGGCCGCTACAGAGCCAATGGCCCACGCAATGAATGAAACGATGCGTGTGTACGGCGAACTCGTTTCCGATGAGCAGCGTCACAAGCTTCCACTCACCAGAATGCCAGACCCACATTTCTCACTCGCGTTGCACCAATGGACCGCCGGCGCACCGCTTGGGTACGCGCTTGCAGCCGCGGCAGAATCTGGCGCGGAACTGACCGCGGGCGACTTTGTCCGATGGTGCCGGCAGGTGATCGACCTGCTAGAACAGGTGAAGAAGGTCGGCTACAGCGATGAGATTCGCAACAATGCGAACCGCGCGATAGAAGCTATTCGACGCGGTGTAGTAGCAATCGGGAACTAGTGCGAGTACTAGTGCGCCTACGATGGGCGTATGACTTTCTTCGGAAGCGATACATTTGAACGTCGACGCGCAGCAGCCTGCAAATTTCTTGCTGCAAATCACCTGCGCGCCGTGATCATCGGCCCTGGCCCGGAATTTGAATACCTGACCGGTACACAAATCGATACGCACGAGAGGCTCTCCGCTATCGTGCTCACCGATGAAGGAAACGCTACCGTTGTCCTCCCCAGCACCGACGCTGGCTCCTTCCCCTCAGACGACCCGGCGCTCATCCCCATTGGGTGGCGCGATGGCGAAGACCCCTATGAAATTGTTTATAAACTCATCGCATCGCCTGCCGACAGCGCAACGCCTCCGATCATTGGCCTGGGCAGCACGCTCACCGCGGATCACGTGCTGGCTTTGCAGCGATACCCATTCAAGACCTGTCTTGCGCAGGACGCATTGTCTAGTCTGTTTATGGTCAAGGATGATGACGAGATTGCGCAATTGGCTCAGGCCGCCGAAGCAATCGACCGCGTTCATGCCCTCGTTCCCTCGCTACTTACCCCAGGTATTACCGAGCGCGCTGTGGCTGACGCACTGCACACGGCGATCATGGAGGAGCACACTGCAGTAGACTTCATCATTGTCGGTTCTGGCCCCAACGGCGCAAACCCTCATCACGACTTCTCCGATCGAATCATTGAAGCAGGGGACATCGTCGTCGTCGATATCGGAGGGACGATCGCGAGCGGCTACCACTCCGACTGCACGCGAACGTATCTTGTCGAAGGAGCACCGGGCTGCCAAGAGCAGCTCGATGCCTACGAAGTGCTTTTGCAAGCGCAACAGGCAGCTTGCGACGCCGCTCGGCCTGGAATGCGAGCAGAAGAGCTCGACGCGGTTGCGAGGAACATTATCTCCGAGCTCGGGTACGGCGAGTGGTTTACGCACCGAATCGGGCACGGCATTGGGTTGGCTGGCCACGAACCGCCGTTCCTGGTCACCGGCAATGATCTCGTCCTAGATGAAGGAATGGTCTTTTCCATCGAACCAGGAATTTACAAACCAGACAGCTGGGGAATGCGTATCGAGGACATAGTGCATCTCCAGGCAGACGGTGCACACGCGCTGAACACCAGGCCAAAGACCTTGCAGCCCCACCCACGAGACACTCCGAAGATCTAGGAAAGCACATACATGGAGTTCGGCTTAACTCTTCGCACACTGCTGCCGCTTAGCGTTGACCTCTCACATTCACATCCGCTCACAGATGCGGAGTACGGCAAAGCAACTTGGGCAGTCGGCGCTAGTCCTGGCACACTGCTGCAAGCAACGCCGATTCGTCCTATAGGGCTGCAGTACAGGCTCAATCGTGCCAACGCATTCAGAATTGAATACACCACGACCGACGAGCGGGAACGCGTGATGTCTGCTACCGGCGCGGTGTTCCTCAGCAAGCGTCCCTGGCATGGCAATGGACAGCGTCCAACCGTCGCGTTCGCCCCCTCCACCCAAGGCGTTGCCCCGGCATGTGACCCTTCTTACTCCTGCACAGTGGGACTTCGACTTCGACGCAAACCACTGGACCTTATCGCTGCCTACGAGCAGCCTGCGATCAACATGTTGCTCGCCGCGGGAGCGAATGTCGTGTTGACGGACTATCCACGAGATCCCGAAGACAATGTGCAGCTCTATTGCTTCCACCGCGCAGCAGCCCACGCACTCGCCGATGCAGTTCGCGCCAGCGTAGGCCTAGGCTGCAGCGTCGAAAAGCTTGGTCTCTGGGGTTTTTCTCAGGGCGGTGGCGCCGCAGCTTCATGGTTAGAGCAACCCGAGTACGCGCCGGAACTACATCTGCGTGCCGCAGTCGTCGGAGCACCACCTGCAGATCTGCTTGCGATGCTCGACCGCATCGATGGGACGCTTCCGTCCATCATGATTCTTTACGCAGTCGCCGCCCTTCTAGCATCCGACCCAGAGATCACGGAAGAGCTGATGCCCCACCTCAGCCCCGTTGGTATGTTCGCTGTCATCCTTGATGCGAACATCTGTGCAGTGGGCGCGGTCCTCCGACATGCTTGGGCAAGCACCGTACACTGGACGGCAGCAGGTATCCCAATGTCTACGCTCCTCGAGGATCTTCCGAAAACAGCCGCAGCGCTCGACGATCAAGCATTAGGTACTCGTACACCACTCGATATCCCACTCAGACTGTGGGGCAGTAAGCACGACGACATCGTCCCGTGGCAAGTGGTCGCCGAACTAGGGGAGAGGTGGGATAGACCCGTTCAAATGCGAAAACTTCCCAAGCTTCCGGGAAGAACTGGCATCAACCACTTCGCCCCATACTTCCAGCACCTCCGAAAGGACGTCCTGTGGCTATTAAGCCAGCTAGAATCCTCAGGCAAGTAACCGTGTAGTCCGGCTAAGATGGTCGGCATGCCAATCTACATTTTGACGTATTTCCTCGTAGAAGCGCTGGCGTTTTTCCTTGTCGCGAAGTCAATCGGCGTTGGCTGGGCTTTGCTGGCAATCTTCGCGCTGATGGTGCTAGGCGGTGCACTGGCGACGCTCACGCTCCGCGGCGAACTCGCAAAGGCGGCACGTGGCAAAACATCTGTAGGGAAGCTAGCAGGCGACTCTGCGCTTCTCATGGTTGGCTGGGCTTTTTGCATTATCCCAGGCTTCGTTTCTTCAATCCTGGGGTTCTTCTTGGTCTTCAGCCCTACTCGCTCGATACTCCGAAACCACCTTTCACGCTCTCTGCGGCAACGCGTGGAAAATGTTGGAATCAGGATGTACGAATCGACGCCGATGTCCCGAAACTCTGCTTCCTACGGCTCGTTCACGCGGCCGACTCCTGAGCGTGGGGCCAGCGACGATGAGCACCCCGTCATTGACACGGATGAAATTGAAGACTGGCTCTACGAAGAGCACAAACGCCGATCAGAAGGTGGGGAAGAGGGACCACGGTCGTGAATGCGTCACTCCGACTTGTCCTCGCGGTACTTTCCGGCGTTGCGGTTGCGTTCTCCTATGAGCCGTTCGGGTACTGGTTCCTCGCAGTACTCGGCGTTGGTGCGTTCTACCTCGCTCTGATGCCGTGGAAACGTTTTGCTACAGCAGCGAAGCCATCGCCAAGTGCAGCATTTGGCTGCTTGCTCGGGTTTGCCCATGCCGCCACGTGCTACTTGATCCTCCTGCCCTGGATCGGAGCATTCGTCGGCGCGATGCCCTACGTGGCGCTCGCTATCACGCTGGCGCTCTCAGCGCTTATCACTGGCGCGGTTGGCGTCCGCATTGCCCGTTGCCAGTATGGGTTCCTTGCTTTTCCATTTGTGTATATCGCGGTGGAGTTCCTCCGCTCGTCGCTTCCATTCGGCGGATTTTCCTGGGTCCGGCTGGCATGGGGGCAGGTCAATGGGCCTCTGGTGTGGCTATCTTCAATTGGTGGTCCAGCGCTAGTTTCTCTCGCCGCCTGTCTCGCTGGTGTAAGCCTCGTGACGTTTCTCATCACGCGTGGGAGAACCCGCAGGGTAGCTGCGTTAGGTTTCGCGCTCCCGATCGGGCTCGGAGGACTTATCAGCCCGAGTTTCGATGGCGAGGGGGCAGAGGCTCAGACGGCACAGGGCAACTCCGTACTGGTCGCAGCGATTCAAGGCAATGTGCCGCGCCTCGGGCTTGACTTCAACGCTCAGCGCAGAGCCGTGTTACAAAATCACGTCGATGAAACTGTTCGCGCAGCGAATGATGCCCAAAAACAAGGTGAAAAGCTTGACCTCGTTATTTGGCCGGAGAACTCGTCGGACGTGAACCCGTTTCAAGATCCTTTGGCGGCGTCGTCAATCGAACGCGCTGTGAGCGCAGTAGGGGCACCGGTGCTGGTGGGGACGCTGACGCGCGACGAGGTCGGTGCGCGCAACACGATGGTCGTGTTTGACCCGGAAACAGGGCCAGGCGAGACGCATCATAAACGCTTTTTGCAGCCGTTTGGCGAGTACATGCCAATGCGCGACTTCTTCCGGAAAATCACGGACCTCGTGGACCTCGCCAGCGATTTCAAGCCCGGCAATGGCCCAGGTGTCGTCCACATGGGAGGCATCCCTGTTGGGGTTGCCACATGCTATGAAGTGGCAGAAGACCCGGCGTACCGGATGGCAATTAATAATGGTGCGCAAATTCTCGCTACACCGACGAACAACGCGACTTTCGGGTTTAGCGATATGACCTATCAGCAGCTGGCGATGAGCAGGCTGCGTGCCATTGAAACGGATAGGGCAGTGGTTGTTGCAGCTACTTCAGGTGTGTCAGCAATCGTGCACCCTGATGGAACGGTGAGCCAAGAAACTTCTATATTTGAAGCTAACCACCTGATTGAACGCCTGCCACTACATACAACGCGGACATTTGCTGTGCGTTTTGGGGACTACCTCGAGGCTGCGTTCGTTTGGCTTGGGTTCATGCTCATACTCGGTGCAGCAGTCCGCCGACCCAGGGAGTATGCTAGACAACATTTGAACAACGGCGAGAAACGTTGCTGGAAAAGGAGCAGCCACCGTGGCGAATTCGACATTAGTGATCATCCCGACGTACAACGAGATTGAGAATCTTCCCCTCATTGTTGGCCGGGTTTTCGATGCAAACGATGATGTAGACATCCTTATTGTCGACGACAATTCTCCTGACGGAACGGGGCAGAAGGCCGACGAACTGGCAGAAGCGAATGATCGCCTGCACGTCTTGCACCGTGCTGGCAAGGAAGGGCTACTCGCCGCGTACCGCGACGGTTTCAACTGGGGACTCGAGCGTGACTATGAGGTTATCTGCCAGATGGACGCCGATGGCTCGCATGCACCTGAGGAGCTTCACCGCTTGTTGGAGGAGATCGAAAGCGGCGCAGATGTCGTAATCGGTTCGCGGTATGTGGACGGCGGGGAAGTTAAAAATTGGCCGAAGCAGCGCTACTTGCTTTCCAAGCTGGGAAACGCCTATGTTTCCCTTGCGCTGGGTGGCGATGTTCGCGACATGACCGCAGGTTACCGCGCTTTTCGACGCGAAGTCCTCGAGACCATCGATCTCCAGGAGTTGTCCAACAAGGGCTATATTTTCCAGGTCGATATGGCGCACAAGGCCGAGCTTGCCGGTTTCGACGTTCGCGAAGTACCGATTACATTCGAGGACCGCACGTTGGGCGAATCTAAGCTAGACGCAAGCTTCGCGACAACTTCTCTCTGGGAAGTCACCAAGTGGGGTGCCACCGAAAAGTTTGGCACCGCACGGGAGATGGCGAAAGAGGGATTCCGAATGCTCAGCTACGAGGCCAAGCGCTCTAAAGCAAACGAGCTGCTGAGCAAGGCGAACGACCTGCCTCAGCTCGCGGGCAACGTCGTAGAGGTTGCCAAGGAATTCATCGCTTCGAAGCGTAAGTAACTTCGCGTTGACAGTTAGACGAAAAGCGAGAAGCTACAGAATATGTGGCCTCTCGCCTTCGGGCTATAACTAGCTCTTACTTCTTGTTTTCTGCTGCTTGTTCTTTCGCCAAGCGCGCAGCAGCGCGACGACGTTTCCGCAGCTGTTCAAGGCGCTCTTCAAGCAGCACGTCGAGCTCTTCGATAGTACGGCGTTCGCGAAGCATATCCCAGTGAGTACGGGGTGGCTTCGTCGGCTTCGACTCGACGCCTTCGCCTTCCATAAGGGTGCCGAGCTGGCCGTTCTTGCACATCCATTCCTCTGGAATCTCTGCATCATCTGCGAACGGCACTTCGAAAATCTCGCCGTTCGGAGTGCGGTATCGCGCTTGCTGCCGAGGCGCGAGATCATGGTCTCGGTCCGTCTCGTAGCTCACAGCGCCCATTCGACTTCCGCGAAGAACACGATCAGCCATACTCAATTGTCCCTTCTAAACACATTTAAATGCAGTCGCCCTATTATAACGTTCACCTTTTAGATTTTGTTCCCGCAGTATTGAACCGGACATGCATTCCGTTCAAGGTGTGTATTAGGCTGACCCGTATGCCAGAAAGTGATGTGTACGCGAAGAGCGAATCGCCTACGTGTCAGTGGTGTGGCAAAGAAATGGCGCGGCAGCAGGGAAGAGGACGCCGCCGAAAATATTGCAGCCAGTCATGCAAGCAGCGTGCGTATGAACAGCGTAACTTTGTAGCCGGCACTGCGATTGATGAAGGGGCAGCCATCCTTAAACCGGAAACTGTGTCTATGCTCCGCGACAACCTTTTCGTTTTGCGTTGTACAGCGGAAGATATCCGGACAGCTGTGGATGAAGGTGCAAACCCGGATGAATTACGTAACATGTGTGACGAATTAATTGAATTAGCGCGAACAGTTGAGAAGTTGAGGTAAGTACCCATGAAGGAAGTGCAAGCTCCCAGCGACCGCAAGAAGAAGCTCTTGATGGTCATTGTTGCGGGAATTGCGGTGCTCGCGGTCCTGATCGCGATGATCCCATTGCTGCTCAACATGTTTGGTGGCGGTGGAGTCAAGACAGAAGGAATTGATACAGACCGACTTAAACCGGCGGACACTGACATCAACGGCGTTTGGAAGATCCAAAAGCGTCCTGGCGTCAACTCGACGTCCGTTGGGTTCACGTTCGATGAAGTTCTTCCTGGTGAAGCAAAGACGACCTCAGGATCGACGACAGGCGTTGAAGGCGAAGTACATATTGAGTCGGGTGTACTGCAATCTGGCGAAATCGTAGTCGACATGACGAATTTGACTACAGACAGCGATGTTCGAGACAACAACGTACGCCGGAAGATTCTTCACACGGATCAATACCCGACGTCAAGCTTCACGATCACCGAGCCGATTGATCTATCCAAGGTTCCATCAGACGGTTCCGCTGGAACCGTGAACGTGGTCGGAGACTTGACCATCCATGGCGAGACGAATCGCGTCACAGCACCTTTTGACGTAGCCCTGTCTGGCAGCCATCTCATCGTCGCGGGCGATGTACCGTTTGATAGAGCTGACTACGGCGTTGAGACGCCTGAATTTGTCGCAGCGAAGATTGCCGAGAGCGGGCTACTCAATATTCGCCTCAATATGACCAAGTAGACTGTCCAGAATTACCCGCCCAATTACGTCACGTTACGTTATTGGGCGGGCTTCCGCTATCTATATGCAAAGTTGTGGAAATGTCCGATAATGTACATTATGTCAACTAAGGCACTTGACCCTTGCTTCTTATCGGCGCCCACCCCGGTGCTTCCGTACCAATACCGCCTGTGCCAGATCCAAGCCCCCTACTGATGCAACTGCTTCGCGAACCGCAAACTGCCAGAGCCATAGTCGGCGAAATACTTCGTCATAGCCATCGGCCGCGGCTTCACGGAGCCGCCCTTCAAACATTTGACGCTGCAAACGAATCGACAACCGAAGATGTTCCGGCGCACGGCTAATACTGATCGCTTGGAGATGCGTTTGCTGTTCAACTAGCTTCAGAAAATCGACTTCATATTGATACTCCATACCTGGCCATACATACGCACCAAGCACCTGAAGCGCACTCCGACACGCTCGGTTCACGGATTTTGATTGCACGCGACGTGCCATCACCGATTGCACACCGATACGCCCGCCTGGAAGTAGCATGCGGTCCATCGCGCGAAGGTACTGCACTTTATCGCGTTTCGGGCATGATTCAAGCTGACTAAATGAAACGATTGCATCATACGGCCCATGCTGCTGGGCCCATTGAGCGTCACCAAGTTTGCCCACGGCAACGCGCACATCGTTCGCAGCGCCATTAAGAATGAGGTATTCCCGAAGATGAGCGGCACTGTCATGGCTAATTGCGAGAGTATCAACCACCACTCCGCGCCCTATCGCGGCCAGAGCCACAGCACCTCCCGAGTTCGGATACTCGAGCATTCTCGTACCGCGCCCTGCACCGACTAGGTCCAGCAACTGCTGAGCGCTCCGCGCCTGTATATCACCCAAGTCGGCTCGATCCGCATCGAGCGGTGCTTCGTAGGTGGTCACATCGATATAGCGGCGCTTCGCGCCACGCTGTTTGGCACGCTGCTCCGGGTAGGACTTGGTCAGTTTGCGCTCGGTAGTTGCGACACCTGTAGCGAAATGACCCTGGAAAGCACTCACACGATCGCCCGAAAAGTGCTGTACGAGAGAACTCGGCAGCATCGCTCCAACAGTTTCCGGCCGTGGCTTCCACGATGTACGGCGGGGTACGTAGCCCTGCCCCAGCAGCTTCGCAATGACTTCAACAAGTACATCCGATGAGGTCACTGACCACTCGCCTGCCATGTACCCCTCTGCCAGGCCTGTCCAGCCAGCAGCCGCGATTCGTTCAAAAAGCCGCTCATGGTTCACGAGAATGTCGGCGTCGTCACCAGAAAGCGTTACACCCGCGGCGTCACAGGCTCGAGCAAACTCGGCCTCTGCAAGCCTGGCGCGAGTTTTCAGAGCAAACCCATCCAACGGCTGCACTAGCCGTGGCCACTTTGTGGCGTCAACAGTGTGTAAATGCGTTGGTACTGGTTCAGGAATCGGCACGCTTCCCCACCTTACT
Organism: Corynebacterium sp. MC3; assembly: GCF_900099485.1. Lineage (NCBI taxonomy): Bacteria > Bacillati > Actinomycetota > Actinomycetes > Mycobacteriales > Corynebacteriaceae > Corynebacterium > Corynebacterium sp. MC3. The sequence goes on from NZ_LT622816.1 coordinate 426,227, forward strand.
TGGTCAAACTTTCAGCGGAGTTTTCGACGCTTCATCTCCAAAACCATACCGTTCTAACATTATGGGCGTACTATAAAGGGAAGAAAATTCAAACAGCTTTCCCAAGGAGCGACACTTTTATGACTCAGACACCATACCGCCCCGCTGGAAACCGCCATCACGTCGTGATCGTAGGTGCGGGGTTTGGTGGCATTAACGCTGCTCATGCACTCGCGGATGCAGACGTAGACATTACGATTATTAACCGCACAAACCACTTCATCTTCGCCCCTCTGCTCTATCAGGTAGCGACCGGTCTTCTGTCTGTCGGCGAAATTGCCTCTTCGGTTCGCCAGATTTTGGCAAGCCAGGACAACGTTCGCGTTGTGCGCGGCAATGTTGACGAGATCGATACCGCGAATCAGATCGTCACTGCTTCCGATGATGGTGCGTCGTCACAGTATGCCTACGACTCATTGATCCTCGCAGCGGGTGCAGGCCAGTCCTACTTCGGCAACGATCACTTTGCGGAGTTCGCACCTGGTTTGAAAACAGCCGATGACGCGCTCGAGGTGCGCGCGCGCATTCTTGATGCCTTCGAGAAAGCTGAGCTAGCTACTTCCGCTGAAGAACGCGAACGGCTGCTCACTTTTGTGCTCGTCGGCGCCGGTCCAACTGGTGTTGAGCTCGCTGGACAGATCGCCGAGTTGGCGCACCGCGCATTTGCTGGAGGCCAGTACTCGTTCTCACCAGATCAGACCAAGATCCTTCTTATCGACGGCATGCCACAGGTTCTGCCACCATTTGGAAAGCGTCTTGGCCGGAAGGCGCAGCGCGAGTTGGAGAAGGCAGGCGTTACTGTCATCTTGAATGCCATTGTGACTAACGTCGACGCTGAGAGCGTCACGTACAAGAACACCAAGACCGACGAAGAGACCACTGTCTACACTCCAACGAAGATTTGGTCTGCTGGTGTCCAGGCTTCCCCGCTGGGCAAGCAGGTCGCCGAGCAAGCTGGTGTAGAGGCTGAACGTAACGGCAAGGTGCCGGTGAACGCCGACCTGTCCGTTGGCGAACTGTCGAATGTATTCATCGTGGGCGACATGATGAGCCGCGACCGCTTGCCAGGCGTCGCCCAGGTTGCAATTCAGTCCGGTGAATATGTCGGAAAGATCTTGAAGGCACAGGTTGAAGACGAGATTACGCCGGAACAGCGCGAGCCATTCTCCTACTTTGACAAGGGATCGATGGCTATCGTCACTCGCTTTAACGCTGTCGTGAAGATGGGCAAGGTCGAAATCGCTGGATTCTTGGGTTGGTTGATGTGGCTCTACGTCCACGTCTCATTCCTCACTGGACTGCGCAACCGCACTGTCACAGCGTTGACGTGGGTTTACAACGCTTTGAGCTCGAAGCGATACAACCTTCCGACGACACCCGGCCAACGCCACGCGAGCTTCGAAAACGCAGAGAACTAAATGACTCTGCTGACGCGCCTCTCCCCTTTGTATACGGTTGGAGAGGCGCGTTCGTGTTCCGTTCTCGAAGGGCGTAGTATCTCGAGCGTTGTTGTATCCCTCGCCCTTGATTGGCGCGACGCAGGTAGTAAAGGGGGCCACTATGCCACCAAGGATCCCGTTGTCGAGGAAGTCGTCGAAAAGCACGCTTCAACCATCGCGCATACCGGTGAAGGTCCCTCTGGAACGCTCGATCGACTTTTGCAAAGTATTTGTCGACGGCAAGCGCGTCCCTGGCAACTATCGGATTCCACAGGCACTGCAGGTCGCACGGGAGCACGATAACGCGTTTGTGTGGGTCTCGTTGAAAGGTCCGACAGATGAGCAGATGACCAAGATCTCGTCGTTTTTCGACATTGACGATCTGATCGTTGACGACGTAGTCGATGCCCACCAGAGGCCAAAGGTTGAGCGCTACGATGAGCAGCTGTTCATGGTCGTGCGCTCGGTGTATTACCGCGACGATGAGGAGGTTGCGGATGCCCGTGAAATCATTTCCACTGGTGAAGTCCAAATTGTGACCGGTCCGAACTTTGCGATCACGATCCGGCACGGCGCACCACTGCCTGATTTGACTGGCAAACTAGAGAGCGAGGAGGAGCTTGCGGTGCTTGGCCCAAGTGCCGTCGCATGGGTGGTGTCCGACTACATCGTCGATAACTATTTGAAGGTCGCAGACAACCTGAGCCGCGACGTCGATGAGCTGGAAAACGAGGTGTTTACGCCTCGGCGAGACATTAACATTGACAAGATTTACAACTACAAACGTGAGATCTTGGAGATGCGCCACGCGATCGACCCACTTGCACCGGCGTTAAAGAATGGGTTGACCAACAACCGTGATCTGATGCGGAAAGCGCTCAGATCTTACTTCCGTGACGTGCAGGACAACGCGACGATCGTGAGTGACCACCTCTCAGGCTTCGATGAACGCCTTTCCTCCCTGCTTGACGCCTCGGTTGCGAAGGTTTCGATGCAACAGAACTCCGATATGCGTACGATATCTGCAGTAGTTGGTATGGCTGCGGCCCCGACCATGATTGCCGGTGTTTATGGCATGAATTTCGAGAATATGCCGGAATTGGCTTGGAAGTACTCCTACCCGGTGGTGCTCGGCGTAATGATCCTGACCATGGCACTGATGTATTGGTGGTTCAGGAAGAACCGCTGGCTTTAGGGTACGAGGAGCTTCAGATTCGTCAGGGCCACTAACTTGCCTTCGTGATGCATTTCGATGCGCCAGAGGTGGGTTCGCCGCCCGACATGAACTGGGCGCGCGGATGCTTCGATTCGCCCGTCACGGACGCTTCGTAGGAGGTCGGTGTTGTTGTTCATGCCGACAGCAGGTCTGCCAGCTGTCGCCATCGCTGCAACGGAACCTACCGTCTCTGCGAGACCGGCATAGACTCCCCCGTTGACGATCCCGGCAGGCTGAAGATGCTGGGGTCCGACGTCTATATGTGCAGTTACGCACTCTGGGCTACACGCCGTGATCACCATTCCGATCGTGTTGGCGTAACCGTTGTTGTATTCGTTGAGGGTCCGCAATTCTTCCTCGTTGAGCTCGCGATCAACTTTTTCGAATAGAAAACTCATTCCGTTCTTTCCTCTCAGCAGCGTAGTATTGTCTGCATGACTACCACCGAGCATGATACGAATCAGTCCCAGACTCATCTCGCCCAGATCGGCGTTGTCGGTATGGCGGTGATGGGTTCGAACCTAGCACGTAATTTCGCCCGCAACGGACATACGGTTGCTATCTACAACCGGTCCCCTGAGAAGACTCGCGCCGTAATGGCCGAGCACGGGGATGAGGGCTCGTTTATCCCATCTGAAACGATTGAGGACTTTGTTGCCTCGCTGGAGCGTCCACGCCGTGCTGTCATCATGGTCCAGGCTGGCAAGGCTACGGATGCAGTGATCAATCAGCTCGTCGAAGCGATGGATGAGGGCGATATCATCATCGATGGCGGTAACTCGTTGTTCACCGATACGATCCGCCGTGAGAAAGAAGTCGCTGAAAAGGGGCGCCACTTCGTCGGCGCAGGTATCTCTGGCGGCGAGGAAGGTGCACTGCTTGGTCCTTCGATCATGCCTGGTGGTCCTGTCGAGTCATGGGAGGCGCTTGGCCCACTCCTTGAGGATATTGCCGCGAAAGTCGATGGCGTTCCGTGCGTGACCCACATTGGCCCAAATGGTGCCGGACACTTCGTCAAGATGGTGCATAACGGCATCGAGTACGCCGATATGCAGGTCATCGGCGAGGCATACCATTTGCTTCGCTACGCAGCTGGGTTGGAGCCGGCGGAGATCGCTGAAATCTTCTCCGAGTGGAATGAGGGTGACCTGGATTCCTACCTGATCGAGATCACCGCTGAGGTACTGAAGCAAGTCGATGAGCAAACAGGCAAACCGTTTGTCGACGTCGTTGTGGACGCGGCTGGCCAGAAGGGCACGGGTCGCTGGACTGTGAAGGAGGCCCTAGACTTGGGCGTCCCAGTCACTGGCATCGGCGAAGCAGTGTTTGCTCGTGCGCTTTCTTCTTCTACTGCGCAACGCACCGCGGCCTTGGAGGCCAACCTCCCTAGTGGCGTAGAAGCTTCGTTCGCTGACCTTGGTCTGGACAAGGCGCAGTTCGTCGAGGATGTCCGGCGTGCTCTGTACGCCTCAAAGCTCGTTGCGTACGCGCAAGGCTTTGATGAAATTGCTGCGGGTTCCGAGGAGTACGACTGGGGTCTGAAGCCTGGTGAGCTGGCGAAGATTTGGCGTGGTGGCTGCATTATCCGCGCGAAGTTCCTCGACCGCATCACCGAGGCGTATGAGAAAAACCCTGAGCTGCCATCACTGTTGCTCGACCCTTACTTCCGCAATGAGCTGGAGGGCGGCGTCATTGATGCGTGGCGTCGCGTCGTCATAACGGCTACGCAGCTCGGGCTTCCGGTTCCGGTATTCGCGTCCTCGCTCTCCTACTACGATTCCTTGCGTGCAGACCGCTTGCCTGCGGCGCTGATTCAGGGACAACGTGATTTCTTCGGTGCGCACACCTACAAGCGCGTCGATATGGACGGCACGTTCCATATCGCGTGGTCTGGCGACCGCAAGGAGCTTCGTTACTAAGCGTGGCGATAGCACCTGACCGCAAAAAGGCACTAGGGTGTTTGCAATGAAAAGTTTTGCCGATCTCGGCCTTCCCCACCCCCTGGTGCGCGCGCTCAACGCAGAAGGAATTACTCGGCCGTTTCCAATTCAGGAAGCGGCTATTCCTGATGCCCTAGCAGGCAGAGACGTGCTTGGGCGTGGTCCGACCGGCTCCGGCAAGACTTTTACGTTTGGTTTGCCGATGTTGGCGCGTCTGAGTGGTGCGCCAAGTCAGCCTGGACGGCCCCGTGGACTTGTGCTCGCACCGACGCGTGAATTGGCAAGCCAGATTCAACAGCGATTGAACAGCCCCGCGAGCGCACAAGGCCTTCGCGTGCTGGATGTAGTTGGTGGCGTCAATATCAATACGCAGATCCGCGCTTTGGCGGCACCAGTCGACCTCTTGGTGGCGACACCGGGCCGTGCAGAGGATCTATTGCAGCGTGGCGTCCTCGATTTTCGGGCTCTGGAGATCGTCACGCTTGATGAAGCCGACCAGATGGCCGACATGGGCTTCATGCCTCAGGTCATCAAGCTTGTCGACCGAGCGCCAAAGGATTCCCAGAAGTTACTGTTTTCTGCAACGCTCGATGGCGATGTACAGAGAATCGTTGACAGGTACATGCATAATCCGGTTACGCACTCCACAGCTCCAGCGAAGTCAGCTGTAAAGACCATGAAACACTTCGTCCTGTTGTGTGGCAGCCGCGAGTCGCGCAATGCTCGAGTGCTGGAAATCGCCGCACGCGAAGGCAAGACGATCATGTTTATGCGCACGAAGCATGGTGTGGACAGGCAGGTGAAGAAGCTTCGTCGCGCCGGAGTTCACGCGCAGGGAATTCACGGTGACAAAGGTCAAGGTGCTCGAACTCGCGCACTAGAGGGGTTCGCTGATGGTTCAACTCCAGTCTTAGTTGCGACGGACATCGCAGCACGCGGAATCGACGTTTCGGGAGTCTCACTCGTTGTCCACATCGACCCGCCTGCAGAACACAAGGCATACTTGCACCGCGCGGGGCGTACAGCGCGTGCGGGCACTGAGGGCAACGTTGTTACGTTGGTCATGGATGAACAGCGTAAGGAGGTTCGCTCGCTTCTAAACAAAGCTGGAGTGCGAGCGACCGAAGTCCGGGCGCAGGAGCTCACACCTGAGGTCGTTGAGATCACCGGAGCTCGGCAGCCGTCTGGGAAGCCCCTGCCACCGCCTGGTGGCCAGCCACCACATCAGCGAAAGAACCACAACGCAACCAGGCGTTCGAAACGCCCCAGTGCGAATGCTCAACGACGACGGTCGACGGGAAGGAGCGGTAGGCGTCGGACGCCTCGGTCATAGTCGATGGATATAGTCATTTCAATCTTTGCTCTTTTGGGCTTCATCTTGTTGACGGCCTCAACGGGCCTGTTCGTCGCAATCGAGTTTGCAATGACAGGACTCGAGCGCTCAACTATCGATGAGCACGTCCGGGAGGTCGGCGACCGCACGGCGAAAGCCGTCGCTCGAGACCACGCGAACCTTTCGTTCGTGTTGTCAGGCGCGCAACTCGGTATTACCGTGACGACGCTCGCAGCTGGCTTCCTCGCCGAGCCGGTGTTGGGCAAGTTCTTCACTCCCCTGCTTGAGCTCGTTGGTCTGAGTGAAGCGGCCTCAACGACAGTAGCGCTGATCCTTGCATTGGCGATTGCGACATTGCTCTCGATGGTTTTTGGCGAACTTGTTCCAAAGAACATGGCGATTACGGATCCGCTGAAGACTGCGCGGGTCGTGGTACCTCCTGTGAATGCGTTTAATACCGCAGCTGGTTGGTTTATTAAGTGGCTCAATTCTTCGGCGAACTGGGTTGTGCGAAAACTCGGGATTGAGCCAGCAGATGAGCTAGCCTCCGCTCGTTCTGGCCAAGAGCTGGGTGCGGTGGTCCGAAACTCGATGGAGTCTGGAGACCTTGACGCAGATACCGCAGCGGTGATCGACAGATCGCTGCAGTTCGGAGAGACCACCGCCGAAGCCGTGATGACGCCACGTTCAACCATTAATGCGCTTGACGCCGAGGACACCGTAGCGGATTTGATAGCGTTTGCCCGTGAGACAGGCCATTCGCGCTTCCCCGTCCGTCGCGGTGACTTGGACGACACAATAGGCGTGGTCCACATCAAAGACGCCTTTTCTGTAGATAAGAAGCAGCGTGCAACCACCAAGCTGTCAACGCTGGCCAAGCCAGTTCCGTTTATCCCCGGGACGCTTGACGGCGATGCGGTGCTCAACCGGGTTCGCTCCGCGGGCTCACAGGTAGTGCTGGTTGCGGATGAGTTCGGCGGAACGCAAGGTCTGGTCACGATTGAGGACGTGGTCGAGGAGATCCTCGGTGAGGTGTACGACGAGTACGACGACCGCGAATCCGAGCGGGACTTTTTGCACGTCGGAACGTCGTGGGAGATTTCTGGTTTGGTGCGGCTCGATGAACTGCAGGAGGAGCTCGGTTATGTTGCACCCGAGGGGCCTTACGAAACTCTTGGAGGACTGATTATGTCAGCACTTGGACATATCCCAACAGTTGGCGACAAAGTAGTGCTCCCCTCCGGTACAGCTGATTTCCAGGAACAGTTTGAAACAGGCAGCGCTGGCCACTGGCTCGCAAGGGTTTCCACAATGGATGATCGCAGGATCGACAGGGCAATTTTGAGTCCGATTTCTCCAGAGGAAGCAATCGAGTTTCAGAGGAGGTCAGCACAGTGAATATTTGGGTAGCATTCCTTCTCATTTTGGTCCTGCTGGCGCTCAACGCGTTCTTCGTTGCGTCCGAGTTCGCACTCGTGTCCTCCAGGCGCGATCGATTGGAGTCAATGCAGGCACAAGGCAAGACAAATGTTACTGGCGTGCTGTACGCGACGGAACACCTCTCGATTTACCTCGCAGGTGCCCAACTGGGCATCACCATCGCGTCGCTCGTGCTCGGTAAGGTCGCTGAGCCTGCGGTTGCACACTATGTTGAAGTTCCGTTTCTCGCGATGGGGTTGCCGGGTGAGTGGCTGCATCCTGTTTCCTTCGTGATTGCGCTGGCGTTCATCTCCTTCTTGCATATTTTGTTCGGCGAGATGGTGCCGAAGAACATTGCGATTGCCGGACCAGAGTCAACTGCTGTTTGGCTTACCCCCGCTATGACGCTTTGGATGAAGGCCACGGGGCCGTTTATTCGCTTCTTGAACTGGGTAGCGCGTAAGACGCTGGCTCTGTTTGGTATTGAACAGCGCGATGAGCTTTCATCCACTGTGGACCAGAAACAGCTGGCGAACATGATTCGTGAATCACGCGAAGAGGGTCTTCTTGACGCTGAGGAAACAGCTCGCCTTTCAAAGGCGCTGCGCTCTGAGTCGAGGAACCTCAAAGAGGTAATGATCCCGCTCGATCGTCTGACAACCATCCCCTTTTACCCTGAGGGCGTCGCGCTTTCGATAATCGAGCAAGCTGTACGTGAAACCGGATATTCGCGCTTCCCCGTTGCTAGGCCTTCCGGCATTCTCGTTGGATATATTCACGTGAAGGACATTTTGGACCTGATGGAGTCCGATGAGGATGATCCACTGGTACCGGTGAGCCGCATCCGCCCATTGATGGTGATTGATGGCTCTGAGTCGCTGGATAGTGCGCTGACGTCGCTGCACCGTCGCTCTGCACACATGGCTCAGGTCCGCGATCAAGGTCGCCTCGTTGGCGTACTTGCTCTTGAGGACGTCATTGAGGAGTACGTGGGCACGGTCGCAGACTGGACCCACGAGAATTCATGATTCGTACGTTCCTGGAGTCAGCCGAATACGAGGCTCGGATCGCGTCGCATGAGGAACGTGCGGCCGGATTCGTCGAGCCACACCTAGCTCGCCGTCGTCGCGCACAGAAGCACCCGGTGTGGGACTTCCTGTTCGACTACTACAGGTTCCGCCCCACACACCTTAAGAAGTGGCATCCTGGCGCAAATACAGTGCTTCTCGACGCCTCTACGCTTCCTCAAGCTTCATGGCGCGACTACCAAGTTGTAGACAGCAGGCACGTGTGTGCAGACATCGCGTCGTTTCTTGCGCACCGTGAACACGACGTTCGGGAAATTGACGAACTACTTCGCGCGACAGCCTCTCGTTCGGCGCACTTTGACTGCTTCGGTTTGCATGAATGGGCAATGTTGTATCGCGAGGAACACCCTCGCCATGATCTTCCGCTTCGTCTCGGAGCAGACGGCACGAACTCAGTGGTTGAATCTCATCAGCTTCGATGCAGCCACTTCGACGCGTTTCGTTTCTTTACTCCCCCAGCTCGCCCCCTCAACGTTGTGGCGTTGCGGAGGGAAGACCAGGTATCGAGGGAACAACCAGGCTGTGTGCACGCCACCATGGATCTGTTTAAGTGGGCTTTGAAACTTGGCCCATTGGTCCCTGGCGAGCTCCTCCTTGACTGTTTCGAATTGGCCAAGGACGCGCGTCGCCTCGATATGGAGGCATCCCCGTACGACTGCCGGGAACTCGGCTTCGACATCGTTCCTGTGGAGACTACTGAGGGAAAAGCCATGTACGTGCAGCGCCAACGAGCGCTCAGCGCACGTGGAGAAGAATTACGCTCCCGGCTCGTCGCTCTCCTCGACGTAGTTCTAGGGCGATAGACTGTTTGACAACGCTAGACGGGTTGTACACGAAGTAAGGACGGTATTGGCATGGGCCGACATTCTGATGGCAAGAGTAACTATCGCTTGTCCGGTGGAGCGATCCTGGTCATTCTGGTCGCGCTCGCTGTGATTTTGAGTGCCATTTTGATGATGAAGCTGAAGCCAGAACAGTCCGATGATGCTTCTGAAGCACAGTGCGTGTCTGGAGAACTCTCACTGCCAGTAGCGTCTACGGAACGATCGGTCGGTGAAGCGATCGTAGCCGCGTACAACGAGTCGCACCGTGTTGTGCGGGACTACTGTATGCAGGCAGAGCTCGTCGATAAGGTCGAGGACGCAGCTATCCTTCTCGCTCCGGAAACCGCGAACCCAGACGCCGTACTTAGGAACGCAAAACGCTCGGCGGCGGTACCTGACCCACAGATTGTTTACGCGGCGCCTCTCGGCGTGGAGGGGCAAACTTCTACTGATCCAGCGACACTTAAGCTGGAGTCAGTGCGATTTGTGTTGCCTGAACGCTCGGATGCCTCTGTTGCTGTTGCGTCATTGCTTGCCAAAGATGAGGCAGGCGCCGTAGATGTCCTACAACAGCAGGCAGTGGAAGATATAGAGTCAATCCAAGATGAACAGAGTCTATACGCAGCAGCTATTGAACAAGCATCCGGTGACCGGGTTTTCACATCGCTAGATGCAGTTTTGAACTACGTCGGTATACCGCTGAACAGTACTGATAACGTCGATGAGAATAAGTCTCGCGCCGGGCAGGACCTCATGAAGTACGCGGCGTCAACGTTGAAAACTGATAGCAAATCACAGGTGGTTGATGTCCCTGATCAGGTTTGGTCCCAGGTGGCAGAAATTCCGGTCGATGAAACAGAAAAGGAACAGAAAGAAGTTGGTTCCGAGAACCAACAGCAAGCTCTGGACACGTTATTCCTGTACGATACGTCAGATGCGATGCAGCCTTTCAAGCCAGCAGTCGACACCGCGATACGCGATGCTGCATACCGTGTCACCGAATCTGGCCATCAAGTAGCGCTCTGGAACTACTCTTCCCCACTGAACCCTGGTGTAACGAAGGGTTGGCGCAGCAACATTGCTATGACCAGTGATGCCGAGGACGTCGCATACACCGCCAGCTTGCTTGGCACCGGCGGTGCTCCGCAGACTCGGGAAGCGCTCTTCGCTGCCGCCGATGCCATGCGTGAGCTCGATCGCGATATTCGCATCGTGTTGATTACCACCGGCACCGCCGATGATGATGGTTCACCACAGGCGGCAGCAGCACTGCAGGACCGGCTCGGTGAGCGAATCAAGCTTGACGTCGTTCGTGTAGGCGATAGCCCTGCAGATACGGCTGTGACAGATGTCGCATCCGTGGTGAAAGAGGCTCCATCCGCTGAGCAGGTCAGTGCCGCTCTGACCGCCGTTGTGGACTAACCACTTGCGCTAGACCCACAGCAGTACGAAAGGCTGCAGCCCCGCCGGGGAGTAAACGGCGGGGCTGCAGCCTTTCAGAACTCTCTAGGAAGACTTACGACGGCGACGATCTGCGAGTTCATCGAACCCGGCAGGCTGAGGGTCATTGAGTTCGGGATTGATGGTTTCTGCTGGGAAGTCAGCAATTGTGCCAGTCAGATCCTTCATAATCTGCGGGACCGCGATACCAAAGACACCCTGGCCGCCGCCGAGAAGGTCAATGACCTCCTCGTTGCTGCGGCACTCGTACACCGTTGCGCCATCAGAGACCAACGTGATCTCGGCGATGTCATTCACACCCCGGTTACGGAGCTTATCCACGGCTAGGCGAATGTTTTGCAGTGAGATCCCGGTATCCAAGAGACCTTTCACGATTTTCAGAACCAGAATGTCCTTGAAGGAGTAGAGGCGCTGGGAGCCGGAGCCCTTTGCGCCACGGATTGAAGGCTTCACCAAGTCAGTGCGCGCCCAGTAATCGAGCTGGCGGTACGTGATGCCTGCTACCTGGCATGCAATCGGAACTCGGTACCCCACTTCGTCAGAAGGCCCGATATCAAACAGCGTTTCCTGAACAGGCCCTTCCACTGCGGAAAGTTCAAGCTCTTGTTGCAGATCGCTCATTTTCCATACTCCCGTTTTCTATTGTCTCGGCTAACAGTATTTGTACTGATAGCTTAGGCATTTGACTCTATCAGCTCGGGCCGACACGCCGAAGTCTCAACCTTTACTTTACATTGAGGGAGGTTTAGTTGGCAGCCCCGTCTCCATCTTCATCATCGGAAGTAAAAAGATCATCCGCGCCAAGGCTCTTCATCAGCTGCTCAAAATCGCGGTCTGCTTCTGGGTCACCGCTTGCGGAAACACTTCCGTCTTCAGCGTCCCCTTCGACAACGGGAAGATCAAGGTCAAAGATACCTTTCGCATCTGCCGCGGAAATCCGTATGCCGGCTTGCCGCAAAACCTGAGGGTCCACCTCGAGAGCAATATCCCCTGTCCAAGCCAAAAGCAGCGCGTCGGACATGCTCGTGTCTACTTTGCTGCCAGTACTCAGCAACACCTCGGCATGAAACACACCTTCGTAATAGCTCGCAATGCGCACGGCCTGCACTTGAGCGCCGAGATCCTTTAACGTTTCCAAATACGTTTCGTAAATACTCGGGGTCAGGGGGCCTACATCATCAATGAGCGCGGCCAGCTTGCCTCCAGAAAATGGCGAAAGCCAAATTGGCAGGAATAGGTTCTGCTCTGGTGCGTGCAGCAACGCGCACAGAAAGCGTTCCGGGCCGACCGGGTAGACCCCGAGCAAATTCAGCGACCGCATCTCAGCGCCCGGAATTTCGCAGCTCGTTCTTGAGCAGCGAAGCGTGCAATGATACGACCAGGGCAGAAAGCTGCTGCCCGAGTTCTTCCGCCTGCTGTGCTGAATTTTCCTTACCGGACTTCGCAACGGGTTCCGTTACTTGAGAGATGAGATCAGCCTGGCGACGAGCCATAGTCCGCAGCGTCTTGAGGTGGCGAGAATCCAAACCGAATTCCGCTAGCGCCATGGCTGCAGTAACCACGCGGACGTCGTCGGCGGTGAAATGACCAGCCACATCAGGAACGATCAATCCATCACGCACGAACTCATCGACAAGTTCTTGGTCTGCTTGAGCCTGCTCGGCAACGTCTCGGTCGCTCAAGTGCGTCGAAGTTGGTGCGCGGAAGCTATCTGGAGAAACTAGTGGATCAGCTTCGCTCGCGCTCATGATCGCGGTGACCTGACCGGAATCCATGGCCTCGAGCTGCTCGCGGATCACCTTTAATGGAAGGTAATTGTCTCGCTGGGTAACCAAGATGTAGCGAAGTCGCTCGACATCATCACTTGTAAAGCGCCGGTATCCGGACGCAGTGCGTTGTGGAGTAATCAGGCCTTCGGACTCAAGAAAGCGGATCTTCGACACAGTCACATCAGGGAACTCTTCCCGCAACTGTTTCAGGACAACACCAATAGACATGGTCTTTGTCCCTGACGGGGCGACGGTGGCTCCCATTTGCTCTGTAGCAGCTCGACGTATTGCACTCACGGTGATGATTAATCTCTTCTAATGGGCAGGGGCAGACAAACGGACAATACTATTTTTCGTCGGCGATAAAGACCAGGCGGAATTTACCAATCTGAATCTCATCCCCGGAGGAGAGCACCTGCGAGTCCTTTGGCTCTCGGTTCACATAAGTGCCGTTCAGTGATCCCACGTCAACGACTTCGAAAGAGTCACCATCGCGGCGGAACTCAGCGTGACGGCGGGACACCGTGACGTCATCAAGGAAAATGTCGGCCTCAGGATGGCGACCTGCGGTGGTTGCATCCTGGTCCAACAGGAACCTTGCACCAGCGTTCGGTCCGCGCTTCACCACGAGCAACGCAACACCATCCGGCAAATTCTCCGTGCTGGTGACGTTATCGTTGGCTGCAGCAGCGCCGTTCTCCATCTCCTTCAAAAGGTCAGCGCGAAAGACGGAGGTCGTTTCGACCTGGACGATGTCTGCATCTTTGTTTTCGGCCATTCCAAACTCCTGACGGTGTTTTTGAAAGTCAATAAATTCTAAATCGCAATATTACCCAATTGTGGGTCAACGTGCTGTTGCGGTTCTAGTGTAACGCTCTGAACCTCAACATGAGGATTAACGGAAAATATTTCCAATCCCGGAGATCACCGAGTTCCCCGAACCCGCCAACGGATTATCCGACACCATGTAGGTCCACGTCGCACTCGGACGCTTCCAACCAGCATCTTCGAGGTGTGCTCCATCGTTATCAATCACGACTTTCCTGAAAGTATCGACGGCCTGATCTACGGCACGATTCGCTAGTTCTTTAAATTCACGAATGGCGATTCGATGGTATTCGTCGATTGGCGTTTCACGGGCGATGGCGCGCAGGTGGATCGATTCGCGAACATCGTCCATGAGCGCGAGGTACTCAGACCACTCATGGTCCAGGTGGTAGAGCATTATCTCACGAGCTGCCTGCCGTAGTTTGTCAGCATCGATGGCATCCAGCTCGGTGGCGCGCTCCGGTGCTCGTTCGCTAAGCTCACGCCACGCCGCGTCGGTATCGAGCAATGACGCTCGCCGCTCATCAAGGATTGTGCGGTGATCCGAGATGAGCTTGTTGTATTTCCACGTTTGCGAGTGAATTTCTAGCAGCTGGCCCTCTGTAACGCGTTGGCAGTGGTCAACAAACTGCTGTGCACGCGAGGATTCGATCCTGCCCGACGCGTCGGGATGTACGGTGATGCGCTCATCCTCTCCCCCGGTAACAACAATGTCGTCTTCCAGGGAGACAAAGAACAGGCTCAGGCCAGGGTCGCCCTGACGCCCTGCACGTCCGCGCAACTGATTGTCGAGCCGCGCTGTGCGGTGGCGTGCTGTGCCTATAACGGCAAGACCGCCCAGCTTCGCAACCTTGTCGTGATCTTCTTCGTCAGCGCCACCTAGACGAATATCGGTACCGCGGCCTGCCATTTGTGTAGACACGGTCACCCGCCCCAAATCTCCAGCCTCAGCCACAATGCGTGCTTCCTCAGCGTCATTCTTCGCGTTGAGCACGTTCACGCTGATCCCACGCTCGTTCAATGCCGCTGCGAGAGCCTCAGACTCTGCTACGTCATGAGTCCCTACAAGAACAGGTTGACCATTCGCGTGGAGCAGCGCGATCTCTTCGACGATCGCTTGGTTCTTCTCCTCCATCGTTGCGTAGATCCGGTCGGCTTCATCAAATCGCTGCAACGGATTTGCGCGGTCAATAACAGATACGTGCAGGTCGTAAAATGAACGCAATTGATCAGTGGCTTCCACGGCGGTACCAGTCATGCCACATACCGTCGGATAGCGACGCATAAGTGCTTGCAGCGTGATCGAGTCGAGAATTCGGCCCCCCTCGGAGACCTTCAGCCCCTCTTTTGCCTCGACTGCTGCCTGCAATCCGTCAGGCCAACGCTGCAGTTCAGCGACGCGGCCGCGGGAGGCGTCAACAAGCGCCACCTTGCCGTCCTCGACGATGTAATGTACGTCGCGGATCAGCAGTGCTCGAGCGTGTAACGCAAGGTTGACCCGGACAAGTGTGGTGCCAATGTGCTCATCAGAATAGAGCGAGTCGATACCGAGCAAACGTTCAACTCTCTTCGCCCCCTCCTCGGTAAGGAAGACATTGCGACCATCGGCATCAGTTTCGTAGTCCTTCTCCTCGTCAAGGTGCGAGACCGCTTCGGTGATCTTGCCTGTGGGCTGCTGCGTACCTTCAGAACCAGCCAGGACGAGCGGGACGAGGGCTTCGTCGACAAGGACGCTATCGGCCTCATCGACAAGAGCGACCTCGGCTGGTAGCTGAACGGTTTGAGAGCGGTGCGTGATCTGATTATCACGAAGGTGATCAAAGCCGATCTCGGTCACCGGAGCATAGACGACGTCACATCGGTATGCCTCTACGCGCTGTTCACGTGGCGTCGATTCCGTTACAGCGGCAACGCTGAGCCCAAAGAACTCGACAAGCGGCCGCATCCACGTGGCATCGCGCTCAGCGAGATAGTTATTCACGGTCATGAGGTGCACCCGCTTACCAGTGAGCGCAAAACCGGTCGCAGCGATAGCCCCAACGAGGGTTTTGCCCTCGCCGGTGGCCATCTGAATTACATCGCCTTCGAGTAGGCGCAAAACCGCCTGGTTTTGAACGTCGAACGGGGTCATCCCAAGGGTCCGAGTGGCGGCAACCGACAGAATTGCGAGGAAGCGAGGCTTGTCGACGACCTCTCCGTCACGCACGGTGTCACGCACAGCGGCGCTCAGCGCGACGTCGTCAAGAGCTTCGAACTCTCCGATGAGCTCGTGGGCTTTCGCCACGATCCCCTTCGACTTCTTGTTGTTGCGTTCGGACGTTGCACCCATTGCTTTCCAAAACCAGCCAAATGCAGCCATTCCTCATACGACCTTTCGTCACGGCAAAAGTGGCCTTTTGCCTCTCGCACTACCTGGACTACATGGTAAGTGCTTCTCACTCGCTCACGTCAATGTACTCTATCCTTGTTCAAGCAAAGACCACCGAATGCGTCCCCGTTCTCAGGAGGAAAGCCCACATGTTATCGCTGAACGTGAAGGTGCCGTCGTCGACGGGCAAGATGATGGCCGGAACGATTGACCGGCCTGACGGGCCGGCGAAAGCCTACGCGATTTTCGCACACTGTTTTGCGGGGTCCAGACACACTCCTGGTGCTTCGCGAATCTCCAAGCGGTTAACAGAGTTCGGCATTGCAACGCTCAGATTTGATTTTCCTGGTCTCGGACAATCTGAGGGTGACTTCGCCGATACTTCGTTCTCACAAAACGTTGACGACATCGTGGCTGCAGCAAAGTGGTTAGCCAAAGAGTTCAAAGCGCCACAGCTTATCATGGGCCACTCGCTCGGGGGCGCTGCAGCACTGAAAGCGGCGACCCATCCCGATCTCAAAAAGACGCTCAAAGCCGTAGCGACAGTCGGTGCGCCGTTCGACCCTGCACACTCGGTGTTGCACTATGCGGATAAGATTGGTGACGCGGACCGCGACGGCTATGTCCCCGTCATCCTCGGCGGCAGGGAGCTCATCATTTCACGCGACTTCCTTGAGGATCTCGCCGACACGAACCCCGAAGAATACCTGCCGAAACTGCGCAAGCCACTATTGCTGGTCCACTCGCCTATCGATGTGACGGTAGGCATTGATAACGCCCAGTCAATTTTTAGCCTCACCCGCTACCCGAAGTCACTCATGGCGCTGGACAAGGCCGATCATTTATTGACGCGCCAAGGCACCGCACAGCGTGCGGCCGACATTATCGGCTCGTGGGTCATGCAATACATCACCCCCGAATTTGTCCCGGATGCCACCGGCGACTCCAACGCAGTCTCCTACTCCGCCCGCGGGACGAAGTATGGCGACGTAGTTCGCACCTCCAATCGTGCGATCGCAACTGACCGGGCTAAGAATGCTGGCGGCAAGGGCCAGGGCGTGACGTCGACAGGCTTGTACATGTCCGCGTTGGCAGTATCTTGTTCCCAGGCAATTCGTTCCGCCGCGAAAGGACTTGCGCTCAACGACGTGCGCGTGGAGGTCACACATCTCGGTGAGGGGCACTTCACACGTGACATCACGTTATTCGGCGACCTCAGCGACGCCGAGGCCCAGACGCTCATGGAGGCCGGCAAACGCTCAACCGTCGACGGCTACGTTCACAGCGCCTCGGTGCAGACAACCATCGACGTGGTGCGCTGACGTGAAACGCTGCCCATGTGGCCTCGATCGCCCATACCCCCTGTGCTGCGGCGCCCTGCACGCAGGCAAACCTGCTCCCACAGCAGAATCGCTCATGCGGGCACGCTACAGTGCGTTCGTCGTCGGCGATGCGGATTACTTGCTGCGCACCTGGGCTTCGAGCACACGACCGGCATCGTTAGAGCTTCCACCAGGTGGCGAACCATATATTGCGCTGCGAGTTCTCCACTCCGAACAAGGTGGCCCAACGGATACCTACGGAGAGGTCCGCTTCGAGGCCCTTCACCCGAGTGGCACCCAGCGAGAACATTCCCGTTTCATTCGCGAGGGCGGCGCATGGGTGTACCTCAACGGCACTGCCTTCTAACAGCTGGTTTCATAGTTGAAGTAACTGTGCGCTAAACTATCGGAGCTGTTCCGGTATTCGCCGGATGAAGGCAACGGGCTGTGGCGCAGTTTGGTAGCGCACCACACTGGGGGTGTGGGGGTCGCAGGTTCAAATCCTGTCAGTCCGACAACTATCAATAAAAACCCCGCTTGACCAGGTGAAACTCCTGGTTGGGCGGGGTTTTTCCTAACTAGGTAACCGCAGGTCAAGTGCGACAAAGTGCGACAAGGTGCGGGTAGGTGTGGGCAAAATGTGGGCACGCCCCACACCAGCTACGCCACCTCATCAGCCTCGCTATCAACCTCAGCGCCGTGGCCCTCAGCGACCTCAGCGACCTCAGCACCACCGTCTACGACGTCGCCCCCACCGTCAGTCTCCACAACAACCTCCTCCCACGCATCGCTCACACCCGGCTCCCAACGGTTCAACTCATCCACCCGCGACTCAAACACCTTGTCAGCATGGCCAACCACCGACCCTGCCGGGTACATCATCATCTGGTTACCCGCCGGATCAACCCACGCGGGCGCAACCTTCCCCGCCTCATACTGCTCCCGTGTGATACGGGCTGGCCCAGGGACCACCCCATCGGCCATCAGCTTCGTCAACGCCGCCGACTGCGCCTCAAGCTCACGGCGTCGGTCGCGCTCCACACTGACCATCCATCCGATCAGTGACTCAAACTGCGCCTTGCTTAGCTCCTGAATTTCACGTACTAACTCGTCCATTAGCAATCCTTCCTACTAGTCTGCTGCATTAATGATCTTCATCTTCACATCCCGATGTGGCGGGGCGCCGTTTGGCGTTGACGGCTTAGTGCCACCACCCACAAGTTGCAGGTCATCCACCTCAGTGAACTTGTAAGTCGTATTCACGACGTCCTGATCCTCCGGGTACAGCGGGTATCCCGCGATAGGCTTGCCTGCCGGTATCCGCACCCGCCTATTCTCCTCATCCCGCACCCACACATCACGGTTGCAAGTCACCGTGTTCTTGAGTCGAAACTGCTCACGTTCATTCACGCGAACCAATCCATTCATGTCGGCCACGAACGTATCCCACTCGTGTGACGGGCGAGATAGATCACCCGATAGCTTCTTTGGGTTCTTCACACCGTCTCTCAAAGATGCCTCGGCCTCTCGCATGAGCGAGCGCGGGTACACGATTACCGTGTATGAACGCATACTGATATGTGATGCGCCGCCTTTAAACTGCCAAATCCTACTGCTTGCCGTCACGTCCACCGTCCATGCGTCGGCCGCGCCGTTAGTCCAGTTGATTAGCACAGTGACGCGCCCCAGCCACGTACCGCGGCACCTCAGTTCACACGTGTAGCGGTCAATGTCCCTAAACCAGACGTACGGCGTTTCCCAAACATTCGTTCGGAAGTTTATATTCACCGAGTCAATGCCGCGATAAACCTTCCCGCCCTGCCCCGGCACCCACCCGTAAACCTTCGGGCTACGAATATCCAACAACTCAATCATGTCCTGGTGCGACCACAGTGCACGCTGCGATAGACGGTTGAACTTACGCTGCTCCGCGTTGATACGTTCTTGCGCTTCGTCGGCTTCTTGCAGCGCGTCAATCGCCTTGTTCTGGGCGTCGTCCACATCCTTCTGAACCGGGATGTCCGGCCCGAACTCCAACCCTGTGATCCACTGGTTCGCCTTCGCCGACCCGTTAGAGTGGTTCCAGTAGAACTTGCCGAACCTTAGCTCAGTGACACCCTCACGGATCTCGACAACCCGCTCGACTAGCTGCCAATGCGGCAAAAACTGGTAGTTGTCCACCGGGTACGACGTCCAGTTGCCTAGCTTTTCGGTGCGCTTCCCCGTCTTACGATCCACGCTCGTCGTCACTATCCGCAACGGCGCGCCCCCGTTTCCACCCTTGCCCCACATCTGAATATAGAACCGGGAACCTGGCACGTGGGCGCGGGCAAAGAATGACAGTTTGTACCGTTTACCAGGCTCGACACGCATCCACGCCGTCTTACAGTTCTTCGTGCTAGTTGAGGACGGTACCCCCCACATGTCGTCAAACCTGTCCATGAACCGCTTTTCGCTATCGCTGGCGGTTTTCTTCTCCTTATACCACTGTGTTGCCGTCGCCCATGATGGTTTCCACGGCTCACGCTTACCAGCCTTCACCTCAGCCTCAGTAAGGTCCTCCCACACCAACAACGACTGTGCCGTATCCTTGCGCGCCAGCGCGATAATAGCGTTCGTGTTCGCGGACATGGCGGTGGTGGCTGTTGTTTGCCACTCCTCTGCCTTTGCGTTCCATTTGTTTTGGAGGTCGTTCGCCTTGTTCAGTCCCGCGATTGCCGAGGTGTTAGCCGAAGTCAGCTTAGCCTGAGTCGCGTTCCAGCCCTTCTGCGTGTCGTTCCACTTGAGCTGTAGGTCGCGCGCCTCCACCAGTACGTCAATAGCCTTCGCGTTCGACGCACCAACAGCGGTGTTCTTGAGGATCGCGTTATTTTGGAGACGGTCAACAGTGGCCTGGTCTGGAACCTCAGGCAGCACCTTCAACCCGGCGACGTAGATAACCGCGTCCTGCGGACCCTTGCCTCCCCAGTGCCACTCCAACCTGTCAATCTTGACGAACTCAAGGTCGTCCCGCAGCTGGAACCGTCCAGAGAACTTCTGCCACTCGTTCGCCTTGGTGATCTTGATGGCACCACCAATACCCCAAGTCGTGGTGTGCCACTGCCCAGGGTTGTCCTTCGGTTCCAGCTTCGCAATTGCAGGCCGAACCTTCTCCCCGTCCACAAGGCGAATCAGCAACGCTGCGTCAGCCTTGTTCGCCTGCGCCCAAAATTCGTAGGTGTACCACCTGCCCGCAATAGCCTTCACCTTCCTAGCGTTCACAATTTCGGTGTAACCCTGCGTAGCGTTGCAGCGGTACACACCCTTCACGTTCGTTGGAGGGTCCGGCATCTTCCCGCTACTGTACGCAGCTCTCGACCAGTCCGGGGTATCAGTACCAGGAATCAGAGCAACCAGCGACGCCCCAATATCCACCATGTTCTCAATGGACTTCGACGCCTTCTCAGCCTCGGAAACAGCATCCTTGACCTTCTTGTTCGCCTCAACCACCGTCTCCATCTGCTTCTTTGCCTTGGTGGTGAGGTTGCCCTGCTCGTCGGAAATCTTCTTAAGCGTCTCCCCAAGCGCACGGGCTTCGGTGACTGAGTTTCCCACCTCGGTGTTGATCTGACCGATCCGGGTGTTGATATTCCCCTGCTCGGTAGTGATGCCACTCAGTTTGTTTTGGAGCTGCTTAGACTCCTTCGCGTACTTGCGAGCGAGGTCGTCCTGCGCCTTCTTATAGTTGGCAACACTCTCCGTCAACGACTTCGCGTCCGCCAGCGCTTGTTTTGCATCCTTCCCCGCCTGCTTCTGCGTCTGCTCAAGCTCCTCTTGACGCCTAATCGTCTTATCCATCTTCGACGAAATAGCCACCATCCGCTCGCCCGACTCGGAAACTGCGGTCTTAATCGGCCCCATCTTCTTATCAACCGCACCCCCAATCTCCTTCATCGACGCACCCTCACCCATAATCGCGCGCGCGATACCCCCGGCTACTTCCTTCGCGGCCTCAATCACATCCGCGGCAAGTTTGCCGACGCCCTTAATCGTGCCGCCGATAAGCTGGCCGAGGGTGGAAAAGAACCCCGTGACCAGGTTCATCAACAACCCGCCCACAAGGTTGAACCCGTCCGGCTTCTCCGGCGGGTCAGGCAACACCGGGTTATCCTCATCACGAGGAACAATCTGGTACTCACTCATCGACCGTCACCCCCTCCTCTTCCACCCGCACGCCACACGCGTCGTACAGGTGTGTGGCTATACGGTCTACCGGCCCCTCAAACCGCAGGTCCACCTCGGGCCACGGCGGGTCGGCCGGAATCTTGATGTGCTGCAAAATCTTCGTCAGCTTAAAAATCTGCTGCCCCCTAGTCACCCTGCTCCCTCCTTTCAATATCGGCCCGCAGCATCCTCGGTATCGGCACCTGCTCCCGAACGTTCGGGAACCTCCGGTGCACCACCGAAATATGGTCCAACGCCAACGGGTACTTCGTCACCGTGACATGCTCAAGCTCATCCAAACGACGCGTCTTATCCGCGTTCTCAGCCAACAGGTAAGCAATCGTCGCACGCGAATCCCCAGACCCGTGCTCTTCCTTATCCTTTCGGCGGGCAAGCCGCGAGTTCCAAATACCCCACGCCAGCGTGCCAGCCACGGTGATAACTGATCCAAGAAAAGCCCAAAAGTTATCGACGACCTCCGGCGGCGTCAACTGCATCGCTACCCCCTTCGGACAGCTCAAACCTCGTCGTGCGCCCAATCCCCCACGTCAGCATCGCGCACAGCGCAATGTACAAAGACCCCCGCGAAAGGAAAGCGTCAGGGTGAGACCAAAGGAACAGCACCCCCCACAGGAAGATCACTGCCGCGGTAAACCCAATCGACCCCGACAGCAACCGCCGACTCTTCGACAGCACACCAACCGTGATGAACGCCCACGCCGTCCCCCACACCAGCGGCGACAACCAGTCAGTGTTCAAGTTTTCGACGAGGTGGGCAAGCACGGTGTCCCGCTCGGAAAAGTACGACAGTGTACGAGCGGCAGTCAGGACCCACAGTATCCACACTGCTCCCTCAATCGTCTTAAACCGGCTCACCGCCCTTTGCGCAAACTCGCTGCTCATACGGGTTCACCAACCTCAGCGAGCCGGTCACGCGCCTGCGCATACGTTTCTTCACGGTGCTTGCCCACCGATGGGGCAGCTTCCTCAAGACGTGCCGCCATCGACGGGGTGATTGCACCCTTCGTACCAGCGTGAACCACAACCTGCGCCACACCGACCACCACGGCAACCAATAGGCCAACCCACTCAGGGAACCCCTGCGTGAATACGACAGCCAGGTTGCCAAGCTGTAGCACCGTACCGGCCACAGCCACCAGCGTGTCCTTGCGCCGCATGAACCACGACTGGTGCGCGAGCGCGTTCGATACAGCGACCGTAATATCCGTTGGGACAGCCATTGCTACTTCACCTCCGCCTTGTTGTCGCGGGCGCGTGCTTCTGCCACAACCTCGTCCGGGTCAAGGCCAACCTTGCGGGCAACCGCATCCATCAACTGCCTCGACTCCCACACCGCGGCATCCACCAACCGCATGTAGGTCACCAGGTCAAACGCCTTCGAGCCGTTTACCAGCGACGGCTGCTTCGTCTCTAGCGTCGCAACAACCTTGTCCAACTTCTTATCTGCGGAGCGCGCATGGACTTTCGCCTCATGCAACGCCCCAACCTGGTCGGGTCCAAACATCCCGTCACTCTCCTTCTTTGCTGTAGTCTTCGGTTGCGCGTATGCGTAGCCCTTCGGTGGGATCAATGAGCACAGTTGGTCAAAACTGAGCCAGTAGCCGTAGGGGTAGAACCCACTATCGGCAACCCACACCTTGTGCTGGCCGTGGTTCGAGTAGCCCATCACAGCGATGTAGTGATAGACGGTTCCGCCCCCGTACTGTGGGTTAATCTTCGACGGCCATACCGCCACCGGGTAGTTATTCGGCGGGGCAACAATGTTCGCCACAACCCCGTAATCCGCATCAATCGAGGACACAATGTTCTTCCACAGTGCATCCTTCTGCTCCTGTGTTGGCGGGTCCTTCGGCATACTCACCGCAACATAGTTGGCCTTAGTTAGGTACTCATTGAGCACCTTCGGGAAAAGGCCAACATAGTCTGTACCCCCAGTGTGGGTGCCTAGCTTCTTCGCCAGCGTGTTCTCGCTTACCGTCACCCCTGTGACAGCCTTAATGATTGTTTGCGCACTCGCCGGTCCGCAATAGTAGCCCGTGTCCTGTGTCACCTGGTCACGGGAATAGTGGATAATCTTCTCCACCGCTTCCTCCTCTTTCGGTAGTAGTTTTCCCCCAAACCTCAGCGCGCGCTCATAGCGGAAGGCCCGGTCCTGCAACCCGTTCGGGACTGGCACCCACCCGTTAATATCCCGCGACGCCCTCAGCACATCCCCAGCATCCGCCCACCCGTTCAGGCTCGGACGTGCCACAGTCCAGTACCACGCCGCCGCCAAGAACCCCCACTCCGGTTCACTTACCTTTTCCGGGTTCGCCACAAAATTGATAGTGGTGAACCCCCGACTATTCGCCCACTCGGTAAACCGCCGATAGTTCGCACGCCCCGTCAACTGAATCGGGCCACGCCCCTTAAACCGGCGCCCGTCACCCGGCACGGTATTGCCCAAATCGCGACGCCCCTCATAGGCGGAACCATCTGCAAGCTCCTCCATGTAGCGCAACCCGTACGACTCATGGCCGATCTGCGCTGCGAACATCGCCGCCCGTTTCACCGTCGTAATGTTCGCCGCCTTCATCGCCCTCACATAGGCACCCAGATACTTCTGGTACTGGTCCCTCCCGGCCGTCGCCCCCATCACAGCCTCAAAAACGGATACGTCCATGCACAAAACCTTCCTACGCACGTGTCCCCACATGAGTTGACTTTACCGCACCAACGGGCTTTAATACCTACTTGGGGACAGTCCACCCGTTTTCCACACTGTCCTCACACAACACGAGGCCCCGGTAACCCCCATACATGCCGGGGCCTCACCCATTTCTTCCCTACTGCGTCAACAGCGCCACCTTGTTAATCATCGAGGTCACACCCTTAATCTGACGCAACGACGCATCCAACGGATCACGCACCGGCCGGTCGGCCACCTGCACCTCAACCTGCGGGGCACCCTCATCCGTCCACGTGTAACGGATCGACGTCACAAACGCCACCACATACCTATCCCCAGGCAGCTCAAGCGACAACATAGACCCCACCCGGTAATCCACCCCAGGCTGCAACCCCACCGTCGGCAACAGTTGGAACTCGTGCGCCTTCGTCGAACGCGACTTAAGCTGCAACCGCTTAATCGTCGTCAACGCATCAACCGTCAACCCCACCGTCGGCGCGAACGCCTCCATCATCCCAAACGGCCCCATCCTCCTCATGCGCGCACCATCAGGCCACGAGTGGTACGACATGATCCGGTTATTGCCAATCTGCGCCACCGCGGACGAGTTCAGCATCACGCCCAGCCCGCCACTAGCCACGTTGATCGCGGTACCAATCGCCATCTGCGACAAAATATTAATCCACTGCGGGGACTGCCCACCGACCGTGTAACGCCACGCCGTCGGCTTCACCGTCTCAATGCGTAGCGACGCATACTGATGCTTACGGATCATCAACTGCGGCTCGCCCCAGTACTTCACCGCGTCAACCGACTGGTCCTGCAACGTCAACGACGACCAAATGTCAGACCAAAAGTCCTGCAAGGTGCGCACAAACCCGCGCAACATCACCCCACCCGACGGTAGTTTTGCCCGCTGCTCCACATTCCACATGATCGCCGGGCGCTTCGGGTCATGCCCACTCGGCGGGGTTTGCCCGCGCCCCGGCAGGTACACGCTGGCCGCAATGGTCAGGGCCTCGGTATCAATCAGGTCCTTTATCAGGTCAAGCATTGGGTTCATCTTCACTTGGATAATCACCATGCGGGAGTACTGGTCGGCCGGTGCCGCCGGGGCCACGTAGTGCAGCCGGTCCTTGCGCCACGTCATGCGCCGAAAGTTCCGGTTCAATAGCTGCTTGACCACTGTGACTACCGGCCCAACATAGGTGCCCTCCTTGTTGACCTGCGCCTCAGCCGGTGCCTCCGGCAACGGCCACGCATACAGTGTTTCCAGGTACTTCTCCGGGGATACCGCCACCACCTGTATCGTCGGCGTGGCCCCCTCGTACCATTCCACAACGTTCGTGGTCAGCCACAGCGTTTCCATCGCGCCCGCCTGCACAATGATCGGGATCGCCTCGTCCGGGTGGGACTGTAGAAACACCGCCTCCGTGGTTGGCGATAGCTCCACCTCAAGGCGTAGCTGGCCAACATCATTCATCAACACCTCATACTCGATGCTCAACGTCCTCGTCAGCTGCGTGTGCCTCGACCCGTCAGGGCTTAACACGAACACTTTCGCCTCGGGTGCCGACGCGGACCGTAACGCGTGCTCAGACACTAGCCCCACAACCTTTCGTATCGGTAGGTGTGGTCAACGTAGACGTTGCCCAACCCTGTAGCCTTCTTCACCTCAACATCCATTTCCCACTGCGGCGGCACCACAACCGCTGCCGACTGCCCCCACGGCAACCCAATCGGGCGCGCCTCCGACGCCGCCCCCGACCAATGCAGGCCGCGAGCATTACCGGACGGTTGGAATCGTTTTGCCTTCGCATTGAACTTGCCGGGCGTGAACGTCAACTGTGCCGGGTCCAGATCAAAGCATCCACTACCGGGCACGTTGAACTTAAACGTTGCCGACTGCGCTTCATTCTTCTGCGACTCCATATAAAACGCGTACTCCCCATAGCCTGGCTTTAAGATATCGCTCGGCTTTACGATGACCGAAACGGCCACCTCACCACCAGTCGCCGCCTCTACATACACCTTCGGCGAGATAGCGACGTCGCCACCATTTTCAGGCGACCACCTCGACTTCCTCGTGTCTTCGCTCACGTCCCGCAACTGCTCCACCAACACATCGCTGCGCGGGTATGGATCGTTCGAGGCGCACACCACCAACATCTTCATCGACCCTGCAACCCGTGGGTCCATGTTGGTCAAAACCTCGAACTCCTCAGTCCGATACACGTCCAAATACCGTGAACCATACTGCGGGTGGTCCACCTTTAACGTTCCCGCCAAGGGCGCTGCCGACGTCCCCATATCCGACGGCCACGACGCCATCCAACGCTCAGCAAGAAAACCAACCGGAACGCCCGCAAACTCACCGTAATCCGGCATCGTAATATGCACCGGCAACTCAATCGTCAACTGCTTCGGCTTCGTCCCCACCCGGTACGTATGCCGCGACTGCAACACCCTGCGCGTCTCCACATCCACCGGCGGCCCCCACAGCCCACGCACACCCCGGCGTAGCGTCACCGGGTGTGCATTCTGGTCCGGCCCAGCCAACTGCCACTGCGGCATGACTGTCCCCGCCATCGGCGGGATATAGGTAATCGTCGTCGCTTCAAACCCGCTCGCCAACTTAAACCACTCCTGTCAAACTCTCGAAACCAACCATCGTCTTACGCCTAAACTTCGACGCCGCATCCCCAGCATCCGCCGCCGTAATGTTGCCAATCGTCTGATTGACCACCACACCCCCACCCGAATCAGAACGAGTCGCAGCACCAGAACGAGCACGCTGCACCGCCTCCATACCAGCCGCACGCACCTGCTGCTGCTCACGCTCACGCTTCAACTCGCGCTCAACATCCTTCTGCAACTGCTTCGGCGTTTTCTGCTTCTTGTCCGCACCCTTCAACTGCTCCTTCTGCGCCTTCTCCGCATCACGACGAATCTTCGTCTCCCGCTGGTAACGATCCGTGTACCTGCGCTCAAGGTCCTGCTGGCCACCACGCATATCCGCCAGCACCGCGTTCCACGCATCCGCATCCGGGTTGACCATGTTGTACAACGGCACATCCCGCAAATGGCGAGCGTCAAGTTCCACCAGGTCCGCCAGATCGTCCCCATACCAGCCCTGCATGTACCGGCCGAACGTCTTAAGGTCAAAGTCCTCAAACCGACGCTTCGGCTTAAACAGTCGCTCCGTATCAATCTGACGATGCCACCCCTCATCCCGTACAACATCCTCACCAGTCAACAGTGCGTGCTTGACGTCGGCCGGAAGGTCAGTCAACGGCATCGCCCCATCAACCGCACGCCGAGCCTGCGCCACCTGTGCCGGGTCCATCCCCTGCGCCAACGCCTTCGCCTGCAACCCGTCCGCCTTCGACTTGTACTCGTCGCGGAACCTGGTATTACCCATCGCGTTAATGATGCCGACCGAACGATCATCCAAACCGTCCCAGTCCTTGACCGTCGAGGCCACACGAACCTGCCCAGGCACCAACCCCGCATGGTCCACAGCACGCACCGCACCCTCAGCATCCGGGGCAACATCCGTGTAGATGAACTTGCCATCCCGATACCCGGTCATCTTCCGGGCAACATCCTCATGCTTGCCATCCTTCGACCGCTCCTTGATCGCCGCCAGCTCCGCCTCAAGACGCGCCGCCTCAGCAAGCTCCTCACGGGTAAGCGGCTTCTGCTTCCGCTTCTTCGCCAGCGCCTCCGCCCGTGCGCGCTTCTTGTTTAGCTCCGACAGTTCACGGGAACGCTGCGACTTCACCCCACCATCGGCCATTGGGGTGATGCTGCTGCCGTCGCGCTCCACATGCTTCCCGTTACGGTCCACTACATCCAGGCCGAAACGGTTGGCGGTCTCCACCAAAATCTGTGTCGAACGCTTCCGCTTCGACAACGAATGAGGAATGTACGACTCGTCCTCAGTCTCATTCTCCGCCCACAGAATGTACGACCCCTTACGGGCAATCATCGCACTGCGCGAGGCGAACCCATCCGCCGCTGGAACAATGGAACCATTCGCCTGCATACCAGCTGAAATTGCAGCCCCGGCCACACCACCAATCTGCGCGCCCACGTTCTGCATGATCGTCTTGACGATACGGATATGCGTGGATTGGGAATCACCCGGCGGGGTGACCTGCCCGGTATTGACCACGTTACGGCTATGGGTTGAGTCCGACGACGGCGGCGGGGCCACCTCGCCTGTGTTCGTCACATGACGCTCATGCTCAGACTTAGAGTCCTTCGGCGGCTCCGTATCACCCGTCTTCGTCACGTTAATCGTCGAGGTGATTGTCTGTCCCTGAATACCCAACAGCTCGCCAAGCACCTCGTCAACGTTGCTCACCAGCGTCAGCTTGCCCTCAGCGTTCGGGGTCGCCAGCTTCAACTCTTCCAGCTTCGCCATCACATCCGGGGCGTTGGTGTCAATGTAGATCGACCCGTTGACCTCCTTCGCCGCGATACCAAGCTGCGACAGCTTCTCCATCACCCCGTCAACTTGGCCGGCCTCCACGTTGATAGCGATGTTTGCGCTGGTCATGCCGTCGAGCTGCGCCTTGAGTTCGGCAAGCTGGTCCACCGCCACGTCAAGGCCACGGGCTTGAATCTCGGCGTCGGGGAGGTCCTGAATCTCAGCGGTAATCTTCTCAAGCGCACCGTTGATCTCCATCTCGTTTTGGAACTCAACACGCAACTTGCCAGGCTGGCCCTCAATCTCGTCAACCTGCGCACCCAAATGACGCAACGCATTAACAGCACGATCACCCGGATCGGCCTCAATAACCATCGTCTTCTTGTCGGGAATATCAACGATCTTCTGCCCCAGCATCGTCGCCACCGACGCGGTAGCATCCGCCGACTGACGCGCCCCATCAAAACCACCCTCAAGCTGCTGCAAGCGCACCTGTGCGCGCTCCATAACCGCGGCGAGCTTCTGCCATTCCGCAGTATCAACGCTGCCAATATCCTCACTCAGTCGCTCACGCGCCTGCCCAATATGGCTAGTGAGGGCTTCACGATCCTTCTGCTTAAACCGCTCGCCACGCGCATTGTCGGTGTACTGGTGCTTGTACTTCTGGTCCAGGCTCTCCGTCTGCTTGTCGGCATACTTGCCGAGCTTCTCCCGTTCCTTCTTCGAACCAGGGCCACCAAGCGTCTCGTTCAGCGCGTGCGCCGCGTTCGCCAACAGTGGCACCACAGCATCAAGCGTGCCGATCATCTTCGTCATGACGCTCAAAACATCCTGGCCGAAATTGCCAATCGACTCACCATGCTTGTCCAGGAAGTCCCTGGTAGCCGGGATCATGTCGGTGACAATCGTTTCACTCCACTTGCCAGCAATGTCCATCAACGTCCTGGCACTATCAGTGGCCCCCTCAAAAAAGTTCGCGATCTTCGCCTGCCCAATATCCGAGGCGGCGAACTCACGGAAGTCGGCAATCGCCCCACGCATCGCGCCCCACACGCCACCCTCACCAAACGACGCGTCGGCACCATCAGCCATCGCCTTCAAGAAATCAGCACTGCCAGCCCACAAGTCCTTCGTCAGGCCACCCAGCTCGCGGGCACCATTCTTCGCCACATCAATCCACGACGACACACGCTGCTCGTTAAAGTAATCCTTCGTCCACTGGCCCAGGTCAGTAAACGCACGCCCCAACGCCGGTAACGCCTCACGCGCGCCCACCTCAGCCATCGTCATGAACGACTCGGTAAACGCCTGCATCCCCGGCCCCATCTCCCGGAACGACTCGGTGATCCCCTCGAACATGCTGCGCATCTGCTCCGTCGCCTTCGGGGTAGACAACGCACCGAACACCGAATCGGCCATGTCCCCAATCGCCCCAGCCATCTTCGGCCACTCATCCGACAGCACCGGCATCATCGCATCAGACATGCGGGTAAACGAGTCGGCCATCCCGTCAAAGAACTGCTCCTGCATCGTCTCCCGCATCTCGGAAAACGGTTCAGCCACATCAGCCACAGCTTGAGCGAAATCACGCGCCGCCGGGGTCAGTTCCTCCAACGCTTCGGCAAACTTCTCCGGGTCCCCAATCGACCCCAACGCTTCACCGACACCCTTAAACGACAGTGCTACCGCACCAATACCCGTCGCCAACTGTGCCAACGCCGCCGGGGCAACCACAACACCCTGCATCAGCTGGCCCACCGGCTTCAAAATCGACACAGCCATCGCCGACAACCCCGCCAGCGCATCAGTGACAGCACCAATGAGCACCGCAATACCGCCACCCATCGTGGAAAGACGGAACCCTTGCGCGCCCACACCCGCCACAGCCTGCAAGACCATCCCCAGCGGCCCACCAGCCTTCCCGGCCCCCTTGAGTGCACCAGACTTACCGCCACCAGTAGCCGACGGCGACCACTTGCTCGACGGCCCCTTCGACAACCCCTTGCCAAAGTCCACAACCCCAGTCGCGTCCTTGAACCCTAAGCCACCACCCTTGACCCCCGGCAACTTCTTCGGCATACCCGCAAACAACTTCGCCACGTAACCAGGCGCGGCAAACACCTCAGCAAACGTCTTACGCATCATCGCAGACATCATCGAGTCATAGGTACGAGGCACACCCGTCGCCTTCGCCGACTTAATCCACGTATCAGCACCGTGACGAATCTGATCCCGCGACACACTCTTAGACCGCTTCGACGACGCGCCGGTAAACCCGTTGTCAAACAAGTCCGCATTACGACGTAGGTAACGTTGCAGCTCCTCAACAACCGCAGGGGCCTGCACCTGTGCAACCTTCAATGGGCGCGACTGGCCCAACTCCTGAATACTGGCCACCAAACGCTCACGCTCACGCCCCAACAAATCGAGCTTCGCGAACATCGCATCCGCCTGATGGCTCACCTCAAACCGCGGATGCCTGCGCGTCTCACGCACCGTACGCGCATCAATACGATCCAGGCGCGCCGGGTCCACAAGCACATCGCCGAGGGTGGACATGCCCCGCTTAAGGTCGCCCAGCTGTGCATCACCCCTAGCCGCCCTTGCCGCTGCCGCCATCTGGCCTTCAAGCTGCGAAATGCGAGTGGACTTACCCGATGTAGCGAGCCGGTTATAGAGCGTCGCAAGCGTGTCGTGAATCTTCTCCACCGACACATCAATCGACTTCACCCGACGCTCATACAGCTCACGTTCCCACTGCTTGCCCGCATAGTGTCGGCCACGGTCAATCGCCGCCCCCGCGGCGTCGTAGTCCACAACACTCCGGCGAGCCGCCGGGCGCGTAACAGTGCGCTCTACCTGTTCGCGTAGCTTCTTGACCTCCTCAACAACCTCAGCCTGTGAGGCTGGTGCGCGCCGCGTCGCGTTGAGCGCATCCATCCAGCCAGGTACCAGCCGGTCACGTATCCAGCCCGCCGAACCGATAGTCCCATCGTTTCGGTACATCGCCTTAAGCGCATCCTCACGCGCACCCGCCTGCGGGGTGTGAGCGTGAATCTGC
The DNA here is from genome assembly GCF_900099485.1 of Corynebacterium sp. MC3. NCBI lineage: Bacteria > Bacillati > Actinomycetota > Actinomycetes > Mycobacteriales > Corynebacteriaceae > Corynebacterium > Corynebacterium sp. MC3. The sequence continues at coordinate 457,661 of NZ_LT622816.1, forward strand.
GCCTCAAGGACCGCCTTTTGCAGCTCCATCACATCCTGCGCGGTGTTGGTGTAGCGCTTGATAGTGGAGTCTTTCAGCCCAAGACGGCCCAAGATACGGGATGCTTCAACATCACCCATCGAACGGATAGTGCCGCCACGTCGGCCGGTCGGTGCCCCGACGGCGCGTTCGACACGGGTGGCCACCCCGTCAATATGCTTCGCGGTCTCCTCGACGCCACGTTGGCTTTCCGCGTTAGCCTTCTTCGTACCAGCGTTGATGGTCTCCACAATCATCTCGGCGGCGGACTCAACATCGCGGCGCACAACATCCGCATCGTGGCGACGCTGCCCGCTCGCCCCGGTGACGTTGGCGTGAATGTCTACCGTGCGGTCGCGGGTAAGTTTCGCCAGTGCGGCTTCGGCGGCTTCGGTGTGGACGTCGGTGAAAATCTCAATCCGGTTGTTCGGGTTGTCAATCCACGCACTGCCCAGGGCGTTGACCTTATCGACCGCCTGGTCCAGCTCGTCGTTAAGCGAGTCCAGGTCGTCGATAGAGTCACGGCTTACCTTGACGCTTAGCTCTTTGCCCGTGGTCAGTTTCGCAAGGTCAGCGTCGTAGCCGTCACCAACAAACTCGGTGCGGATTAGTGCTACCCGGTCGCGGGAAAGTGACTGCAACACCGACTCGGCCTGGCCGGTGCCGTCAACATCAACCTCAAGGGTGATCTTCTTACGCTCCGGTAGTGCCGCCAACGCCTTGAACACTTCACTCGTGTCGTTGCCTTCGCGGTCCTTAAACTGCGGGTCGATAAACACCCGCATGTCACGATCCGCAACAAGGTCCTCGACGTGGGTATCCCACAAGGCGTTGCCGTCGTCGTCCGCCTCGAACGTTAGCTCGGGGTAGATGTGGACCGTCTTGTAGAAATCGTCCCCGTCACGGTCGAACCCATCCATGAGGTCGCGTAGTGGGTTGGACTCCTCATCGACGGACAGTTTGATCTTGACGTCGCCAACCTCGCGCAGCTCGGACAGCTTGCCCTTAAGGTCACCAATCTCACCGTCAAGCCGGTCACGCCCCTTACGCCCTAGGGTGACTGGTATCTCAAGGTCCTGGCCAACCTCCTGCTCAAGACGCTCACGGAACTCGTGTGCCGTCGCCAGCGTGACTGCCGCTGAACGTGGGTCCAGCCCCACCTTGACCGGCACCGGCTTGCCGACAGCATCATCGACGGCGCGCTGCTGCTTGTCGAATGCCTCCTTCATCTTGGCGTACTGGCGGTGCACCTTCGCTTGGTCAATCTCGCCAGTGACCGCCTCGACCTGCACACGCACATGCTTGCCGTCAAGGCGAGCAATCTTCGCCTCAGCCAGTGCGGTATCCGCATCTACCTTGAGTTTGACCTTCACCGACTCGCGCTTGTTCAGCTTGCGGGCAAACTGGTCCAGCTCCTTACCAAACTGCTTCTTCGACTCATCATCGTCAGCAATTTTCAGCCGAACCTTCTGGGTGGGCGCGTTCTCAGTGTCCTTGTCGTTCTTCTTCTGGAACCGTTCGCGTTCCTTTTTCCACTCCTCGTCGTCAATCTTTGGTTTGAGTTTGACGTCGGGCTGGTTCTCCTCGTCGTCGCCCCACTTAGCGACGTCCTTTGTGAGCTTGTTGAAAAAGTCGTCTGTATTTGGGTGGACCTTGACCCACGCCTCGCCAACATTCGTCACGGTAACGCAACCTTCCCGGCCGGGCGCAACGGTCCGACCAACTACAACGCCTGCCCAGTAATGGCAAGCACCATCTGATCTATCTGCTGCTCAGCCTGCTTCTGCTGCAACAGCGTCACCGCCGACACCGGCCTCGGCAACGGCGATGGAGGACGCACCTTCGGGTTGCCCACCGTCACCCACACAAGGTCCCGCAAACAGTCCTGAATGTCCCGCAACGCCGCAACCACCGGCGTCTCATCCACAAAGTCCAGAACAACCCCATCATCGCCCTGGCCTGCAAGGTCAAGCTCCGCCGCCAACTGTGGGTCCATCAACAGCTTGTTCTTATACAAACTTGCCGTAGGCAGTGCCGACGCCAACCGGCCCAACTGCCCCCACGGGCGTGCCCCCAACGCGAACTCGTGAATATCCAGCCCGTAATGGCGCTGGAAGTCCACCTCAAGCTCGGCCCCCGCATAGTCAAGCAACGCTGCTACTCGGTAGAGTCCTCGTCGCCTTTTCCCGCATCAGCCGTCTCCAAACGCAAATTGAAATGGTCAAAGATACGGTCATACAGCTCACTGGTCACCTCAAGCGGCGCGGTCAAAAGGATCGGCTTTAAACGGCCCCAATCCTCCGGCGAGAAAAAGTCCTCCAACACCGACAGCACCCACTCCACCATCGAGTAGTCAGCCTTACGCTCAAGACCCATAAACAGCTGTAGCGGCACATGATCCAACACTACCGGCTTGCCACCATCGCCCAGGTCAATCTTGAGCGGGTCCTGCTCGCGCCCCTTAACTTCCTTCACCAGTTTCGCAAGGTCGAGTTTCGCCATGTCAACAATCCTTTCCATCCAAACATGCCAATAGGGACAGAATACCCTATCCGGTACCCTGCCCCTATCTAGAAACATTGGTGCGGTTAACCGCTAAAACCCATCGCCTTCAAGCGCGCCTTCGCGCCCGGACCACCGTAGAAACGCTTCGACGAAAAGCCCAGCTTCGTGTGCTTCGTCGCCGTCGCCGTCAGCGGGTAGGTCACCTCAGACTGAGGGTTCCAGCTCTCGGTGCCAATCTTGATCGACACACGCGGAAGGTAACGACCAAAGTAGAACGCATCCTCACCAGTGCCATCCGCACCAATCATCAGCATCTGGAAGAACTGCGTACCCGGCTGTGGGTTATCCACAATCCCAAACTCGCCGTTGGTGCCCGGCTTCACCTGCTTCATGTACTCCATGTCGCGGCGAGCCGCCAGCATCAGCGTTTCCTTGCGGGTGTCCTGCAAGGTCGCCTCAACCGTTAGCGTCGAGGTCGTAATGTCACGACGCGACGGCTCCATCTCACCCCACGTCTCCACCGTGTCCTCCTGCACATCGGCATTAAACGTCGGGGCACCATCCTTCGCGATACGACCCAGACCAATAAAGCCAGCCTGTTCCACAAGAAGGCCCTTGTCGTCCGTGAACTTCGTGATCGGCGACGCACTGATCGGCGCAATCAGAATTGCACCACCCGACACCATCTTGCGTACAAGGCCATCCTCGACGCCACGGAACTTATCAAAATCAAACTCAGCACCCTGTACTGCGGTGTTCTGGTCAGCCATAAAAATCTCCTCCTAGAGACGTTGTTTCCGAAAACCCAGCGAGTACACCATCGTGTACGTCCTGAGTGTCTTATCTACATTCTCAGCAACCTGCGGGCCAGCGTGCTCAATAACGTCATCAACCAGCACGCCACGAACAGTCTTGCCCGGCAAATCGTTGAGCACATCCGATATTTCTGTAGCCAATTGCCGCGCCCGGCCACGCTGCGGGCTATCAACCAGAATCTCCACCTGGCCGTAGCGCGTCACCCCCACCGTGTTCGACGGCAACCGAACCACAATCACCTTCGCCCCGTCAAAGTCCACCTCGGGGTACCACGACCCCACCCACACCTCTTCCGGGTCCGTCATGTCCTCAAGAAGGTCCATGACCACTTCGTCCTGCTGCGGGAACTGCCAGTTATCCACTAGAGCCTCCCGTACTTATTGCGCGTGAGAAACGGCTTCGGCTTCGTGCGACGCGCCGGTTTGCCGTACACAATCCCAGGCTTCGCCACAGCGTGACCACCAGCCACAGCAACCATCGCGTAGTACAGCGAACGCTCCGGGCGGGGGTTGACACGCCCACCCAGCTCACGCTCCAACCCGTACCTGTCGTTACTGTTGCGAATCTCCGCGACGACACGATCACCCCACGGCCCCGAATATGGCTTCACATCCAGGCCGATACTGCCAGCGTTCGTGCCGGTCTTCCGGCGAGTGCCAGCAACCGCCGCCGCATGAACCTGCGCACCGATCTTCCCGATCCAACTTTTCATAGGCTGGCCGTTAAGAATCTTGTGGAACTCCTTAAAGTTCGGCTCAAACCTCACCGCAACTCACCATCCCCTCACCAGCGACAAAAACACCTTCGCGCCGGGTTGCCACCCCGACGGATACGTGCCCGTAACCAGGTGCGAATCAACCTGCCACGTCTGCCCCTGATACTTCACGTGGTCACCCTCCTGAATGTCCTCACCAGGATTAACGTACAGCTCAGCGTCAGCATCCACCGCGTAGCGCGTCTGCCCACGGTCCGACTTGTCAGAGCCAAGCCAGCCAGACAAATCACGCTCCTGGAAGATACAGTTTTCAATCCTGTGATGGAACACAAACTCCTGGTCCCCATCACGGTTACGGCCCTGCGAGCGCCACACTTCAACATTCATGTTGCCGATCAGCATCTCACCACCACCGCTTCTCCGAATACGGAATCGGGGAACCAGGCTGGTTCGTCTCCCAATACTCCACGTCGCCGGAACCACCACTGCCGCCCTCATCACGAGTACGCGAAACAGTGGCAAACCCGTAGAGGCCAAGGCCTGCGTCCTGCGAATTACGGGTAAGAACGTCTAGCTCCGGCTTCGTGAACACACCATTGCGCACCTCATCGCGGTCAAGACGCGCCGACCACGAACCCACCTGCTGTTGGATGTAGCGGTCCGGGTTCTTGAACGTACGCAACGCTGCCGACAACACGACCGCCGCAACATCCGGCGGCACCGTCGCCACATTCCACTTCGCCTTCGTCTGCCCCAATGCCAACGCCGAAACGTCATGCAAGATCGCCTCAGCGCGCGGTTTCTCATGGTCTTGAAACGACCGGCCAAGACGCACTTCCAACGCCTCAACCGTAGCTAACGCCTCAACACCCATCGGGGAGTCCTTACCTTCGCTCACGCCGCCTTACGCCCTTCCTACTAGCCAGCCGCCGGTGCCGTGGCGGTAGCTGCCTTTGCCTTCGCATCAGCAACCTTGTCCAGATCAGCCGTGACCTTGATACCGCGCAAGAAGTGTGGCTTGCCCTTTTCGTCAAAGTCAGTCACCGTGCCAGTACCAGCGAAACAGTCAACGATGGAACGATCCTCGGCGTAGTTGGCGTCGTAGTCGCGCAGCCAACGCAACGCGGTCTGCGGCGTCGAATGAGACGCACCGTACACAGCACCCTGGGGTACTACAGGCGCGGCCGTCGCCAGGATAAACGCCGACTTGTGGAAGGCGTCCAGCTCGTTCGGCGGCACCGAGTTCGACTCCACGATGGTAAAGCCGGACAGCTTACCAATCGTCGCATCGCGCAGCGCGTTCGAATCACCAGCCTCGTTGACCTTTACCAGGTTCGGGGCGTTACGAATCTCCTCCGCAATCTCCGCACCAGCGACAACAACACGGCCATCAGCCGGAATGTTACGCAACGTAAACAGGGTATGCAGACGGTTAAACAGCGCGTGCGCGCCCATCTTGCCAGGACCGTAGAAGTCCTCCATCTTCAACGTGCCCTTGATCTTGTCGGCACCAACAAGCTTGCCAGCATCATCAAGCTTGCCGTCGGCGTACGTCGCACCAGTCAGCGTGGACACCGCCATGTCCTCAAGGTAGACCTGCAACGCTCGCACCTGAGGCGCAAGAATCTGGGTCGCAAAGTCCTGCACGTCCAGGGTCAGCTGCTCGTCAGTCACCGACGTGGCATGGTACGGGAACTTCGTCAGCTTCACACCAATCTTGTTCTCAGAAAGGTGATCCAGCTTAATGCGGCGATCCTCACCCGTCGCACGCATGTCACGATCCTTCGCAACAAAACGGCCAGGCACACGCACGTTCACCGTGTCGTCCAGTGCGCCGGTGAACTCGTCCTGCGACCAACGCCACAGAAGGTTCGCCACCACAAGCTCGCGCTCCAACAGGCCAATTGCGACCTTCGCAAAGGCTTCCGCCTTAATCAAATTATGCTGCTCACCAGCCATAATTTACTCCTTAAATTCGTGGAATGTTCTTTACCAGCTCGCTTGGAGACTTCCCGGTAAGCCCAGCCAACACATCCGGCGCACCGCCGCCGGTGCCACGCTTGGGCTTCGGCTGCTGCTCAACCTCCGGCTTTACCTCAGCCGAACCGCCAGCGGCCTGCGTCAGAGCGCCAGCCAACGTCTGCGCATCGGCCGACCACTCCTCCGCGGACTCGCCGCGCAACCGCACGCCAAACCCCTTCGGCAGGCCAGCGTCAACAGCAATCGACTCGCGCTCAAAGTCAGCAATCTGCGCATCGCGCTTCTTGACCTCACCGCGCAACGCCTCAGCCTCAGCTGGCGGAAGGTAGCCCTCGTAGTCCTCTTTCAGACGCTGCTCAGTATTTTCAGTCGCACGTGCAACACGCTCCTGAATAATCTTGTCCAGCGCCTCCTGCGAGGCCGGTGGCACAAAGCCGCCCTTTTCTGCTTCCGGTTGGGTATTAGACTCTTTCTCCATGACAGTCTCCTAACGTCAATTCCGTGAACCCCCGTCGGGTGAAAACCGCAGCCCCACATGCGTATCCCCAGAATACAACACAAGTACCCAACTAGGTACACTGCACACAAGAAAACCCCCGCACACGTCGGGGGCTTGCACCTAGTCGAACTCTGGCATCGACACCGGCACGGGACTATCGGACCGCCAGAACTTATCTTTATGCTCGCGGGCATCCGGGTACTGCTCTAGCAACCAATCCCGCTGCAACTCCACCTCTTCCGATATCCACCATTCACTACCTGGAAAATCCCGGCGGAAACTTACCCCCTCACGCCTACGCTCATCCTCACTCGGCACCGTCGAAGCACAACGCTCCACAAACCACTCATACTCACGCACCCAATCAGTCTCACCAAACCCATACTTCTCCCACTGCTGCAACGCATACTCCAACTGATGCTGCGCAAACCTCACACTAGCCTCAATCTCCGACCGTGGATGTGACTTCCTCCACTCAATCCCCTCATCAAGCAAATACTTATCCCAAGCGATACGCATCATCAGCGACGGCACACGCAACCGCAATTCCTCACGCCGACTAATCGCCATCGGACGCTCAAACTCCCAATCCCGCTCCACAAACTCCCCATTCCTAAACAGATGCCGAAAATTGTTGTACTGCTCCTTCCAAGAATAACCCTCCGGCATCATCGACACCGCACGATCCCACAACTCACGCGCACGCTGCACCCCCGGCGGCAACGCATCATCCGGCGTACCAAACGGCACCGGCTCCAACCTGCACTGGCACCCATCATGCACCTTCGCATTACCAGACAGGCCACCACCGGCAAACCGGGCATCCGACTTACCCCACACCCCCTTCGGATACACCGTCCCCAACGCCGCCAACGCCACACAAAACGCACACGGGTTCGGCCCCAACACACGAACAACCCCCATATTCTGATCCGCCGCCATCTGCTCAATCAACCCCGTACCACCATCAGCCAACGACCCCGCCGCATTGACCATCCGCACCCACGACGCATCCGACTTCACCTGCACCCGGCGCGCTTTCTCCTGGTCGTCGAGGTTTTGGGTGTGTATTTTGTTGGCTTGTTTAGTCAGGTTGTCGGGGCCTTTGATGGTCAGGCGTGTGGTGACGTTGTTTTTGTTGAGGGGGTGTGGGTCTGGGGCAAGCGCTATGGGGGGTTGGTTGTGGCCTGGGGTGTGGCCGGTGGTGTTGTCGGTGGTGTGTTCTTTGTCGGTGGGGCTGGTGAGGTTGTCGGCAAACTCGTCGCCCATGACCTTTGCGATGCGTGGGAAGGTGTCTGTGTCGTGAATGTCGGCGTAGGTGCGTTGATCAACGATGGCTTCTGTCGCGCCGGGTATTTCTGCGACGCGTGTGTTAAGCATGGTGTCGGTGAGGTCGTCGAGGTCTTTGGCAAGGTGGACGTCCATTGTGGCCCATTCGGCACGAACCAGGTTGCCGTCCTTGTCTCGGGCGGGGGTGAGTGTCCAGGTGGGGTGCTCGATTGAGATGTATGAGACAAAGTACTCATGGGCCAGCGCCAGTGAGAGTTGGCGGAAGTGCTCTATGAGTTCGAAGAGTTCTGCCATCATGCGGGTAACAAGGCCGGGTTTAGCGCCCCCGCCGTCGATACCGAAGGCTTTCCAGATGGCCTTAATGAGGTAGGCGAGGCTGAGCATGAGGCGTCGGTTTCGACGGTAGTAGCGTTCGGTGATTGCTTTTCCGGTTGGTGTTTGTGCCATTGGTTATTCTCCTACGATCCCGTCTCCGTCGCCGTCTTTCAGCCCGTACCGGGTCATTTTCTTACGCTTGACGCCCTCGGTGGTGCGGTTGCCTCCGCGTGCTGCTCGTGCCCACGGTTTCTCCATGTTCTCGTAGGTGGGCAGTGTGGTTTTGACCTGGTTGTTCGATAGCGGCGGTGTTACCTGGTTGGGTGCATTGTCCCCATCTGCGGACGCTTTAATGTCGGCAAGGACCGCCTCAATCTGCAAGTCCTCCTCCCGCTTCTCAGACGCCAGGCGCTCCCACCGTGCCGTATCCGACGACGTGACGCCAGGAATCTTGTCCCACAACCCGCGGGGTGGAACATCCAACTGGGCCACCAACTTGCCATAGGCGTCCACCGTCTGCGCCAGCGAACGAACCTCAATCTCAGCCCACACCACCTGCGCCATGTAGTCCTGGGCCTCCTCAACCATGCCGCCGACAGCACACGCGAGACGTAGCACGCGCCCCCACTCGGCGGTGTAGTTCGTGATCCGTTGCGCCAGCTTCAACGTGTGCATCACACGTGCCTCCGCCAGCGCGTCGGCCGAAAGGTTGACCAAATCACCTGACAGTACCGACGTGGGTGTTTGTGACACTGCCGACAACAGTTCCAGCTCATCATTGAGTGCCGTGAGGAACCCGGCCATCGACGTTTCATCCAACTGGCCGAACTTCACATCCGACCCCGCCAAAATCATATCGTCCTGGCGCAGGCGCACCTTCGTACGCTGCTGCTCCTCCGGGGTCATTCCCTTCGGCGGCTGCATCCCCGTCGCATACAGAATCTTCCACGAGTTATTACGCTGCACCAACAGCTTATCCAACTGTGTCATATCGAACCTGGCGGCAATATCAATATAGGGTTCCACCTCACCCGTACACCGACCCTCACTATCCACAAGGTTTTCAAACCGCACCACCGGGCACACCCCAGCACCATGCTCGACAGCTGCCCCATCCTGCACCAACGACTCCTCAACCTTGCCGTCAACAGTGCGCTTGACCGTGGAAAACTCCACCACATGCACATCATCAAAGAAACGGAACCTGCCGCCGCCTAAGTCCTGTACCGCGTGCATCGGAAACTCATCCCCATACGGGTCCTCATACTCCGCCCACATCCGCCGCGGCGACACCGGCCTAATCCGCGGCATGTCCTCACCACCAACCCCCACACCAGGCACCACCGTCACAAACGCATACCCAGCAATCGCCGCATCCCGATACACCTGCGACTGCCGACCACCCATCCCATTAGCCATCCAGGCACGCCACGCAAACGGCACACTATCCAACAAGCCCCGATCCCCCTCATCACGCAACCTATTCTCAAACTCCGCCGACGGACGATACCCCTCCACCCGCAACGGCTCCACCGTAGACTCCACCACCAACCGCAACAGAGGCGTACGCGCCTTCTTCGCCAACGCCCGCTGCTCCTCAGACGCCTTGCGCGGCAAAGGCGGCAACGGCTGGCGAAACTCAAACCACCTATAAAACTCATCCAGGCGCACACGCTCCCCCTCCAACGACTCCAACATCTGCGAGACCAAACTCACCACACCCACGAAAACTCCTCCTTCGACGACAACGACCGGGCCTGCTGCCCAGCCAAAAACACCCAATGACTCACCGCAATCGTAGCCGCCAACAACGGCGACGAATCAGCCAACTCATTGACACGATCAAACACCCACAAGTCCCCAACCCCGCGAGCACGCGACGTCAACACCGCCGCATCCAACACATCCTGCCCCAAATGCACCACCTGGCCAGCAAGCACCTTCTCCTTAAACGACACCGACGCCTGCGCCACCAACCGCGACCCAAACGGCTTGACCTCCACCCCACACTCCGACAAATCAGACAACAACGCCCCCGCCGGACCAGACGCATCCAACACCACCCCCAACACATCCCACCGATCCACCAGCGACGACACCATCTCTACCACCCACGGACCCACCTCACCATTGCCCACAACCTCAACCTGCACACGCCCATCCCACGACGCACCCGCAACCACCACCGACGCCCGACGCTCCCGAGACACATCCACCCCCACCACAATCCGATCATCCCGAACCTCAGAATCACCATCACACCCCGCACGCCAACGGCCCTCAGGAATCTCCGAATTCGCCGCCCGCATCTCCCACACCCCAAGATGCTCACGAGCAAACGCCGCCACATTATCCGACGCCTTATACCTGCGGTACTCAAAATCAAACGACTCCAACGACATATACCCGTACCCAATCGACGGATTAGCCTGCGCCCACCCCCGCGGATCACCCGGATCAAAATCATCCTCATCCACCGACCACTCCGAATACGCCAACTGCTCACCCGGATCACCCGACATGCCACGCTTGCGCACACCCGCAAGCTCCGTCGAATACGCAAACCCCGCCGACGACAACAACCACGTCTGCGGATTAGGCACCTGCATCATCGTCGGCGCCGACGCCGCCACCATATCCGCCGTCAACGCAAACGCCTCATCATAGATAAGACAATCCGCCGTAAACCCACGACCAGACCCACCAGAGCGCGCCACAAACTGAATCGACCGCGGCGACGGCTCACCACGACGCTTCGCCCGCCAATACACCCCCGGCTCAGTATTGCCCGTCTTCACATCCACCAACTCCGACAACTCCGGCGAACGCGCAATATAGGCCTGCAACTTCGTCAACCCCTCCTTCGCCGTCTTAAACTCATGCGCCGTATGAATAATCTTCTTCTCCCGCAACATGAACAGCCCAAACAACTCACGCGCAATAATGATCTCGCCCTTCCCATTCTGACGAGGCACCACCACCCCCACATCACGCGCCGCCCACTTACCGTCCTTCTTACGCACCAACGACGAGGACAGCACATGCTCCTGCCACGGAAACAACGTCATCCCCGCCACCTCACGGCACCACGACACCGCATCCTCACCCACAGACGAATGAAATAGCGGCATCAACGACACACGAGGCTCCTGCACCCCATGCGTCGGCAACACCAAACCCCCACTCACCGCGTCTCAAACCCCTTCGACGCCGCCCACGCATCCCACTTCGACTCACGCGACGCCCCAGCCGCATCACCCAACTCCATCAACCCCAAGTCCTTCATAATCTGCCGCAACGCCAACAACTGCTGCCGAAACTCCACCAACAACGGGTTCGCCACCGCAGCGCCCGTATCGTCCAACACCACCAACTCCCCCGCATACTGCGCCGCAAACGCATCCAGGTTGTCAGCCGTACGGCACAGGTTATGCACCAACGTCAACTGTGTCGCACCAAGACTGCGACCAGCCAACAACTCATTCCACATGTCAATGCCAGTAAAACCCAGATCAGACGGCGGCTCAGGAACTCTCATACAGAAACTATATCCACAGCTCAGTACCAATTCCCTAACCAGAAACCTCCATCCAAAAAATGCCGGGGAGAAAAACGGGGGTTGGGCGTAGGCATCTCCCGTTTCCGCTGGTAGGGGGCCTCCCCCACCCCTTTTCGCCTTCTGAGCTGGGGTTTTGCGGGGTCGTTGTGGTGTTTATGCAGGTGGTGGGTGGTGGTTGTTGTTGGTGGTTGTTTTTGGGTGTGGTGGCGATACTGGGGGCGTGGTCGTGGTGTTTGTGCTGGTTGTTGGTGGTTTTTGATTCGAGTTTTAGGGGATCGTTTGGGGCACGTTTTCTATGTTTACTCATGTCGCCAGGGCGCAACGCCCCGGCTACATCGTGGTAAGCGCTAAGGGTGACGATGTAGCTGTACATGATGCACAGCTCCATGCTGCACGCATGAACCACTATCTGTGGACCGTGACGAAACTGCCTGCCGACGATAGCGCCGGGGTGTCGGTTATGGGCGTCGCGTTCGACAACATTGGGGACGATGGGTGGTCAACCCCCACGGACGCGGAACTTACCGCGCTGTTCGCGGAATAGAATAAACTCCCCATCTAGGGACACTCTGCCTTAAGGAAGGAACTCTTACCATGATTGATTACGCCACCCGTGACGATGCAGTTTTACGGGAGATTGTGATGCCGTTAGGCGATGCTGCCAGCGAGTATGACGTTGACGCGATTGCAGATAGGACCATTATACAAGTGATGGTGGGGCCACACCCGCGCTACATGATGGGCGTGAATGAGGCGGAATTTTGGGACATTGTTGAGGCTAACGCCCTCGACACCGACCCCGAAACCGTGGACGCGCCACTACCACCCGCCCCGGCGCGCGTGATTGTTTTCATGGACGTTAACCATGAGGTTGTGCGCGATCGCGGGGCCGTGAGTGTTGTCTACCTCACGGTGTGCGACCACGAAACTTATGACGTGCATGGCGAAGCCGCCGTCGAGCCTAGCAACGATGCAGAGCCGTATCTTGAAGCGGTTCACGGGCTACTGGCCGAACGGTTTACCGGCGTCGAAAACGTGGCCATAACGTTTACCACACTGTCCTAACCCCCCCGCCCGCGTGTTACGCGGGTGCCTCTCTGAAAGGTTTTTGACCATGAATTTTGTGAACCATGCGGACCACGCGGGCTACCTTTTCCAGATAGCGCCCGAAGTGGGGGTTATCCCGATTGAATGGTTCAACCGCGAGAAACGCGACCCCTTGCCCGTTGACGTCGACGAAACCGACAACTTTGTTTCCGGCCGGGAGCTCGCCACCGTTGGCACCCTTTGGAACGCCTACCTCAATTGGGTGTGTGTCCCCGTGGTTGAGGTTGCTAAAGCCGCCAAAATTATCGGGTTTGGGGTGGCCTACCTCACATGCACCGATGAGGGGTGGGTGGTTGAACCGGCGTCAATGGACGCCACCCCGGACGCCATGCTGGTAAGCCCTATCGGGCCTAGCCACGCGGACCGTATAGCACGCTCGTACGTGAACTACCTCAACAGTTTCTAACCCGCTACCCGCTTAGGCGGGTACTCACCTAGGCGCACCGGGATCACCTGTGTTCCTAGTTGGGTATCCGATATGCCCTACAGTCACACTTTCACCTACCTAGAAAGGTTTTTGACCTATGACCATGACTCTCGGACCGCTTGCAGTTGCCCTACGTAACGCCACCACCGACGCCGGTATCGAAACGTTACTACACCCCCACGGGCAAGCCATCGAACTTGTCCACAATGAGGAAACTATCGGGGTGTTCATGCCACTTAAGGGCGACGCCACATGCGCGGAGTTCTACATTGCAGGCAAGCCCGGCAGCTCTACCCTTGCAGCCATGTGCGACGCGTGCGACACGCTGGGGCTTGCGGTCCCGGTGCGCCTTGAGTTCCGTAAGTACAAGTCCTACGGCCGTATCGTTTCCCTCATGGGGGCTGTGAGGCTACCAGCATGAGCATGACCATTGACACCTACATGCGGTGGCGTGGCCTTGACGTGGACACGCTTACCCCGCTGCATGTGCTGTCCGTCGTGTGCGGGGCTGATGGTGGGTGGGTGATCCGCCCCGATTCCATCAACTCCACCCCGGACGCGCGTTACTGGCACGCGGTGCGTGGGGATACGACGGTAATCATTTTCCGCCACCACCCGTATTGGACTGTCACCGTGCTCGACGGTGTTGAACCGACACTGTGCGACGCATGGCAAGTGGAAGACATGCGCGATGTGCGCGTGATGTGCCATGAGCTTGCCCAAATTTTCCACACCCTCTAGAAAAGGACCCCTCTACCCATGTTTGATTTTCTTGCCCTTGAGTGGCGCCTCATTCACACGTACGACCCCGATTCAATGGTGCGCTGTGCGGACCTTGACGATGGCGCGGTGCTGTCGTTCGAGTTCAACGTTGCCAAAATGGACCTTGGCTTAGATTCGTGCGTTTCCCTGGGCATACGGTACAAGGGGCGACACTTTGACACTCAATCGACTGCCGATTGGCCGGAGTTCGACCGCCGTTTCGGCCGCGAAAACTGGCAGACGTACCTTGAGCGGTCGCGGGAGCATTACCTCGCCTACTACTCGGATGATGAATAACCCCCTGACTGCCCACCCCCCTTGTGTTAGTGGCGTCGCGGTATAGATTTTAACCCCGTCCCTAGCTGGCCACGTTCTACCCCATGCGGGCAGTTCTTCCCGTGTGGGTCCATTGTGGGGCAATTAGCCCCCGTATCCATTCAATTTTTCGGAGTATCATGCACGTACACCACGCCCACGGGCTGAATTTTGTTGTCGAGCCGTCCATTCTTTCGCGCTACCAGACTGACGTTGTGTTCTGGGACGCTGAGGGATCAATCCAACACACCTATGTTGCGGGTTGCCCCGTTGCGGGCGAGCAAGCTGTACTGTTCGCGCTGAGTCTTGCGCATAGTTGTTCCAGCGTTATCTTGCAGAGCCTTCGGCAACGCCGGGCGCGCGCGATTGAGATTGACGAACTCAACGGCATTGAGCTTTAGGTTTTCACCCCCACTACACCCACTTTCGACTGGTGTGTAGTGGGGGTGTTTCTTTTTGCGCTTGCACTTCGGCCACCGTCTTTGCCTGGCGTGAGGAATTGCAGCTGAGGTGCGCGGGGGCACAGTAGTCGGGGTCGGTGCGCCGTGGGTCGTCTTCGGCCATCGTGGATAGGGGCACGAGGTGGTCCACGGTGAATGACTGAGGATGTGGGAATGCCAGCTCTAGGTCTATGGCTTCGTGGCATATCCAGCAGATTTGGGACCGGCGTTTGACTTCGGCGACGCACCGTCTCCACGGTCTGCCTTTGCGCCCGGATGTTTTTGCCACGGCACCCCCTTAAAAGGAATGGCCCCGTACATTCCTGCACGGGGCCTACCAGCACTGTCATCTCCGCCATGACATACACGCTTGCCCTTGTGGGCATCCTCCACTGTACACAGTGTCCCTAGTTAGGTGCAAGTACGGTAAGTTTCACCTGCACACGGTGCCGTAGGCCGGGGGTGACTGGCCCGATTTTCGGCTCGGGTTTCTCCATCCACTCTGGCGTGTCGTCGGGGACAAGTCCGGCGTCTACGATGCCGTCACAGATGGCCTTGAGGGTGGGCCACAGATTGTCGGTGTCGCGTCGCCGGTTGGTGCCGGGAATGTACACCAACTGTACCCGTAGTTTTTGCCCCTTTTCCAGGGGTTTTCTTCGTAGGCCGACGGCCTTGAGTCTCCATGCCATGTCGGCGCGTACTTTGCGCGTGATGCGGGCACGTTTCGCCCAGTGCATCCGCTGGTTGGCTGTCAGTGGTGGGCGTTGGTAGCCCAGTGTGATCGTTTGGTATGTCCAGGTTTTCATAGCTTCCTTCGGTTGAGCATTTTCTTGATTTCGTCTGCGAACGCCACTGCGGTTTGACTGTCCGCCGTTGGTGCCGCGTTTTCGGCCGTTTCCTGCCCCGCTGGCCAACTTTCTGACCCTAGTTGGGGTACTTGTCCATTCGTGGGAATTGCGGCCCTTAAACGGGCGTCTCTAGCGTCGCGGTTGTCTAACCGTTTCCGCTCCAACTCCTCACGACGCGCCGGATCAGTCGCCAACGCCCTCTCGCGTGCGCGTTTCGCGCCCTGCACTACGTGTGCGGGCATACAGTGCCTGCCGCCGGTTTCGTGGGTGTAGAAGTCCACGACGCCCTCAAGCATTTCCTCGGTGGTGTATGAAAACCGGGTGAACACCATTGCCCATCCTCGTGCGAGTGCGACGTCGGCGTTGACAAAATATGGGTCCAGCTGCTTGACCGCCTTCAAGACTATTCCGGCCTGCGCCACATCAGCGTCGGTGGGGGTTCTCACTGCTCCCACCCCTCTTCTGCCACGCACGCCCACACTTTCTCGCCCACAGCCTCACGCCTGCTGCCACGTAGCCCGGATGTGAGCGCGTGTGCCTGTATCGGGGTGAGTTGTGGTTGGCCGACTACGGTGACGCCGGTGTAGTCGCGGACAAGCCCCCGGTGTCTGCCGTCGAGTACTTTCGTGTCCGGCGTGACCACGATCCAGGTGGGGTCGTGGACGTCGTAGCCCTCCGCTCGGGCCTGTTCGCGTGATTCGGCTATGAGTAGTTTCATGTTCCCGCCTCCAACGGTACTGGTTGGCTACCCCACGGGTCTTGCTTGCCCGCGGGTGTGAGTGTTGCTTCAAGGAAGTCGTCGAGGTCGGTGCGTTTGCGCCCCGTCTCGATGAGTGCGGGGGTTGGTAGTTCGTCCGACCAGCCCGCCCGGTTGAGCCACGTCGCCGGGTAGGGGATGAACTTCGGGTCTGTTCCCGCGGCCTCGTGCGCCTGCGCCCATCTGAGGGTGGCTTCGTTGAGTTCGTCTTGGCTGGTTTTCTTGACTGCCTGTTTCCATGCCTTGAGTGCTGCCGCTTTCCCTACGTGACGCGGGTACAGCTCGTACCACTGCTCGAACGGTTCGGGGTAGGCGTTTCGAGTTGAGGGAGTCTTTTCTTCCCCTGTTCCCCTGTTCCCCTGTTCCCCTGTTCCTATACCGGAACTTCCTTGCATAGCGTCGGAACTTCCTACGCTTTCCGTCGGAACTTCCGACACTTTCCTTGACTGTTTGCGTTTCCACTGGTCAGTGACGTCCACGCCGTCCGTTGGCGCAGGATATTTCGATTTTGCCTTGCGTTCGGTGCGTTGATGCTCTTCCCACGTCGGAATTTCGTAGTAGGTGCGCCGGTCCACCTCGTACACGATTAATCCGAACGTTCCTACGACTTCCTGCACAACGTCGCGGAAAGTGTAGGAACTTCCTTCGCTAGCGTCGGAACTTCCTACGCAAAGCGCGGAAACATCGTCGTTCGGGAAGATGAACCCGTCTAATTCCTTGAGGCTGAGCGTTCCCCGTCCGTAATCGTCGGCCCAATTCCACATGCCTATGTAGGTGAGTCGCGCAATGAGCGACGCTTCGGCAGTGTCGGGGCTTGACCAAAATTCCGGTTTGATGGTGCGTATCCTCGGCACGATTGCTCCTTTCATGTCGCACCAAAAAAAGAATAGTGTCCCCAACTAGGGACACTTATTCCTGATTAGAACGGCGGGTCTTCGTTACCGAACCCACCCCACAGATCTGCCGGGGGTGTGCTCGCGCTCGCCTGCGGCTGCTGCCGTGACTGCTGCTGCCGTGACTGCTGCGCCCGCTGCTGTTGTTCGTGTTGCTCTACAATTCCGCCCCAACCTTGGGTTGTTGACGGTTGTTTCCGCTCGTACGCCTTAAGCCAGTACGCATCGCATTTAACGTCACGATACTTAATACCCTCGTGCTCACGGGTGGTCTCATACATGCGCCCAAACACTCGCACAAAGTCACCAACCTGCGGTATCCGCATCGTCTTATCGCACCTGAACCACTCCACATCCACGAACAGTTCACGCATCGTCTCCCACCCGGTATCGGTCTTGCGACTGTCCGAGCACGCCACCCGCACGAAAATGTACGGGTTGCCGTTACGATCCACCCCACACTTCGGCTCCTTGACGCATCGACCCTCAAGCTCAATCGTTGGCGTTGGCATCCGACTCCCCCATGTGCTCAATCTGCGCGCGCACGTACTCGCGCTCGTTGTCTGGCAAGCTGTCGGCGTCACGCCACAGCTGGCGTCGCCCATCCGTGTCGGCGTCTGCGGCCTGCGTGAGTAGCTTCGCTGCTTCCGGGCTTACGTTGTCGGGCACGACCGGCGACTCAACCGGCTTACGCTTACGACGTTTCGCCGCTTCCAACTTGCCCTTACCCTTCGGCTTATCAAGGCGGGTCGCCTGCATCTTGATACTGTCCGACTGCTCCCAGTCCTCCTTGACTGGCATACCGGCCGTAAGGTGCGGGATCATGCGGTCGGTAAGCTCCCCTATGCACTTCCAGTACAGCATCTTCGACGGCCTGGTTTTGTACTGCGCCGAGTTCGCCTTCACCAGGCCCTCACGCTCTGCACGCTCGATCGTGTAGGTCACTGTCATGGTTTCGCCTGTTGGCGACGTCATTTCAACCGACACTTCCTCTGGCGTGTCCACCAGTGTTTCCGTCGTGTATCCGTGTTGGAGGGCAATCGCCAGCGCGGTCTTGCCGTACAGTGCCGGGGTGCCGTGCACCACGTAGATTGACTTGCCGATAGACTCCGGCGGGATGCCGAGGCTGGCCCCCTTGAGGATCGCCACCGCCATGTCTTGTGGCTTGTTCTTGAACGGGCCTGCGAAATCAGTCTTTGCCAGCCCTTCGGCAATCATTGCTGCCGAGGTCCACGCGCGCGCATATTCTTCGAGGCGCTGCATGGCGGTTTGGTTGGTTGCCACCTCCGCGATTGTTTCTGCTGGCGGGGCTGCTGTTTGGCGTTCTATCTCGCCCATTGTCTACTTCCACTCCTTCTGATTGAACGTGTACCCAGCCGTTCCGCACGCCTGCGCGTATACGTCGGGGTGTTGCTTCTTGAGTTTGGCTGAGTCGAATTTGAGGCTGAACAGCGACTCGTCTTCCAGGTACTCCTTGGCGAGTCGGCGCTGCGAGAACCGGCCTGCTGTCCTGCCGACGATCCGCCGGTCGTCTTCGGACTTCACACACGGGGCGTCGCCCATGACGGCCACAATGTCGTTCTTGACGGTTTCAAGCTTCCGCTCTGCCGCGTCAAGGTCTTGGACTGCCTGCTGCCAACGCTGCACCAGGTCACCGTCCGCGATTACCGGGTCTGCGGTTTCATCCTTCTTGTGGAGGCGTCCCTGCTGTTCGCGCCACAGTGCCGACCCTTCGTGCGGTGGGGCGTCCATCTCGACGACACGACGGTAGAACTCACGGGCGTCTTCGACGCACACCTCGAACAGTTCCGGGTCCCACTCGACGTCGTAGATCGCCACCGGCCCATACATGGGGACAATGACCAGCTGGCACTCGTGGATACCGCTGACGCCCATGTTCATCACGCACTGCACACGCCAGTTGTCTTCCACCCCACGGTCCACCCTTGGTGCTTTCACCTCAATGATCTTGCGGGCACGCCCTCGTGACGCGCGCATGTCGAGGGTGGCCTGGTGCGGGAAGTCGAGGTCTGGGTGGTGGCCAAAGGCGACTTCGCCGGGGCTGAATCGCCACTCCGGTTGGACGTCTTGCAGCCAGTATCGTGCAAGCCGTTCCGCGGCGTGGCCGTACCTAAAAATGTCTTCCATTCCGGTGCGGTCGAGTTCGCCTTGCCCGGCCATTGCTGACCACATGTCGTATGCACTGTCGTAGCCTATGCCGAGGTAGTCACCGTTTTCGTCGCGTAGCATCGACGCCACCTTCGAGGATGTGACCATCTGTGTGTGGCGTTTGCTTCCCGGTTTCGCCATCTCTTGTGGGGTGAGTTCCCTACCTGCTGTTATCGCACTCATTTTGCCCCCGTGCTTCCAAAGCCGCCCTTGCCGCGGATGGTTTTCGACTTCCTGTTTGCCCACTTCTCTACAAATGTGCGTTCGTCGTCCCTACTTGGGTACTCGAACACGTCTGGTTCGTCGGTGAGGTCGAGCTGAATTGCCTGGCAGATACGGTCCCCGCGGGTACCGACAATCAACTCGTCCGAGTGGTTGATAAGTAGAGCTTTGACTTCGCCTTCGTAGCCCGCGTCGATCACGCCCGCCATCACGTCGATGCCCATTACGGCAAGGCTTGAGCGGGGTTTGAGGATTACGACGGTGCCGGGTTTGCCAACAATCTCCACGCCGGTGCCGATCAACATGCGCTGGCCTGGTTCGAGCACAAACCGTTTCGACGCTCTGAGGTCCAGCCCGGCGTCCGTATCGTGTGCGCGCAATGGGGTCAGTTCTGGGTCAAGTACTCTTACTCGCACTCGTCTGCCTCCTTGTGCTCGTCCGCTTCCTTAATGACGGAGTTTGCCAGCGCTTCGACAATGGTGGTTTTGACCATCCGTATTGCGCGTTCCGGGTCGTCTTTGGTCACGTCATTGATTATCTCTGCGCGCTCCGGGAGTTCAGTCGCGTGCATGGTGAGGCTCGCGACAAACTCATAAAGGTCCTTCTGGATATTCTCTGCGGCCTCCACACTGGTCAGCGTGTCATTGAGGTCAATTATCGCGCTGTACACCACGCCCATCGCCATCTTGAGGCGGATCTGGGGTTCCTTCGCCAAAGCCTTGGCAACTTCATCAGGCAGGCTTTCATTGAAATCGAGGTCTTCAAAGCGGTCACTGATCTTGCTGATCTCGTACTGGGGGTCGTACATGTCTATCTCCTTGTAGGTGTGTTGGTTAGCTTGCTTCGAGTGTTCGGCGGGAAGGTGGTGTGCCTTCGCGCTCTAGCCGTTCGACTTCTTCTGCCGGTATGAGCCATCGCCTACGCCCGTTTCGTGGGAGCGTTTTGATTAGCCCGGCCCTGCACCAGTAGGCGACGTCTGAACGTGAGACTAGGAACCTGTCTGCCACTTGGTCGGTGGTGAAAATTGCTGCCATGCTGTCCTCCTTTCGTGTTCCTAGTTAGGAATCTAGAGCATTATTGGGAGCTTTGCACAAAAGTGGGGGTAAGTGGGGGTAAGTGCGGCAAGGTGCGGCAAGGTGGGGATGTAAGGTGTGAAACATGGCAGGATCACCACGACGCACACCAGGACCATTCGGAAAAGAAATCGCCTCCCTAATCAGGGAACAACTCGCACGGCGAGAAATGACACAGCGCGACCTCTCACGCCAGGCCGACATCTCATCAACACAGCTCAACAACTACGTACGCGGGCGCAAATCACCCACTATCGAAGAGTTCATCGACATTTGCGACGTACTCATGGTGCGCCCCGAAGTACTCATCTCCACCGCACTCCACACAATCGAGTGGCGCGAACGCAACGACATTGACGACCCAAACGAAGTACCACTCCCCGACGTTGTGGAATGGCGAACACAAGCGCGCACCCGCAAAAACCCATAAAAGTAGGGCGCTACGAAGTCCAAAAATAGCGCCCTACAGTCACACAATCCCTACCCAGGAAAGGTATCCCCCCACACGTGAGTATATCAGCATACAAAACACAGTCCGGCAAAACCCGCTGGCGCGTCCGCTACACACGCCCCGACGGCACCCGCACCGACAAGCGTGGCTTCATCACCAAAACCGCTGCCCGCCAGTGGGAAGCCCAAACTATCACCGGCGACGTCACCCTCGGCGGCAAGAACGAACCCACCCTCAACGATCTCGCCCCTCTGTACCTCGCATCACTCAGCCGCCTCGCCAAAGGCACCGCCAACGGCTACACCACCACACTCAACGGCCACGTACTGCCCAGGTGGGGACGCACCAAACCATCCGAAATCACCCGCGCACTCGTACAGCAATGGATCACCGGCGAACAGTTCACCTGGTCAGTCGCCACCCGTAACCTCGCCGTCCTCGCCGGAGTGCTCACCGTCAACGGCTACAGCGACGACGCCACCAAAGGCATCACCAAACCCCGCAAAAACTTCCGCGAACACACCTACCTCACCTGGCCCCAACTAGAACTACTGGCCTCAAAATCGACCTACCCCGGCATCATCTACACCCTCGGACTCACCGGCGTCCGGTGGGCCGAATGCGCAGGCGCACGCGTACGCGACTACAACCCCCAGCGCCGCGAGCTGCACGTTGTGCAAACCGCGTCCATGATCCAGGGCAAGTTGGTAATCGGTAGGCCGAAGTCTGGTAAGTCTCGCACCATCATGGTTCCCGACCTCGCCGCAGACTACATCGAGACCGCCATTGCCAAACGTCCTCTCGACGCCCCGATCTTCCCCGGCCCCGACGGCGACTACATGAAACGCCCACGGGGACGCTCCTGGTATGACGGGGCGAAGAAACGTGCCCACGAAGTTGACGACACGTTCCCTACGCACATGCGCTTGCATGATCTACGGCATACGGCGGCGAGCCTCATGGTGCAATCCGGGGCGCACGTCAAGTTGGTTCAGCATCAGCTTGGTCATGCCACGGCGAGCATGACGATGGACACGTACGCCGACTTGTTCCCGGAGGACCTTGGGGTGTTGCGTGACTCGATGAATGCCCGACTTGGTGGGCAGGATGTGGGCAATTGATTCTCGTTTTGTGGCGTTTGCCCAGCTAGGGGTACTTGCAGGGTTATATCCTGTCAGTCCGACAACTATCAACAAAACCCCGCTTGACCAGGCGAAACTCCTGATTGAGCGGGGTTTTAGTTTTCGTAAGCTACTCAGTTGCGGCGCGTTCTACCGGTACCAACCCACTCGCCGCGCGCTTCCCCAACTCAACATAAAGGGCTGCGTGGCGTTCACGCGCAGCGTAAGTTGACTCCTCAAGCTCACGCTTGACCTGCGCCGGTACGCCTGCAGCGAGTGAGAATTCAGGTATCAGTTGGCCTTCGAGCACCACTGCGCCACCGGCGATGATGCTCCCCTTGCCAATGCGAGCCCCGGACAGCACGGTCGCGTTCATGCCGATTAGGCACCCAGGTTCAATATGGCACCCGTGCACCATAGCAAGGTGGCCAATGGTCACGTCGGCTTCGAGAATGGTCTTCCCGTTCTCATCAACGTGCAGCACTGATCCATCTTGCACGTTGACCCTTTCACCGATTCGAATCGCGCCAACATCACCACGAATCACCACTCCGGGCCAAATATTGGCATCCTCGGCAATTTCGACATCACCGATAATCGTGGCTTCATCGGACACGAATGCAGACGGATGAATCTTCGGGGTTTTACCTTCAAATGAGTAGATCATGTCGCCATTATGCCGAAACCCTATTGGCCCTGCAGCGGAATCTATCGCATCAGCACCAACGCTTGTGGGATCACCCGGATAGTGGCTGCTTCGATCGACCCGATAGTGTCGCCATCAACTTCGAATACTTCGGGGGCAGCGAAAGAAACGCTTATCGTGTGTCCTTTGAAATAATCCATCTGCGGAGCTGGGATACCCTGCCACCCGCCACCGAGGAGTGCACGCAGAGTGTTAAACACGATGCGTAGGCCAATCAGCAACCATCCGATAAGTCCACGCGGAGACATCGCCACGACATCAATTTCGCCATCGTCGGGGAGCGCATCGGGGAACAGCGGGATTTTATTCACCAAATCACCGCAGTTGCCGAAAATCATGGTGTGCAAGCGACGCCTGTTCGAGGGATGGTCGTCGACGGTTACGGTAGCCTCCACACTGTTACCACCGCCCAGCGATCGTGCGATCCCGCCGATGTATGCCAGCGGACCTATGCGTCGCTTTAGTTCCTCCCTGGTACGTTCAACCATCTGCGCATCAAGGCCCACTCCAGCCATGACTGTGAACCCATAAGTCTCCTGCGAGCCGTCGCGCCGAGTGACTGTGGCTTCGCAAAGGTCCACAGCGTGCTCTTCTCCAGTAAACGCACGGCGTATCGCGCTCTCAGGATCCAATGGCAAGCCAAGGTTTCGCGCAAGTAGATTACCGGTACCAACTGGGATAATCCCCATCTTGATGCCGGTGTCTGCTAGGACGTGAGCGATGCGGCGGACAGTACCGTCACCTCCCGCGACGAGTACCACGTCCACGTCCTCGGTGAGTGCAGTCGCGAAGCCAGCAAGTGCCGTGTCCTCTTTTGTCGTGGGTACCCAGCAAATTTCGCGGCGAGGGTCAGCGTAGAGTTCGACAAAGCGCTCCAAAACCGCAGCGCGAATCTTCGTCGGGTTATACACCACCACAGCGGTGCGATGAAACAACTTTTCCGAAGTCACTTTTGCATCCCTATTCCGAAGAATTCCAGTACTGCTTCACTGGCAAAACCGATCGGCAAATTCGATGCCGGCGAAGTACCAGGCCCAAGCCATTCGTGCTTGCCGCCATCCACTTTGTAATGCACAAGCCCCGCATCACAGCCGACCCATTCAGCTTTTGCTACACCGGGCAGTGCTTCTGACCACTCTGGTTTCGGCGCCTCCTCGTCAGTGGCTTTGCAGTGGTTGCGTCGAGCTTCTCGCTCAACGTCTTGATAGGCACCAGCGTAGTGCGTCTTGTGCCGGGTTCCTCCGCTGTAGTCAATGACGCTGTCAGCGGTCCCGTGAATGTCGATGCGTTTGACGGGGATCGCCGAGCATCCCTCAAGCACCGCGTCATAGACGGCGGCTGACACAGTCGCCACTGCGGTGTAATCCTGTGGCCGCTGGCAGCTCAGGAACTCCGCGAACCCTCCACCATTTGAAAAGCCTGCGGCGAATGTACGAGCAGGTTGGGTGTGAAACTCTTGTTGTAGCTGCGCCCGCACGGCGTCAGCGAATGCCAGGTCCTGACGTGCGTTCGTATTTGCATACGGTGCTGGCGCCCACGCCTTGTTCACACCTTGCAAGTACGCCACAACCGCGTCCGCGTTGTTAAGGCCCGTCGTGCGCTGCATCGACGCAGCTGTGCTCGTGTAACCGTGGAATACGAGTATGAGTGGCAAACCTTCTCGCTGCTGTGCACCCTTTGGTAGCGAGAGTATGTACTCGCGCTGCAGTCCCCCAGCCGGGATCGTCCGTGACTCGACTGATGCAGAGCTCCACGGTTCGACTTCCGCAACCGTGTCAGGCCGACTACCGTTGTCCACTGTACGCAGGGGATTCGGCAGCGCATCGGCTGCCTCCGGCTCCTCGTTGTCTCCACTACAGCCAGCCATGACTGCGCAGCCAAGCAGCACAGCGAGCAGCACCGTACGCAACGACCAGCGCCGGTTCATCGTGTTGGAAATGTTCACTCGCGGATTCTCCTGACAGTCACAGGTTGTTAGGTTAGTTGATTATGAAGCCAAGCGGAAAGCACCAACCACTGTTTCACAGCAGTGAGCACCGGCTGAATTCGTCACGCGCGTTCACAGTCGGCGCAGACACTTATGATGCGGTCAGACCGTCATATCCGGACTCAGTAGTTGAGCTACTTGCCGGTCGCGGAGTCGTCCGCACTGTCTTAGATGTTGGTTCCGGTACCGGAATTTTTGCTGCACAACTGCACGCCGCCGGGCACCGAGTTGCTTGCTGTGAACCCTCACCAGACATGGCGAATACACTGCACGCCCGACACCCAGAGCTTCCAGTATGGCGCGCAACCGCCGAGTGCACCGCATCAGCACCCAAGCATTTCGACGCCATCACCTTCGCCCAAGCGTGGCACTGGGTCGACCCACACCTCGCTAGCGCAGAAGCTGCCCGAATCAGCAAAGATGACGGCGAACTTCTCTTATGCTGGAACACCCTCGAAGTGGAGCATCCGTGGGTACTACGTCTGGCAAAGATTATGCACTCTGGCGATGTGCTTACCAAAGGCTTCTACCCCACTGTCTTCGAGCCTTGGCACCTCAAGCGGGAACTACGAACAACGTGGATTCAACCGATCCGGACGGATCAGCTATTCACGCTCATGGCGACCCGTTCCTATTGGCTTCGCGCAAACCAGCGCACTCGGGACAAAATGACGAACAACCTCACCTGGTACCTGCATGAGCGCCTCGGATTCGATCCTGGCCAACTTATACCACTGCCGTACAGGACCGACGCGTTCCTGTACGGCCGTAGATAATGCTACTTACGACGCCGCGGGTTACGTTCACGCACACGAACTGCGATCCGAATCGGCGTGCCGTGGTAGCCGAACTGCTCACGGAACTTTCGCTCCAAGTAGCGGCGGTAGCTGCCGTCTAGGAACCCCGTGGTAAACAGGACGATTGTCGGTGGGCGCGTGCCAACCATGGTGGCAAACAAGACCTTCGGCAACCGGTTGTTCTTCATCGGCGGTGGGTTTGCGGCAATCGCATCGCGCAGCCAGTTGTTCAGCTGTCCCGTGGTGATTCGACGATCCCAGTTCTCAAGTGCTTCCTCCATCGCCGGCTCCAGGCGGTGCAGCCCGCGCCCAGTGTCTGCCGAGATATTGAGTTTCGTCACCCACGGGAGGTGCCCGACCATCTCATCAAACTCGCGGTCGAAGTAGTAACGACGGTCCTCATCCATCAAGTCCCACTTGTTGAAGCAAATGACCATCGCCTTGCCTGCTTCAAGCACCATGGAGATCACTCGCTGGTCCTGCTCAGAAATCTCCTGGGAGGCGTCGATAAGCACGACGCACACCTCCGCTGCCTCGATGGTGCCTCGGGTACGAAGGCTGGCGTAGTACTCGTGCCCCTGCGCATTCTTGACTTTCTTCCGCAGCCCGGCAGTATCGATGAACTTCCACAGTTTGCCGTCGAGCTGGATCAGTTCATCAACAGGGTCAACAGTGGTACCTGCAACGTTGTCGACTACGGCGCGCTTCGATTTGGAAAGCTTGTTCAGCAAACTCGACTTGCCCACATTTGGGCGTCCAACCAGCGCAACTGCGCGTGGGCCATCTGTGATGGAGTCCTTCGCGCGCGGCTCATCCGGAAACAGTCGCAGAATCTCGTCGAGTACATCCGCGCCGCCGCGACCGTGCAATGCTGAGACTGGCCACGGGTCCCCGAGGCCGAGCGCGTACAGCTCAGCAACGTCACCCCATTGCGACTCGGACTCAAACTTGTTCGCGACCAAAATGACTGGAACTTCGGAACGCTGCAGATTGCGAGCCATCGCCTCATCTGACATCGTGATGCCGGTGTGGGAATCGACCACAAAAACGATGACGTCTGCAGTTTCCATAGCAGCTTCCGACTGGTGCGCGATAGCCGCGTTGATGCCTTTCGCGTCCGGGTCCCAGCCACCAGTGTCTTGCACCCAGAAACGGCGCCCTCCCCAGTCAGTAATGTAACTGATCCGGTCGCGAGTCACACCAGGGTGGTCTTCGACCACGGCTTCACGACGCCCAATAAATCGATTTACCAGTGTGGACTTGCCCACGTTTGGGCGTCCAACGATGGCCACCGTCGGTAGGGCCTCTTCGATGTAGTCAGGATTGAAGATGCCGAACGCTTCCTCAACGGCTGCCCACTCTTCCTCGGTGTACTCCTCAGCGGAGTTGAGATCTCCGAAGTCCGCCTCACCGAAATCCGCATCGTTGAAGTCAGCTTCATTGAAATCCTGTGGAAAGGAATCTCCTGTGGTCATTTGCTGCTCCTTTCAATCACGTCGACGAGGGCCGCCAGCACCTGTTCAGGAGCCATCTCAGAGGTGTCTACGATCAATGCGTCATCAGCTGGCTTCAGTGGGCTGGTCTCACGGGAGGAGTCAAGGGCATCACGACGTTCCACGTCTGCTAGCACCTTTTCAAACTCTACTTTGCGGCCTGCTGCTGTGTCCTGGTCGAACCGGCGCTGTGCACGCACCTGGGCTGACGCCGTCATGTACACCTTGGCCGGTGCATCTGGCAAAACTACGGTGCCAATGTCCCTGCCCTCAACGATGGCGCGATGCGCCTCAGAGGCGAGGCGACGCTGCAGGGCCACCAAATTTTCACGGACCTCTGGGATCGCGGCAACAGCAGAAACTGCACTGGTTACTTCCGCCCCTCGGATCACGTTGGAGACGTCCCGGCCGCCCAAAATAACAGCCTTGTCATCGGGGTCGTCGGAAACCTCCATCGGCAGATCAGCAGTAGCAGCGATGACTGCACTAGTGTCTTCCGGATCCACGTCGGCGTCCAACACCGCCAACGTCGCAACTCGATACATCGCGCCCGTGTCGATGTACTTTGCGTCAAGCTTCTTGGCTAACGCTCGGCA
Source organism: Corynebacterium sp. MC3 (assembly GCF_900099485.1). Taxonomy (NCBI): domain Bacteria; kingdom Bacillati; phylum Actinomycetota; class Actinomycetes; order Mycobacteriales; family Corynebacteriaceae; genus Corynebacterium; species Corynebacterium sp. MC3. Next base: position 485,522 of record NZ_LT622816.1, read on the forward strand.
CATTGTCGACTTGCCAGTACCCGACGGCCCATCCACTGCGAGCAGCAGACCATTATCTGGCTGGTTACTCAACATCGTTTCCTCCATTTACATCCCCACCGCCTTGAACAGTGATGCCAACTCAGATGAGTTAAGTGCGCGCATCGATCCTGGATTCATATCGCCGAGCTGCACCGTGTGCACTTTCGTTCGCACCAGACGCTGTACCGGGTAACCAGCTGCTTTCAGCATCCGACGGACAATGTGCTTGCGGCCTTCGTGTAGTTCGACGCGAACAATCGACTGACCATTGTGCACATCGACGATCTGCACGTAGTCTGCCTTCGCCACACCATCATCGAGCTCAATACCGTCGCGCAACTGCTTAGCATCAGCGGATTTAAACTCGCCGAGTACCGTGGCCAAGTACGTTTTTCGAACTTCGTAGCGCGGGTGCATGAGGCGGTTTGCAAGCTCGCCGTCGTTGGTAAGCAGCAAGAGCCCTTCAGTGTCGGCGTCGAGACGCCCGACATGGAACAGACGCTGACCTGCAGCGACTCTCTCAGCAACGAAGTCACCAACAGAGGCGCGATCATGCTCATCTTGCATGGTTGTGTGTACTCCGCGCGGCTTATTAAACGCGAAATACTCCAAGTCCTCGTTTACATTGATGCGTGCACCGTCAACTCGAATCACGTCGACGTTCGGATTCACACGGGTGCCCTGGACGGTAACGATCTTCCCGTTGACCTCAACGCGCCCCTGATCAATCATAATCTCAGAGTGCCGTCGCGACGCGACGCCTGCTTGTGCGAGCACTTTTTGCAGACGGATCCCGTCGGTGTTCTTCTTGCGCTGCTTTGTTTCTTCGTCGTCCCACCAGTTGTCATCGAGTGGGTTCGGAGCCTCATTGGCAACCTTGGCGCGCTTGTCACGCTTGACATGTTGTTTACGTGCCGGTTTCGCATACGAAGGATAGAACGGCTCGTTCTTTCCTTGTTCCGGTATGCCATCTCGGCGAGCGGGAGGATTCATCTTGAGTCCTTTTCTCTTTGCGAGTTATACAGTTCTTCGAACGACCGCAAGTGTAGCAGCCTTTACCATGCTTCCTCGATATCGTCGATCTCAGGCAACAATGGCGCCAGGTTCGGCAGTCGCTCAAGTGAATCTATGCCCAGCAACTCAAGAAAGAGCTCGGTAGTGACGTAGCGGTGCGCGCCGGTCGACTCGTCTGGATCAACCTCGGCAATGAGCCCTCGCAGCGTCAGCGTTTTCATCACACCATCAACGTTGACGCCGCGTACTCCGGAAACCTGCGTGCGTGTCACCGGCTGGCGATATGCAACCACCGCAAGTGTCTCCATTGCCGCGCGGCTCAGCTTCGTCTGTGCACCATCAAGCAGAAATGCCTCCACGGCGTCTGCGTATTCTGGTCGCGTGTACAGTCGCCACCCCTCAGCTGTCCGCCGAACGTCGATCCCGCTGCCGCGCAGTTCGCATTCCTCGGACCAGTCCTCGAGCTGCTTCTCGACGTCTCCCAGCTCCGCCCCCAGTGCCGACGCTAATGCATCTACCGTGACTGGATTGTCCGCGACCAGCAAAATCGATTCGATACGTGCGCGAAGCTGCGAAACCATTTGGGGAGCATTCATGGTCTGGCATTCTATCGCTATTCCCAGTTGCTTGACGCAACCACAGCAGGATCAACGTTGATTCCTGTCCAGGAAACCTCCAGGCTACCGAGGGCTTCTGGCTGCTCGGTCTCCACCGCGCGAGCCTTGTACAACTCCAACAACGCCAAGAAGCGCCCCACGAGTTCCATGGAGGAACTACAGTCCTTCGTGAGCACCTCAAATGCGACCCACTGCTCCGCACCAAGGAGATGCAGCGCGCTCAGTAGCTTCCCGGCCTGCTCGGGCACCGAAACGCTGACCGCGTGCAAGTGGTCCGTCCGCACTTCCTCCGGTGGGCGGGGCCGAAACACAGCAGCGGCCAACTCCGCAAAGGAATCAAGCGTGTGCCCCAGCTGCACAGGTGGAAGCAACGCAGCGAATCGGTCTTCGATTGAGACCGCACGCGGGTACCTCCGCTTCGCGTTGCGTTGCCAGGCCACGAACTCGTCAGCGACCTGCTGATACGCACGGTACTGGAGGAGACGCGCAAAGAGCAGGTCCCGGGCCTCCAGGAGCTCAAGATCTTCAATCTCTGTATCTCCGTCGCGCGGAAGTAACCGCGCAGTCTTCAAATCCAGCAGTGTGGAAGCCACAAGAAGAAATTCAGTGACTTCGTCAAGTTGCGCTGCTGCACCCAGCGCACGCGTGTATGCAATAAACTCGTCGGTCACCTCAGCTAGTGCAACTTCGGTCACGTCCAGCTTCTTGGAGTGGATGAGGTGCAGGAGCAGATCAAACGGCCCCTCAAAGTTCTGGAGGGCCAACGTAAAACCGGTGATCTCGGGCTGGACTCCCGTGGTGGCGTCCTCAGACACGGTGCAACAAACTACTTATCAATGCGCTCGAGCAGCTCAAGCGCCAACTGCCGGTACTGCTCTGCGCCTTGGGAGTGCGGCGCCCAAGTAATGATCGGTTCACCGGCAACCGAGGTCTCCGGGAATCGAACCGTTCGGGTAATCACCGTGTCAAAAACTCGCTCGCCGAATACCTCAACGACTCGATCCATCACTTCTCGCGCGTGTGTAGTGCGGCGGTCGAACATCGTGACCAGGATGCCTACGATGTCAAGGTCGAAATTGATGCGGTCTCGCACCTTTTCCACTGTGTCAGTCAACAGCGCAAGACCACGGAGCGAAAAGTACTCGCACTCCATCGGAATCATCACGCCCGCCGAGCACGCCAGCGCATTGACGGTCAACAGGCCGAGCGAAGGGCCACAGTCGATGATGATGATGTCGTATTCATTTCGTACAGGGCGGAGCGCACGGGCCAATGTGTGTTCACGGCCGACTTCATTGACCAGTTGAATCTCCGCAGCAGAAAGGTCAATGTTCGCGGGGACAAGGTCCAGCCCCGGCATATTCGAGTGCCGAATGGCCGCGTGGATCGACGCAGTGTTGTCAAAAAGCAAGTCATACACGGTGACTTGCTCTTCATCATGGGACACTCCAAGACCGGCAGAGAGCGCTCCCTGCGGGTCGAGGTCAACAAGCAGCACCTTGCGCCCTTGCTCTGCGAGACATGCACCCAGGTTGATTGTCGACGTCGTTTTGCCGACGCCACCCTTCTGATTCACCATCGATAGGATGGTCGCCGGGCCGTGGTGCTCGAGCGGTTCAGGCTGAGGGAACTCGCGGAATGGACGTCCCGTGAGAAACTTCTTTTCTTCAGCAGCGTCAAACAATGCGTTGCCTGCCATTGTCATCCCTTCCGTCCAATGCGCGTCACGTGTAAGCCCTTGACGCAATCATCTTACAATGCCATACCTAGTTATGTGCCTGTCGCCTCTTTCGAATCAGGAACACGATGAGCAGCAAGGCCACCAGTGCCGCAATTCCTGCGATGCCCAGGGCAAGAAGGCCGTCATTCGCCCTCGATTCGTCAAGTGTTTCCGCTTGACTGTCGCCTCCCTGCGTATTTCCATCCTTTGGTGCAGCAGTCGGAGCGTTCTCTGACGTTATCACCGCGATGAACTCCGCCGCCGATCCATCCCGGACAACCTCCATGATGAAGGGGTTATCCGGCGTCTGTCCCTCCGGGTACGTTAATGTCAGCGTGCGCGACGCTACGTCCACGTCACGCTTCACGCCTTCAATGATATTGCCGTCCACGTCTACATAACGAAGTGTGGCGCCTTCCCTATCGGTCTTAGCGTACTTCATCAGCTGTCCGGCCTTACTCAGAGGCACCTTCACCACAATGCTGTTGTCCTCGATGACGCCCTCGAACTCCAAGCGCTTCGCGTTCGTGGTATCCACCTCCTTGGCTGGGACACGGTGGGCCTGTGGCGCAGCGGGCGCGTCGTGCACACGTTGATCTGAGTCTGAACCAGTCTCGGATCCGTGTCCTTCCCTGTTTGAGTCATCAACGCTATCGCCATGTGGCTTGCCAGCACCATCATTGTTTTCAGGCTCCGCAGCGCTCTCAGGTGGAGCATCAACGGTCTCACCACCGCCCACTGCGACGAGATTCACGGTCGCCGAGTATCCCCCAGCGGAGACCGGAACGCTCACCGTTGCACCTGGAGTATCAGGAGCAGTCACGGACACAGAAGTGCCAGATGATACAACGGTCCAGCCACCCGAACTGTAATTGAGATTCAGCGGAACACCGGTGTCGACAGTCGTAGTCTGCCCGGCCTGCACGTGGATCTCGGAGGGGATGGCCTGCTGGATCGCGGCAGGATCAAGCCCCTCCGGCAACTGCGCATACGCGTTCATATCAGCTCCCGAGGTGCTCAGCCCGAGAGCGCATGTAGCAGCAGCGACAGTTGCGAGAACGTGGGGTCGTCGAAAAGCCATGTGGCAAGAATCCTTCCGGTCGTGCATCAGAACATGTCAACCCTACATACCTATGCACGAGGGTGCGTAGCGTGCCAGACTTCCCGAAGGCTTTCCGCAGTAACGTGTGTGTAAATTTGGGTAGTCGTCACAGATGCGTGCCCAAGCAGTTCTTGCACTACTCGTACATCGGCGCCGCCGTCGAGCATGTGTGTTGCAAAAGAATGCCGCAACGTGTGAGGAGAAACATGCTTGGTGATCCCGGCTCGCTCAGCGGCCCGTCTGATGACCGTCCAAGCACTTTGCCGAGACAAGCTGCCGCCGCGTGCGTTCAGAAATAGCGAATGAGAGCGCCCTTTGGCCAGCGCTGGGCGTCCGCGCACCAGATATTTTTCGACGGCCTCCTTCGCCATCGACCCCACCGGCACGATGCGCTGCTTATTGCCTTTGCCTGTCAATGTCAGCACCGCGTGCTGTTCGCCTTCGAGTGCCATGAAGTCATCGACGTAGAGCGCCAGTACTTCCGACACACGCGCCCCCGTGGCGTAGAGCAACTCCAGTAACGCTTTGTCTCGTAACCCAATCGGCTCCTCCGTGGGGCACGAGTCCAGCATCTTGCCGACCTCTTCGATACTTAGCGTATCGGGCAGCTTCTTACCAGGCGAAGGTGGAGCTACTTGGGCTGATTCATCACCTGCAAGTACGCCCTCAAGCACCCCAAACTTGTGTAGTCCGCGGGCAACCACAAGTGCGCGTGCAGCCGAAGATGCCGCCAACGGCGCAGCCCCATCAACTCCACGCCGTAGGTCCGCCAGGTACGCCTCGATGTCTGCAGCGGTCACCTCAGACAAGTTAGCTTTGCCGTTGGCATGCAGCCACGAGGCATACCGTCTAAGGTCCCGACGATAGTTGCTCAATGTGTTTGCTGAAAGACCTCGTTCAACTGCAAGGTGCTCGAGCCAACGCCTAACAAGCTCATTGACGTCCAACTAGATCCTCTTCATATCGGGCGTGACGCCTTGCGCTGTGCGTCGCTCTGCTAGCGATCTTGGCCGCAGGTCAAAGGGCTCGGTTACATCACGCGGCTCTACCTCGCCTTCTAGCACTCGCGCCGCTGCCATCACTCCGGCAATCGCAATCGAGTTCACGATGTCACCGCGAAACACCATCGATTGTGCCTCTTCAATTGGCACCCATTCCAGCACCATATCGGCTTCTTCGAACTCGGCTTCACCACGAGGGGCCTCACGGAGATCCGAAGCCAGGTACACACGCACCGCTTCTTCTGCGAAACCCGGGGACGTCACCAGATCCAGCAACAATGCCCACTTCTCAGCAGCCAAACCAGCTTCCTCGGCCAACTCACGCTGGGCGCACACAAGCGCGTCTTCCTCGCTGACGTCGAGAAGTCCAGCAGGAAGTTCCCACAACCGGCGCCGAACGCTGTGCCGGTACTGGCGGACCATCGCAATCCTTCGTTTGGAATCGACGGCCACCACTGCAACCGCACCGAAGTGCTCTACGATCTCGCGTGCCGCGGAAGCGCCCCCCGGCATCGAAACAATATCTTTGCGCACCGCGATAATCGGTGCATCCAGCAGCAGCTCCGACTGTTGAACTTCAAACTCGTGCATCATTCGACCGCCAATTCTTCCGCAAGCGAAAGCACCGCCGACACCCTGCCTGCTTCTGTATCAACAAACCCACCGTCTTCATCTGGCGCCGCATACACCGCCGCAGCTAAGTCATTGAGCTCCGCGGTCATGTCTGTCAACAGTTGTGTCCCGAAAGAACGCTCCCCGCCGGTATCACCGGCGCCGATCACAACAATCGCATCAGCAGGCGCTGAAACATCTGTGTCGTCTATGAAACCGCCTCCATGCAGCGCCTCTATAACGAAATTACGATCAGATTCCGGAGCCACCGGTTCACCAGTCGCTGGATCCTTGAGCAGAACGCTCCCCAGCGACTGGCCAGCATGTGTGCCAGGCGCGCGTCGATCAACGGAAAGCTGCGCTCCTGCTGGCAGGGTGTTCGCGATGATCGTACTCAATGCATCAGCCGACTCCTGCTGGGTAAACTTCTCGCCCAACGTAATCTGGCCCGCTTCTGATGCCCCTGCGGTGCGAAGCAGCCACGTTACAGCATCGACATCTTCCGCTGACGCATCGTGCGTGCGAAGCACCATCACTGACTTACCATCCAGCGTGTTCGCAACAAGCTCGGCCGAATGCTGAGCTATCACTGCATCAGAAAACTCAAATTTTGTCCCCTGCGAGGCGTCAGCCGACTGTTGCGACTCGCCTAACTGCGACGACGTTGAAAAATCAAGCGTGCCCATTGCTGGCGCAATCACCAGCATTCCTGCTGCGACACCAAGTGCAATGCCCCAGCCCAGACCTGCTGCAACATAACCTGCCGAACTACTTCCTGAAGACATCAAAACCACCTACTCCCTATTAGCTCCACAGACTCTGCAGCTGTGTAACTATCGTGTTCCACGTATCCACCAGGTTCGTGCTAAACGGCCCACTCCCGCCAAGCCCGACGATGAGTACAATCGTCGCCGCAGCAACAAGCAATCCCAAAATTGCCCATGCCCAAGCGACTCCCTGACCAGTCGTCAGATTGTACAAATCAGCTATCACTGTGGAATCCACCAGTTTTTGCCCCGCTTTCAAACGAGTGAGCAGTGCTGCCGGCGAGCTTTCATCTGATTCGGTAAAGATACGGTCCAGGTTCACGGGCTGCTCAACCATCACGATCATTTCTGCATCGTGGAACACGCTCAGTAACACCGCCAGGTCTGTTGCAGATTCGGTCGCGGCGGGAAACGTCATCGCACCTACTCCAAGGTCCTGGATGCGCTCCAGACCAGGTGCGTAGCCGTCGGGGTCCGCTGGCAAAATCACCCGCGCGTCGCTTCGCAAGTTTTCTTCAGCCACGTCGCCCGGGTCGCCCACGATGAAGTCGGGCGCGTAGCCCATCTCCGCCAAGGTATTCGTCGCCTTGCCTACGCCAATCAGCACAGGTGTGAACTCACGGATGAAATTGCGCAACGATTCGATACGCTCTCGAAGATCTGGGCACGGGCTCGCGATAATAACTTTTCGGTCCGCAATCACGTCACCTAACTCAGGCGCGCCAACACCATCGATAAGCAGCGGCGATTCGGAGTGAATAAATTCGATCGTGTTTCCGAAGTACGCCTCCATGTGATCTACGAGGTGACGCTGTGCTTCAATAAACGTCGCGTCAACATCAGCGCGCACCACTCGTGAAGCAGAACCGACTTCCTTGCGCCCAACCTTGATCTCCCCCGAAGCCGTTACGGATGTCTTCTTGCCATCGCGTATCGACGCCCGCATCTCCGCACCGGCTGCTTCAAACAGTGGAATGCCGGCGTCGAGAAGCAAGTGCGGGCCGTAATTAGGCACAGCCCCAGTGCTAAATCGTGCAATATTGACAACCGCCGCCGGTGCCGCGTTGATCAACATCTCAGCTTCCCTACGGCTGATATCTGGAGCATCAACGAAGGCAATATCCCCAGAACGAAGACGGCCGCGCCCCTTGCCTTGCGGCGTGCAATCACGCAGCGGTCCCTGCAACGGCGCGCTAGTCGATTCAGAAGTTGCAGAAGTTTCAGTCATATGTTGAATTCTGCCTGCATCGCACGCCAAGTACTGCTAGGCGCGCGGGCTATCGACGAAACTCTTTTGTTTCGCGCTGTGCCTGCTCCAGTAGCTCCGCCGCGTGCGCCTTTCCTGTTTCCGAGTTCGCCATCCCAGCCATCATGCGAGCTAGTTCCTCCACGCGCTCGGCATCGTCAAGCACAAGCACTCCTGATGTCACGGTTTCATCGCCAACGTTCTTCGCAACGTGTAAGTGTCTGTCCGCGTAAGCCGCAACCTGTGGCAGGTGCGTCACCACAATTACCTGATTGTTTACTGCGAGCCGTGCAAGGCGACGCCCTATCTCCACCGCGGCCTGACCACCGACACCAGCATCAACCTCATCAAAGACGAATGTCGCGCCGTGCGTTGACCCGGCAAGGATCACTTCAATCGCGAGCATGACGCGTGAAAGCTCACCTCCTGACGCGCTGGTTGCCAATGGCTTTGGCTCTGACGCAGCGTTAGGCGACAGACAAATCTCGACAGCATCAGCGCCATCACGGCCGTAGTCTGCCCCCTCAACGCGGACGCTCAGCACAGCCTTAGGCATCGCCAGCCCATGCAACTCCTGTGTCACCGCCTCAGAGAACCGTCGTGCAGCATCGCGACGAATGCCCGTCAACTCCTCAGCGTGCTGCTTCATCTCGGTCGCAGCGTCATCAACCCGCAGTTGAAGCTCCGCGAGGGCCTCATCCGACGTATCAATTGACGCCAACCGTTGCTGCGCCTCGTCCCTCCAACGCAGCACACCATCAATGTCCGACGCGTACTTTCGGGTCAGCACTTTTAACGACTGTTGCCTCTGAAGCATGTTCTCGAGCGCATGCGGATCCGCATCCAACGAAAACAAATACGTTCCAAGTTCCGAAGAAACATCCGAAAGCACAGTGGCGGCTTCTTCTAGTCGACGCCCCAGCTCCTGCAGCTGCGTATCAGTGGATGCACCAAGTGCACTCGCAGCCTGCCCTACCAAATCTGAAGCAGCGGACGCCTCGTCATACTCACCAACCGCCTCAGCGCCATCGATTGCAACCATCGCCTCTTGAACCGCGGAGCGCAATCCATCAACATCTTGCAGGCGCTGAATCGCAGAGACGAGCTCAGCGTCTTCACCTGGCTCGGGTGCGACCTCGTCGATCTCGTTGACAGCAAACAGGAGACGGTCCTGTTCCATCGCTAATTCTCGACGCCGCTTTGTCCGCTCCTCTAAATCTCTCTTCGCAACGCGCCAGCGCTTCCACGCTTCCTGATACGCACGGAGAACCTTTGAAGCAGCAGGATCGAAGCGGTCCAACGCATGCAGTTGCTGTTCTGGCGACATCAAACGTAGCTGATCGTTCTGGCCATGAATCGTAAGCAGGTGCGAGGAGACTTCGTTGAGTGTCGCAGCCGGTACCGCTCGGCCACCAAAGTGCGCCTTCGACCTGCCTGTCGCTTTTACGGAACGAACTACGACGTACTCACCATTTTCATCGAGGACCGCACCAGCGTTCTCCGCGATCTTCGCAATAGCCTCGCGACTGTCCTCGTGGATTCCTGTTACCGCAAACGCACCCTCCACCACCGCTTCCGGCGCTCCCGTCCGAACACGAGAAGCATCAGCACGACCACCAGTCAACAGCCGCAAACCCGTGACCACCATCGTCTTACCGGCGCCAGTTTCACCCGTAAGGACTGTCAAACCTTCCGAGAGCTCCGCGCTAGCGTGAGGGATTACACCAAGGTTCCTGATAGCAATTTCCGACAGCACGCCGATCTACCTCTCTTTGTCTGGGCCACGCCACCCAGATACCGGAAGCTGAAACTTCTCCACTAGGCGGTCGGTAAACGGACGCTCATCAAGCCGAACCCAGCGCACCGGGCGGCGACCACGCGTCACTTCGACCCGTGCACCTGGCGGCATCATAATCCTTCGAACCCCATCCATCACGACAACAGCGGAGCTGGTCGTCGAAAAGGACTCAACCGCTACCGTCGACAACGGTGAAACAACCATTGGCTTCGCGAAGAGGGCGTGCGCATTATTCGGAACCACCAAGATGGCATCGAGCTCAGGCCACATCACCGGACCACCGGCCGAAAAAGCATACGCGGTTGATCCAGTAGGCGTAGATACCAGCACACCATCACAACCGAACGAAGATACCGGCCTGTAATCGATCTCCAGAAACGCATCAAGCACTCTTGTACGATCCGAGTTCTCAATGCTGCATTCATTCAGCGCCCAACTTTCGCCAAGCACTTCACCCGTCGCATCCAAAACCCGCACGTCAAGTGTCATGCGGTCTTCAACCCGATATGAGCGCGCTATCACCGAGGACAGCACATCTTCCAGGCTTTCCGCTTCGGACTCTGCCAAGAATCCCACATGGCCGAGATTCACCCCGAGCACTGGAATGTCCTGAAGGTGCGCAAAGTTTGCTGCGCGTAAAAACGTTCCATCGCCTCCAAGCACAAATACAAGCTCGCAGCCTCGGCCAGCCTCGGCCCCTGGGCTTACGTGCTCGAGCTTCTGCAATACTGGATCCTCTTCAGCGGGACTTGATTCCCCCGCAGAAAGCAACTGCACCTCAATGCCAGCCTGCTGCAGCATCCGGGCAGAATTCGCCGCAGCCTCAATATTGTCGGGCCTGTAAAAATGGGGCACCAACAAAATGCGTCGCCGATCATCTACAGACATTTCTACGCTGGCCCTTCCTGCACCGCCTGTGCTGCCATCTCTTCGACGGCCTCGACAGATTGTTCCTGCGCATTTGCTGTCTTACGCAGCCACAGAAAGTATTCTACGTTACCACTCGGACCTGGCAACGGAGATGCAACCATTGATTTCACCTCAAGCCCCAGCGACTGTGCGAACAATGCGACATCTACCACTGCTTCTCGACGCAGCTCTGCCGAACGAACGACACCCCCGTGACCAACGCGGTCTTTACCAACCTCAAACTGTGGTTTCACCATCGGCAGGAGGTCCGCCTCGTCCTCAAGCGCTGCTACCAGCGCAGGAAGCACAAGCTTCAAAGAGATAAACGATAAGTCACCCACCATGCAATTGGCCGGCTCGGTCAGCATGTCGGCAGTCAACGACCGTATATTCACACGGTCCATCACCGTCACACGCGGATCGTTTTGCAGCCGCCAAAGTAACTGCCCGTAACCGACATCTACCGCAAAGACCCGGCGGACACCTCTTCGTAGCAAAACGTCAGTGAATCCCCCCGTTGACGCTCCCGCGTCAATCACCGTCCTATCCTTAACCGTAAACCCAAGCTTTTCGAAGTGCTCTAGTGCCCCCAGAAGTTTGTGCGCGCCACGGGAAGCCCAGTCATCGGTGTTATCAACATCGACCTTGATGGAAACATCGGGTTCGACAACTGTAGCTGGCTTTTTGGCAGGAAAGCCTCCGACCTCAACGCGTCCTTCAATAATCCATGTCCGGGCCTGCTCCCGTGAACGAGCGATCTTTCGTCGAACAAGTTCTGCGTCAAGGCGTCGCCGACCAGGTGCCACCCGTACTCCTCTCCTACGGCGATGCTCAGTCCTTTAGCGCTTCTGCCAAAACGTCATGAGCTTCAGCCAACTGTTCAAGTTCATCCCTTATCGTAGACGGCACCCGCGACAGCACACTATCTACCTTCGAACGCAATTCTTCCGGTGAAATGCCGGTTCGCCTTGGATCGTGGGGTTTCGGGGCGTGCCCTACCACCACGACTCCACAGCCTTCTGTGCCCACTGCGATACCGGCTCAACCGCTCGTACTTCGGACTCTGCAGACCACGCAACAGCCAGAGCCGTTCGCAAGGCCTCCGTAGGCGAAGAAGATGCAGCACCACCGTTAAGCAGGAGCGTATCTCCTTGCAGCTTCGCCACGAAATCGCCCTGTGCTCCCGGCCGCAAGCTCTCCGCATCTGCCAAGAGGCTACCCAAGTCATCACCAATATATGTCGGGCGCTCCACCGGCTTAGCCGCCAACAAAGCATAAGGACCAGACACACCTGTAAGTACCTGCAACGTATCCATCCCCGCACGATTTCCACCGGCAATATCGGTATCTAAACGGTCACCGACCGCCAACGCTCGCGTAGCACCCGACAGCTTCACAGCCTGATGGAACATAGCCGGTTCCGGCTTTCCGGCCGCCTCTGGGACAACGCCGGTTGCCGACGTCACCGCCGCCACCATCGAGCCATTACCAACCATAAGCCCCCGCTCCATCGGCAAGGAAGTATCAAGGTTTGAAGCCAAGTAGACCGCCCGGTTGCGAATCGCCAACGCTGCTTCAGACAGCTCACGCCACCCAGTTTCTGGGCAGTGCCCTTGTAGCACCACGACTGGTGCGTCGTCAGCACTAGAGACTACGCGATAACCGGCCCCAGAAACCAAGTCTTTGAACGACTGCGCACCAAGAACAAGGACGGGATCATCCTCTTTCAACAGGGGTCGCGCTAGCTCCAAAGCTGCCTCTGCTGAAGTAATGATCTCCTTACTCGAGCACTCTAGCCCAATTTCACCAAGCATTTCGGCGACAAGGGCCGAAGGACGGGATGCATTATTCGTGATGTAGAAAGGTGTCACACCACATTCGATGATGCTGGAAACTGCATTGTCTAACGCGCGGCCGCCCTCCCAAACCGTGCCGTCTAAGTCAAAGAGCAACACGTCATATTGATGAGCAAGAGAATCCAAAGCCACTACTCCGTCTCTTCCAAACGCTGCTTCGCATCCGTCAGCATCTCCGGATCCAACTCAATAACATGCTTGAACCAGTCAGCCGCTTCAGCCTTTCTGCCAGCAGCCAGCAATGCGTCAGCGTAGGCGTAAGACAAACGCATTGCAGAGACGTCCCGCTCGTCCTTGTTCGGACGTTCACGCTCCAACGTCGCAATCGCAGAATCAACCTGGCCCAGATCACGGCGCGCACCGGATAGAACGATGGCAAGCTCAATGCGTCCCTCACGATCGAGGTCGCGCACCTCAGGACTCCGTCCAAGCTCCAACGCCTTCTCGGGGCGACCAAGTCCGCGTTCAGCGTCAGCCATCACAGCCAAAAGCCCAGGGCCGCCACTCATGCGCCGGGCAGCTCGCAGCTCAGAAAGTGCCTCTTTCCACTCACCTGCGTGGTAAGCGATTACACCATTCGTTTCACGAACAACCCCAACACGTCCGGCACGATTCTTTGCTGCCCTAGCATGACGCAAGGCAAGCGCCGGGTCGTCGTCGAGCAGATCTGCAGCCATAATCATGTGCTTCGCGACGCGAGTTGCGTTGTCATGTGACAACACCTTCAAATCTTGCAGCACGGACGGGTCGAGAACACTGATGTCAAGATCGGAAGGCAGGTCGGGTTCAGAAAGCTTTTGAGCCATCCTATCCTCGCGGTAGCCCTGCCGACGAGGCTGCGAGCGATTGTGACGATTGTTGAATTTGCGTTCTTCATCGCCGCCAGGACGAGCGTTTCTGCTCCTACCACGGCCGTCACCGCTGCGATCATTGCGACGATCCCTACTGTCGTCGCGCCGACCTTTCCGGCCCCCATTGCCTGGCCGCCCGTTCCGCCCCTTGGAGGAAGAAGAACCGTGGTTGCGACGTGGTCTCTCGTTAGAGCGATCGGACATGAAACACCTTTCTATTGGAACAAGTCATTATAAACAGGAATGTCCGAAAAAAAGAACTTATTGTGCACCTGTTGAAACAAATTCCCAATCATCCGGTCAGCCAGAGTTGCACCTCTGAGTCTACAAACAAGGAGCGCTGGCGTCATCAGACTTCGTAGAGACGGCCCTCGTTGTTTGTTGTGGGGGTGCACAAAAAAGAGTGTGGTGGGTACCACCACCCCCAACAACGGGAATAATGGAACCCACCACACACAAGAAAATGAAGTTATAGGCCGGCGGTAACCTACTCTCCCACACCCTCCCAGGTGCAGTACCATCAGCGCGGGCGGGCTTAGCTAACCGGGTTCGGAAAGGGACCGGGCGTTTCCCCGCCGCCATCAACCACCGACACGACCAAAATCGTGCCAACACAATACTGTTGATAACAACGACAATATTCACATATCAGCACAGGCATGTCATGCCAGACACTGCACAGTGGACGCAAACACTACTTCTTTACACGGAAGAACACTCAAAACTCTTGACCATAAACAATGCACACCATGTGTTTTGTTTTAGTCTCGGTGTAATTAGTACCAGTCACCTTACACACCTCACAGTGCTACCAGATCCGGCCTATCAACCCCATCATCTCTAGGGAACCTCAAACGAAACCTCATCTCAAAACAGGCTTCCCGCTTAGATGCTTTCAGCGGTTATCCCTCCCGTACGTAGCCAACCAGCCCTGCTCCTGGCGGAACAACTGGCACACCAGAGGTACGTCCGTCCCGGTCCTCTCGTACTAGGGACAGCCTTCTTCAAGTTTCAACGCGCGCGGCGGATAGAGACCGAACTGTCTCACGACGTTCTGAACCCAGCTCGCGTGCCGCTTTAATGGGCGAACAGCCCAACCCTTGGGACCTACTCCAGCCCCAGGATGCGACGAGCCGACATCGAGGTGCCAAACCATCCCGTCGATATGGACTCTTGGGGAAGATCAGCCTGTTATCCCCGGGGTACCTTTTATCCGTTGAGCGACACCACATCCACAAGTAGGTGCCGGATCACTAGTCCCGACTTTCGTCCCTGCTCGACTTGTAAGTCTCACAGTCAAGCTCCCTTGTGCACTTACACTCACCACCTGATTGCCAACCAGGCTGAGGGAACCTTTGGGCGCCTCCGTTACATTTTGGGAGGCAACCGCCCCAGTTAAACTACCCACCAGGCACTGTCCCCAACCCAGATCATGGGCCAAGGTTAGACATCCACTACGGTCAGAGTGGTATTTCAACAACGACTCCACAATCACTAGCGTGACCACTTCACAGTCTCCCACCTATCCTACACAAACCGCACCGAATACCAATACCAAGCTATAGTGAAGGTCCCGGGGTCTTTTCGTCCTGCCGCGCGAAACGAGCATCTTTACTCGTACTGCAATTTCACCGGGCCTGTGGTTGAGACAGCAGGGGAGTCGTTACGCCATTCGTGCAGGTCGGAACTTACCCGACAAGGAATTTCGCTACCTTAGGATGGTTATAGTTACCACCGCCGTTTACTGGGGCTTAAATTCTCCGCTTCGGACATGCGTCCTAACAGGTCCTCTTAACCTTCCAGCACCGGGCAGGCGTCAGTCCGTATACATCAACTTAACCGTCTTCGCACGGACCTGTGTTTTTGATAAACAGTCGCTCCCCTCTATTCTCTGCGACCCCCACCAGCAACACACCGAAACAGCATGCAACCAGCAAGGGCCCCCCTTCTCCCGAAGTTACGGGGGCAATTTGCCGAATTCCTTAACCACAGTTCACCCGACCGCTTTAGTATTCTCTACCTGACCACCTGTGTCGGTTTCGGGTACGGGCCATACACACACATCGCTAGAGGCTTTTCTCGACAGCAAAGGATCACCACCATCACCCAACAATTGGGCTACGCATCACGCCTCACACAAAATATCGACCGCATTTCACAAGTCGACGTGCCACACGCTTACACCAAGATATCCAACACTTGGCGCGGCTACCTGACTGCGTCACCCCATCACTGAACTACCACGGATCAGGCCCCACGCATCACCAACAACCACACACCCAAAAGGATGCGCATGTTGCCAGTTCAGGGTGGTTAGTATCACCGCTTCACTCTTTGTCGCATGCATACGGGTACGGGAATATCAACCCGTTGACCATCGACTACGCCTGTCGGCCTCGCCTTAGGACCCGACTCACCCTGGGAAGACGAACTTGACCCAGGAACCCTTAGTCATCCAGCGGATACGATTCTCACGTATCTCTCGTTACTCATGCCTGCATTCTCACTCGCACACAGTCCACCACCCCTTACAGTATGGCTTCACCCCATGCACGACGCTCCCCTACCCATAGTAAAAACTATGCCGCGGCTTCGGCGGTGTACTTGAGCCCCACTACATTGTCGGCGCAGAACCACTCGACCAGTGAGCTATTACGCACTCTTTCAAGGATGGCTGCTTCTAAGCCAACCTCCTGGCTGTCTTCGCGATCCCACATCCTTTTCCACTTAGTACACCCTTAGGGGCCTTAACCGGCGATCTGGGCTGTTTCCCTCTCGACTATGAAGCTTATCCCCCACAGTCTCACTGCTATAGAACACTTAACCGGCATTCGGAGTTTGGCTGATGTTGCTAAGATGATAGTCCCGCTCAACCAACCAGTAGCTCTACCTCCGGCAAACTACTATAACGCTGCACCTAAATGCATTTCGGGGAGAACCAGCTATCACGGAGTTTGATTGGCCTTTCACCCCTACCCACAACTCATCCCCTCAGTTTTCAACCTAAGTGGGTTCGCGCCTCCACAACCTCTTACAGCTGCTTCACACTGGCCATGGGTAGATCACCCCGCTTCGGGTCCAGGACATGCCACTAAACAACACCCAATTAGGATTCGCTTTCGCTACGACTACCCCACACGGGTTAACCTCGCGACATGCCGCTGACTCGCAGGCTCATTCTTCAAAAGGCACGCCATCACACACACGCGGTGCTCTGACGGATTGTAAGCGCACGGTTTCAGGAACTCTTTCACTCCCCTCCCGGGGTACTTTTCACCATTCCCTCACGGTACTTATTCACTATCGGTCACACTTAGTATTTAGGCTTACCGGGTGGTCCCGGCAGATTCACAGCAGATTCCACGAGCCCACTGCTACTCGGGCAAACAATCACCACAACACGACACGCCTTCACGTACAGGGGCTCTCACCCTCTCCGGCACACCATCCCAGGTGACTTCCGCTAACACGCCGCATCATAGGGGTACATGGCAGCATACCCACAATCATCGCCCACAACACCACACGCGCAACCCCTGCCAGGTATCACACACGCATGGTTTAGCCTCATCCACGTTCGCTCGCCACTACTAGCAGAATCACAATTGTTTTCTTCTCCTACGGGTACTGAGATGTTTCACTTCCCCGCGTAACCCCCACACAGACTATACATTCATCTGCAGGTAACACTCCATAACAAGTGCCAGGTTTCCCCATTCGGACATCCTCGGATCAACGCTTTGTTGGCAACTCCCCGAGGCATAACGCAGCCTCACACGTCCTTCATCGGCTAAGCATGCCAAGGCATCCACCGTACGCCCTTGTAACAAAACAAAAACACACAACAAACAAACAACAAACAACCACCACACACAAACAGCATGACAATCACTTGTTGTTAGGCAAACTTACAATCAAAAAATTCTTCCACAAGAATAAAGATGCTCGCGTCCACTATACAGTTCTCACACAACACACCCCACACACCAACCACCAACCAAACAAGTCAGTGATCAACACGCGGAATCAATCAAGACAACACAACTGCTGCCTCAGACACCCAACAGTGCACCAACACACAATAACTATTACTTCATTTTTGACTACAAAAACCCGGCCACACTGCAACCACAACCACAACCACCACACGAATGCATGACAGTCTGGAGCTGGTGTGTCTCCACCCGGAAACAACAATTGGCAGCCACACCCACGGTGACTCAACCAACAACCAAGCCCACAACTGTGGGCCAACAAAATAAAACTCCTTAGAAAGGAGGTGATCCAGCCGCACCTTCCGGTACGGCTACCTTGTTACGACTTCGTCCCAATCGCCGATCCCACCTTCGACAGCTCCCATGACAGGCCACTGGCTTCGGGTGTTACCAACTTTCATGACGTGACGGGCGGTGTGTACAAGGCCCGGGAACGTATTCACCGCAGCGTTGCTGATCTGCGATTACTAGCGACTCCGACTTCATGGGGTCGAGTTGCAGACCCCAATCCGAACTAAGGCCGGCTTTGTGCGATTAGCATCCCCTCACAAGGTAGCAAACGCGCTGTACCGACCATTGTAGCATGTGTGAAGCCCTGGACATAAGGGGCATGATGATTTGACGTCATCCCCACCTTCCTCCGAGTTAACCCCGGCAGTCTCTCATGAGTCCCCACCATTACGTGCTGGCAACATAAGACAAGGGTTGCGCTCGTTGCGGGACTTAACCCAACATCTCACGACACGAGCTGACGACAACCATGCACCACCTGTATAGCGACCACAAGGGAAACCACATCTCTGCGGCGATCCGCTACATGTCAAGCCCAGGTAAGGTTCTTCGCGTTGCATCGAATTAATCCACATGCTCCGCCGCTTGTGCGGGCCCCCGTCAATTCCTTTGAGTTTTAGCCTTGCGGCCGTACTCCCCAGGCGGGGCGCTTAATGCGTTAGCTACGGCACAAATCCCGTGGAAGGGACTCACACCTAGCGCCCACCGTTTACGGCATGGACTACCAGGGTATCTAATCCTGTTCGCTACCCATGCTTTCGCTCCTCAGCGTCAGTTACTGCCCAGAGACCTGCCTTCGCCATCGGTGTTCCTCCTGATATCTGCGCATTTCACCGCTACACCAGGAATTCCAGTCTCCCCTACAGCACTCAAGTTATGCCCGTATCGCCTGCAGTCCCACAGTTAAGCTGTGGACTTACACAAACGACGCGACAAACCACCTACGAGCTCTTTACGCCCAGTAATTCCGGACAACGCTCGCACCCTACGTATTACCGCGGCTGCTGGCACGTAGTTAGCCGGTGCTTCTTCTCCAGGTACCGTCACAAAAATGCTTCGTCCCTAGCGAAAGGAGTTTACAACCCGAAGGCCTTCATCCCCCACGCGGCGTCGCTGCATCAGGCTTGCGCCCATTGTGCAATATTCCCCACTGCTGCCTCCCGTAGGAGTCTGGGCCGTATCTCAGTCCCAATGTGGCCGTACACCCTCTCAGGCCGGCTACCCGTCGACGCCTTGGTAGGCCATTACCCCACCAACAAGCTGATAGGCCGCGAGCTCATCCCATACCGCAAA